>DASZWK010000399.1:0-2217 GCA_035546235.1 Xanthobacteraceae bacterium | reverse complement strand
GCCGAGGTGTAGGCGAAGATGTCGGAGATGATGCGCAGCGACGGTTGCGGCGGATAAATGTAGGTGTTGCGCACCATGAATTCTTTGAGAATGTCGTTCTGGATGGTGCCCGACAATTTCTCCGGCGACACGCCTTGCTCCTCGGCGGCCACGATATAGAGTGCCATCACCGGCAGCACGGCACCATTCATCGTCATCGACACCGACATCCGGTCGAGCGGGATGCCGGAGAACAGCGTGCGCATGTCGTAGATCGAATCGATGGCGACGCCCGCCATGCCGACATCGCCGGCAACGCGCGGATGGTCGGAGTCGTAGCCGCGATGGGTGGCGAGATCGAAGGCGATGGAGAGGCCCTTCTGCCCCGCCGACAGATTGCGCCGATAGAAGGCGTTCGAGTCCTCGGCCGTGGAGAAGCCGGCATACTGGCGGATGGTCCACGGCTGAGTGACGTACATAGTGGGGTAGGGGCCGCGCAGAAACGGCGCGATGCCCGGATAGGTGTCGAGGCCATCGAGGCCTGCGAGGTCGTTGGCGCTGTAGCGCGGCTTTACCGCGATGCCTTCAGGCGTCAGCCATGGCGTGCCCGACGGCACACCCGCCGCGCCGGCTTTGGACGGCGCATCGGCAAAATCGACTTTGGCAAAGTCCGGGATGCGGCTCATCAGTTATTGTTCCAGCGCCCCGCCGGTTCCGGCGACGCGGCAGGCCAGTTCTTCAAATCTTATCCATCATTATATCACGTTTCGCGTCGCGGATCGCCAGTCCGACACGGCTTCTCAATTAACTTGCAGCCCAAGGCGCAAGATCAGCGGCTTTAGCTGCAGATAGTTGCTTTGCAGGAACGCCGCCAGTTGCTCGGGCGTGTCCGACTGTGCCTCGAAGCCGCGGATATGGAGCGCTTTGTTGTACTCGGCGTCGGCGGCGACCTTGGCCATGTCGTCGTGAATCTTTTTCACGATCGCGGGCGGGGTGCCGCTCGGGGCCTCGATGGCGAACCAAAGACTGTAATCCATCTTGGGCATGCCCTGTTCGGCGAAGGTCGGCACGTTCGGCAGGCTGTCGATGCGCTTCGGTGCGGTGACCGCAAGGCCGCGCACGGTGCCGGCTTTGACGAACGGCACGGCAGTCGAGATGCCGACCATAAACATGGCGACGTCGCCGGAAATCAGTGCGGCAATGCTCTGTTGCGAAGAGCCCGGATAGGGCACGTGCGTCAGCTTGAGGCCCGCCATATCGAGGAACAGTTCGGCCGCGAGATGTGGCGCGCTGCCGACGCCGATCGAGGCAAAGTTGTACTTACCGGGATTCTGCTTCGCGAGCGCGATGAAATCTTTCAAATTGCTCGCCGGCAGTTTCGGACTCGCCAGCAGGATCTGATAACCGACGGCCATCATTGAGATCGGCGAAAAATCGCGCTTCCAGTCATAATGTAGGTGCCGGTGCAGCGTCGCCGCGATAGTTAGCGGACCGTCGGTCGCGAGATAAAGCGTGTAACCATCGGCCGTGGATCTTGCCGCCGCCTCGGTGCCGATCAGGCCGCCCGCGCCGCCCTTGTTCTCGATGACCACCTGCTGGCCCCAAATCTTCGAGAGCTGATTGCCGAGAAGCCGCGCCAAGAGATCGCCGCTGCCGCCCGGCGCGTAGGGCACGATGAGTTGCACCGGCCGGGAGGGATAATCATCCGCCGAAGCATAGGTGAATGGTGCTGCGGTTGCGGCAGCGCTCAAGCCGCCGACAGCAAAAGCGCGGCGTGTAATAGTCATGTTTTCCTCCCGGCGGTTTTTTCTCAAGTGATCGCAGCGGCGGGCGCAATCACGCCGCTGCGCAAGCTTTCCATCAGACGGCCGTTGCCGGGCAGCGGATCGTCGACGCCGAGCACGCGAAACGCCTCCCAGTGATCGGCATGCGCGCCGCTGACCACCGGCACGCCGCATTCGGCTTCGATCAGCGGTGCTGCATCGGCGGCGGCCCATTGATTGCAAGGTATATAGATGCCGTCGGCCTCCGGCGCTTGGCTCAGGACGCGCTTGGCGACAGCCGCGATGTGCGCGGGCGTTACGTCCTGCAGATGCTTGAACACTACGTCCTCGGTGCGTTCGGCGGCGATGCGGAAGCCGCTCGCCTTGAGAAACGTCAGCGCGGACTGATGCAGCTCCTGCGGATAGGGCGACACTACCACAACATCGGCGATGTTCAGGTGCGCGAGTGCGCGGA
>DASZWK010000398.1:0-72906 GCA_035546235.1 Xanthobacteraceae bacterium | reverse complement strand
TCGGCACCAAATGCGCAATGGGTTGCCGGCACGCTTTCGCTGATCGAATCCGGTGAACCTTTGACGCTCGATTGGGTCAAACAAAACTAGCCGTACCTGCTTTCGGGCACGATGTTTGCTGATCGCACGCTTGCTGACCGTGCATTTATTGATGCCCATTTAGGCAGCCGCGGCTAACTGGTGCGGCAGATCGGCAAAGAAGCCGCCGACAAAGTTGCGAAGCAATATGGCCTGCGCAGCGTTTCAGATACGTGCGCACGAGATCGTAAATCGCAGCGCAACTCGGGCAATTGAATCGCGTGATGTGCGGCGCTTCGGCTGCTGACATGGTTCCGCTCCCGGCTGCGTCGGCTCTACGACCAAGCGCGAGCGCAAAGCTGCGTTCATTCACTTCGGCGCGATCATCGGAACAGAGCGGCACGCTCATTCGGCAAATCCGACGTTGAACGAGGACACCGATCCCGCGGAACGACTTGCGAGGCGTCGACGTTATCGCGCGTGTTTGGAAACTCTAAAGGAGATGCGTAGATGACGCTCGGACGAACCATACTTGGCGCCGCCCTCGGTGCTGGCCTGCTGGCGGTCACAAGCGCCGGCGCCTCGGCCGCTATCGTATGCCAAGGCAATGTCTGCTGGCACGCGCACGAGAGATATGCGTATCCGCCCACTGCCGGCGTCGTTATTCATGAGGACACCTGGAGGGCAAGCCCAACCATCAGATTCCGCGAACACGAAGGCCGCGGCTATTGGCGAGGCGACACCTGGACAACCTGGTAATCGAAAAACATTCGCCTGGATGAGGCCGCCAACAGAGGCGGCCTCATTCATTTGAAATGCGCGACGGGTGGACGAATGGGCATGAGCGAACGACAGAAGCTCACGATGGCGAAGCTTGTGGGGGTGATTGAAATCGAGTTTTCGAAATCATTGGGCCACAGCGCGGCCCAATATATGCCGCGCGTGCGCATCCGCGCGCGCGCCGGTGAGCCGAATTGGCACGCCGAGATCGGCGGCGATACCGGTCTTTCGATCCTGGGCGCTTTTCTTGAATCGTTCGACCGCGTCAGGGCCGTGTACGATCTCGATGTCGAGGCGCGCGATCGCTTGGTGTCGCAGGGCCGGCACTAGCGGTCCGATTCTAACATTCGCAAACCGAGTCCGCGGCTGGGTGCGCCTCTCAGCATGCGCCGAGATTGGCCTGCGAGCTGTAGATGCTGCTGGTCGGCGGCACGCCGACCGGAATTTGCCCGAGCGTTTCGGTTGACTCGCTGGGCGGCGGCGTCGCGGTTCCGGGCAGGCCGCCGGCGCCACTGACTGAAATCGAACCCGAACCGTTGCACGGCAAGCCGGTGACCGGGTTGGTCCCGGTGGCGCTGCCGCCGATCGCCGCGGTCGAGCCAGGCAACGAGCCAGGATTGATCGGCGATACCGGCGGCTCCCCGGTCTCCGGGAGGCTGAACGGCGTGAACGCGTTCTGCACCAGAATAAGCGGCGGTCGTGCCGCCATCGCCGGGAGCGGCTTTGCCGCGGCAAAACCCTGCGCGCGACCCGCCGCTGCACCAGACATTGCGCCAGCCGCGACAACAGCCGCCACCAGTGCCAGTTTTTCAAAAGCGTTTGCCCGCATCGCCCTCTCCAGCAGTCAATCCGCCCCGGATTCTCTAAAATCCAATTCCCTAAAATCCAATTCTCTAAAATCCAACTCTCTAAAATCTATTCTATCGGCCGCGCCACCGCAACGCAGCATAGGGTGCACTTCCCATCAATACCTTTTCCCATCCGCACGCGCGACTCAGATCGGTCACGCGGCTGCCACAGAGTACGTTTAGTCAAGACCTTCCCAGGGAGGGGTACAGGGAGAGATGCCGTCATGACCCTGCACACCGATAAAATGGCGCGAGAGCGGCTGGTCACCTACGATAAGAACAAGTGTCCGCAATGCGCGGACTGGCTCTTGGCGCCCGAGTGGTCCGAATATCTGAGCGAACGCTGCGTACGCCACACTTGGTCGTGCGATTCATGCGGCTACGCGTTCGAGACCGACGTCTTTTTCGCTGAAGCGGCGTAGATCCGGCTTGTATTTCAAATGTCGCTTGGCGGCGTGCCCTACGGCGCACCGTCGAGTGGCGTTTTCTGGTGCGGCGGATACTGGTGGCGCCGGCCGGTGAAATCCTCGACCGTGGTTCCGTCGGCCACAAGGTAGCTCGGCCCGATCGGCGATTTGCCGTAGCCGCCCGGAATGTCGAGCACATAAGACGGCTGGCACAGCCCCGAGGCGCGGCCGTGCAATGCCCGCATCAATGCCTGCCCCGCGGCGATTGTGGTGCGCAAATGCGCGGTGCCGGGCGCAAGGTCGGCATGGTGCAGGTAATAGGGTTTGATGCGGCACTCGACCAGCGCTCGCATCAGTGCGCCGAGCGTCTGCGTTTCGTCGTTGACGCCGCGCAACAGCACCGTCTGGGACAGCATCGGGATGCCGGCATCGATCAGCCGCGCGCAGGCCGCACGGGCGTTCGCACTCAGCTCGCGCGCGTGATTGACGTGCAGCACGACAAAGCACGCCTTGTCTTTTTTAATATACGCACGCAGTGCACGGATCAGCGCCGGCGAGACCCGTTCGGGCGCGACGGCCGGCACGCGCGTATGGATGCGCGTCACCTTGACGTGGGATATCTCCGCGAGCTCGTCCAGCACGTGCGTCATGCGCCGCGCCGAAAGGATCAGCGGATCGCCGCCGGTCAGGATCACTTCCCAGATTTGCGGCGTGGCGCGGATGTAATCGAGCGCGGCCGCGAGCGCGTGCGGTGACAGCGCCCCCTTGCCCGGCCCGACCATCTCGCGACGGAAGCAGAACCGGCAATACACCGCGCAGGCGTTGACGAGTTTGAGCAGCACGCGATCGGGATAGCGGTGAACCAGCCCTTCAAGCGGGCTGTGGGCCTCATCGCCAATCGGATCGGCGCTCTCGCCTTCCTCGGCGATCAGCTCGGCTGCATCGGGCACGAATTGCCGCGCGATCGGATCGGCCGGGTTGGCCGGGTCGATCAGACGCGCGACCTCCGGCGTGATGGCGACGGCGTAACGCGCCGCGACGTCTTGCAGCGCGGCCAGGCGGTCGCGACCGATCAGACCCGCTTCGGCGAGTTCCGAAGGGCTGCGGAGCGATTTTTCCGGCTCAAAGGCGGCGTTCATGACGGCCTCGCTTCACTGCCATGCTGCACGGCGATTGGCGGCTTATGCGCGATGCGACACTGTGCAGGCAAGCGCCTGCCCGGCGACGATTGGGATCAAGCCGCGCCCACCGAGCCCATACCCACCGAACCCATGCCCACCAAGCACTTGGCAAGCCAGCCGGGCATTGTTACGGAAAACCCATCGAGCGCCCGTAAGGCGTGAGGCAGCCCAGCACAGCAGGACAGGCCAATGAAAAACTACATGGACGGCGGGGAAGCGATCCTGGAAGCGTTTCGCAAACTCAAGATCGACTACATCATGTCGTCGCCAGGGTCGGAATGGTCGCCGGTCTGGGAAGCCCTGGTGCGGCAGAAGGTCGGCAACCGCTCGGGCCCGACCTACATCGACTCCTGGCACGAGACGCTCGCCGTCAACATGGCGACCGGCTACACGCTGATCACCGGCCGGCCGCAGGCCGTGCTGGTCCACGCCGGCGTCGGCCTGTTGCAGGGCAGCATGGGCGTGCACGGCGCCAATCAGTCCGAAGTGCCGATGATCGTCATGTCGGGCGAATCCAATACGCTGGGCGAGGATCCCAATGTCGACATCGAGCAGCAATGGTATGGCGGCTTAAGCGTCGGCGGCATCGAGCGCTACGTCGAGAACATCACCAAGCTGGCGCGGCCGGTGACCAGTCCATACACATTATATGAGCAGGTGATCCGCGCCGGCGAGATGGCGCAGCGCACGCCGCGCGGGCCGATCTACCTCAACGTCGCGCTCGAGCACATGCTGCACGACTGGACGCCGCCGAAAGACGACCGCGAGGTGCCCTTCGCGCCGCGCGTCCAGGCGCATCCGAGCGAAGTGGAAAAAGTCGCGGAGCTGCTGTTGTCGGCGAAAAATCCGATCGTCGTCGCCGAACAATCAGGCCGCGATCCGGCGGCATTCCACGCCCTCGTCGAGCTGTCCAATCTGCTCGGGCTGCCGGTGACCTGGAGCCGCGGCGCCAATTTCGCGAACTTCCCGACCAACCATCCGCACTATCTCGGCGTCGCGAGCTACAAGTATCTTGCCGACGCCGATCTCGTTCTGCTCGTCGGTGGCCGCGTGCCCTGGTACCCGGCGCATGTGCGACCGACCAAGGGCAAGATCGTCGCGCTCAACGAGAACCAGTTCAAGAACCACATGATCTATCAGCAGCTGCACGCCGACCTTTATCTGGAAGGCGACATCGCGGCTTCGCTGCAGATGCTGGCCGAAGCGGCGCGCGCCGGCAAGCCGAACGCCGATGCCATCGCCAAGCGGCATGCCAAGTGGAAGGGCGAACACGACGCCTTCGTTGCCGGACTGAAAGCCGAGCGCGAGAAGGCGAAGAGCGCCAACGGCAAGGGAATCGATCCCTTGATGCTGATCGACATGCTCGCGGAGGTGATGCCGGCCGACACCGCCTTCGTGGACGAGACCATCATGCACGGCCCGGTGCTGCGCCAGCACCTGCCGTTCACCACGCCGCACAGCTTCTTCCGCGGCTTCGGCGGCCTCGGCCAGGGCATCGGCACCGCGCTCGGCGTCAAGCTCGCCTCGGGCAAGCGGACGGTAGCGCTGCTGATCGGCGACGGCGGCTTCCTCTATAATCCGGTCATCCAGGCGCTCGGCGCCTCCAAGCAGCACAATCTCCCGATCCTGATCGTCATGTTCAATAACAAGGGCTACATGGCGATGCAGAAAGGCCATCTCCATCATTACAAGGACGGCGCCGCCGAAGGAGCCAACATGTATCTCGGCTCGAAGCTCAACGGCTTCGATTATGCCGAGCTGGGCTCGCATTTCGGCCTGCACGGCGAACGCGTCCAGGACCCCGCCAAGCTCAAGGGCGCGTTGCAGGCAGCACTGAAAAAGGTGCAGGACGGCACGACAGCCATCCTCAACGTGGAAGTGAGCAAGTAGAGTTTTTTAACCAAACCGTCGCTCGCCCAGCCTGGAAACTAAGGCCAAGCGGTCCCCGCCAATGCGGGGACAAGGTGGGCTTGTGTTCGAAATGTCACTTCCGCGTCGGCCAATGCCGGTATAACCTCTGCGCCGTTGCGTACTCTAGAGACCGCCAAGCGCTGTGAGTTTTGACAGCGCCGCGCGGGGCAACAAATCCACTGTGGAGATCAACATGGACGTAAGTGAAATCTCGAGGGAGCTAAGCGAGGGCAAGCTTTCACGTCGCGGCCTCGCCGATCGGCTCAAGGTTCTTGGTCTCGGTTTCGGGGCGGCTTTCGCCCTCGGCGTAACCGGCGCTCAAGCGGCTACGACGCCTGATGCCTCCGTGGCGCTGAAGTCGACCAATGTGTCGATCGACAGCATCATCAAAGGCCCGCAGGTGCCGGCCGCTGCCGTCGGCACGCCGATGGAGAAGACGGCTTGGTTCCGCCGCTGGTTCCGCCGCTTCTACAATCGTTACTACTATCACCGTAATTACTTCCGCACCTACGCCCGCTACTAGGCGCTTTGGCGGCGCGCCGGTGCTTTGCCGGCGCGCCGTTTTCAGCTCGGCTTACAGCGCGCCTCAACGCCAGCCCTGATCGGCAGTCGAGAGGCGGCAGCCAAGAAACCGGAAGCTGAGAATCAGCAGCTAAGACTGCGAATGCGAGCCAGCGCGATTGCGCGGCGGCAACCGTCGAAGGAAGGACGAGCCATGCCCAACTCCGACACGCAAGCCGCAGGGGTCGAAATCCCCGCGCCCGGTCCGGAAAGCCTGATGCACGGCCCACGCATTGCGCATGAGCCTGAAGCGTTCAGCTTCGTTCTGATCAAGCTCGCCTCGCGCTGCAACATCAAGTGCACCTACTGCTACTGGTTTCGCGACGCCGACGTCTACAAAAAGCCCGCGGTGCTGACACGCGATTCCGAGGATGCGTTCTGCGCCCGCCTCGAAGAGCACATTCGCGAATTCAACCTCGAGTATTTTCTGGTGGTGTTTCACGGCGGCGAACCGCTGCTGTTTCCCAAGCACAGGTTCGACGCGTTCATGAAAAAGCTGCGCGCGATCGAGGAACGCACCGGCTGCTTCATCGCGCGCGGCATCACCACCAACGGCATTCTGGTCGACGACGCTTGGGTCGAGCTGTTCAAGGCCCACGACATCAGCGTCACCGTCAGCATCGACGGGCCTGAGGAAATCAACGACAAGTACCGCATCGACTTCAAGGGTCGCGGCACGCTCGCGGAGACGCTCAAGGGCATTGAATGCCTGCGCAGGAACGGCATCGACCCTGGCCTGATCTCGGTGTGCAATCCGGGCACCGATCCGGAAAAAGTCTTGGCCTTCGTGGTCGACGAACTCGGCACTCTCGAATTCGACATCCTGCCGCCGGATGCGACGCACGCCGACAATCCGCCGGCGATCGACGCGTATTTCATCAGACTGTTCGACGTCTGGCTCGACAAATACGCGGCGCGCGGTGTCCGCATCGCCACGCTCGACGCCATGATCCGTGGTTTGGTCGGCAAATTATCGCTGTCCGACACCATCGGGCTTGGCCCGATCGAGACTGTGACGCTGATGGCCGACGGTTCGCTCGAGCCGCTCGACGTGCTGCGCATCGCCGGCAATGGCTCCACGGCCTCGAAGCTCAACGTCAGCAGCAATGCCATCAAGGAAGTGCGGACCGATCCGATATGGCGCGAGGCCTTCGAGGCCAGCACGCATCTGTGCGACACCTGCATGAGTTGCGAGTATCTGGATTCCTGCGGCGGCGGCCATCTGGCGCAGCGCTGGTCGCGCGAACGCCGTTACGACAATCCGAGCGTCTATTGCGAGAGCTGGAAGCGCATTTTCGGGCACATTTGGGCGCGCATCTCGCCCACCCTTTCGGTCGAGATCGAAGCCGCCGAGAATCGTCAGGCGGCCCAATAAGGTCCGCTCAGCGGGCCCGAGAGCCCCCCTGGACATCGCGCCACACGACGCGCCGAATGCCCCGCGCGCTCGCGCTTTCGTCACTCTGGCCGCGGCCGGCGCCAATCGCATTGCACACCCCGATTGGCAGCAATACCGCTCCGAAGGTTTTATGCGTTTTTCTGTTGATCCGGCGCGCGATTGATGTTGGAATTTTCGCCGGATTTTGGGGCGGCAAATGGCGTCAGAAGCGGCCGAACTCTCGGCTGTCATCGGCGATATCTACGACGCGGCGATCGATCCGACGCTTTGGAACCAGGCACTCGGGAACATCTGCGCCTTTGTCGGCGGCTCGTCGGCCGCGCTCCTGTGGCACGATTCGGCGCTGGAGCGTTCCGAAGCCGTGCATTTATATAACTTCGATCCGTATTACCTTCGACTTTATTTTGAGAAGTATCTGCCGCTCAACCCGATGTTCCCGGCCGCAAGTTTTGTCGATGAGGGCGTCGTCGTCGCCGACGAAGATATCATGCCGCGCGCCGAGTTGAACAAGACGCGCTTCTACAAGGAGTGGATCAAGCCGCAAGGCACCCTGGCCGCACTTTCCGTGAACCTGGAGAAAGGGCTCCTGCGCACGTCAATGATCAACGTGCGCATGACGGCGCCGCTGAAAGACCGGATGCGGCGCCGCCTCGGCCTGCTTGTGCCGCATTTGCAGCGTGCGGTGGCGATCGGCAGACTGTTTGATCAAAGCAAAGCAACCGAGCAGGCGCTCACGGAAACGCTCGATCACGTCGAAGCGGCGGTTTTTTTGGTCGACGCCAAGGCGCAGATCGCGTTCACAAACGGCACTGCAAAAAAAATGCTCGGCGAGGCAAGCTTGGTGCGGATGGACCGTAATGCGCTGCGCGCCGTCGCGTCAAACGCCGACCGCACCCTGCGGAACCTCTTTGTTGCGGCCGGAAAGGGAGATGCGTCCGTTGGCGTGCGCGGCGTCGCAGTGCCGCTCGAAGATGCGTCAAACGAGCGATGGTATGCGCATGTGCTGCCATTAACGTCCGGAAGACGACGGCGAGCCGGCGACAAGCATGCTGCCGTGGCCGCCGTATTCATACGCAAGACGGCGCCGAATGCGTTGTCTCCGTTGGAGGAGATCGCCAAACTCCACAAGCTGACCGCGAGCGAGGTGCGGGTGTTTGACGCGCTACTCAAAGTCAACGGCGTCAAGGCGATCGCCGACCGGCTCGGCGTGACACAATCGACAGTGAAGACGCATTTGCACAATGTCTTCCGAAAAACCGGAAAGAAGCGACAGAGCGATCTGGTGAAACTGGTCGCCGGGATGTGAACCGCCAGTCTCAGCGAGCGGCGGCCGTTCATGGGCCTGACGGCGGCACCCACAGCACCTGATCGATGCGCGCGGCGCCGGTCGCCAACATCACCAGGCGATCGAGCCCGAGCGCGATGCCGCTCGCGTCCGGCATGTGTGCGAGCGCCGCCAAAAAATCCTCATCGAGCGGATAGCGCTCGCCGTAGCGGCGCTGTTTTTCCGCCATCTCGCGTTCGAGGCGCCGCCGCTGCTCGCGCGCGTCGGTGAGTTCGGCAAAGCCGTTGGCGAGTTCGACGCCGCAGACGTAAAGCTCGAAGCGCTCGGCGACGCGCGGATCGTGCGGCGACGGCCGCGCCAGCGCCGCCTGCTCTGCCGGGTATTCGTCCAGGATGGTAGCGCGGCCGATGCCGAGTTTCGGCTCGATTTTCTCCACCAGCACGCGGCTGAAAATATCGCCCCAGGTATCGTCGTCGGCAATGCGGATTCCCGCGATTTGCGCCGCGCGCGCAAGGCTGTCGCGGTCGCCCTGCCCGCGATCGAGCGTCGCCAAGAGATCGATGCCGGCATAACGGCCGAATGCCTCGGCAACGGACAGCCGCTCCGGCTTTGCCGACGGATCGGCCGAGCGGCCCCGGGAGGAAAAATGCCAAGTGCCGGCGGCCTGCGCCGCCTCGGCCAGCAGCGCCGCGCAGTCCGCCATCAGGACCGTGTAGGGCTCGCCTGAGCGATACCATTCGACCATCGTGAATTCGGGCGCATGCAGCGCGCCGCGCTCGCGGTTGCGAAAAACCTTGGCAAACTCGACGATGCGACGCTCGCCGGCGGCGAGCAGCTTCTTGCAGGCGAATTCCGGCGACGTGCGCAGATAGAGGGGGGCCGCGGTTCCGTCGGGCGCGGCCAGCGCAGTGGCGAAGGCGTGCAGATGGGTTTCGTTGCCGGGCGAAACCGCGAGCGCCCCGGTCTCGACCTCGACGAAATCGTTCGCTCCGAACCAGCGTCGCAGGGCGGCCGTGATGCGCATGCGCGCCAGCAGCGCCGGACGCCGGTCGGCATGGACGTGTGGGGCCCAAAAGGGCGAAGAATCGGGCACTTTGTCCGTCATAACCTTGTCGGCAGTACTTTGCGGAAATAACTAGCGATTAGCTTCAGGATCGGTATGTTGCGCCGAATCTGGGCACCATTAGGCTCTGGGCGCCATTCGGCTCCGGGCGTCATCAGGCAAGGAACGTTTTCCCGTGAAAGTCATCGCCAGTAGCTTACGCAAAGGCAATATCGTCGATATCGACGGCAAGCTCGCGGTCATCGTGACCACCGAGAACATCCATCCCGGCAAGGGCACCCCGGTCACGCAGATGGACGTGCGCCGCATCGCCGACGGCGTGAAGCTGGCGCTGCGTTTCAAGACCACCGACCAGGTGGAACGCGCGTTCGTCGAGGACCGCAAACACCAGTTCATGTACCAGGACAGCGACGGCTTCCATTTCATGAACATGGAGAGCTACGACCAGGTCGCGGTGCCGGCCGACATCATCGGCGACGCGGCCGCCTATCTGCACCCGGAGATGGAGGTCACCATCAGCCTGCATGAAGGCACACCCGTCGCGATCGAGATTGCGCCACGCGCCACCCTTGAAGTGACGGAGACCGAGCCGACCATGAAGGGGCAGACCGCATCGTCGTCCTACAAACCGGCGGTACTGTCGAACGGGGTGCGCACCATGGTGCCGCCGTTCGTCACCACGGGCACCAGGATCGTCGTCAATACCGACGACGGCAGCTACATCGAGCGCGCGAAGGACTAACACAGCACTTGGCACGGGCGGGGATCGACAGACGACGCGTCCTGACAGCGCTCGCCGGCGGCGCCGCTGCGATTTTTCCGAATGGCGCAAGCGCAGCGCGACACACGAAGCACGCCGCAGCGCGGCCCAAGCCAAGCAAAGAAATAACGTTCGATCGCTGGGTCGCCGCGTTCCGCGCCAAGGCGCAAGCGCACGGCATCACGGAAGCGACCTACACGCGCGTCATGACCGGGCTCAAACCCGACATGACCGGGCTCAAGGAAATCCGCAACCAGCCCGAATTCCGCGAGCAACTCTGGCAGTACCTCAATCGCCGCGTCTCTGACTGGCGCATTGTCACTGGCCGCAAGGTCGCCAAGGACTATGCGCCGCTGCTCGCGCGCATCGAGAAGGATTACGGCGTTTCGCCGGCGATCATGCTCGGCGTCTGGGGCGTCGAGTCGACATTCGGCGATCCGCTGGTCGAAAAGAACCACATGAAGCCGGTCATTCCGTCGCTCGCCGCGTTGTCCTGGGCCGAGCCGCGGCGGCGCGCCTATTGGGAAAGCGAACTGATCAACGCGCTCACCATCGTGCAACGCGGCTGGAGCACGCCCGAAGCGATGACCGGCTCCTGGGCCGGCGCCATGGGCCACACCCAGTGGATGCCCGAGGTGTGGCTGCATCTCGGCCTCGATTACGATCACGACGGAAAAATTTCGCCGTACGGCCGGCCGGACGATGCGTTGGCCACCACTGCGCGTTTTTTCGTCGAGCGCGGCCATTACCGCCGCGGCGAGCAATGGGGCTACGAGGTGCGCATGCCGCAAAAGCTCGCCCGCGGCGGCGCGCGCAGCTATGCGGCCTGGGAGGCGGCCGGCGTCACGCGCGCCGACGGCGCGGCGTTTCAGCGGCTGAACGACACGGCGCGGCCGTGGCTGCCGGAACCCGGCGGCCCGGCGTTCCTGCTCGGCGCCAATTTCTTTGCGGTCAAAAGCTACAATCCGTCGACCAGCTATGCGCTCGCGCTCTGCCATCTGGGCGACCGCTGCGTCGGCGGCGAGCCGTTCGTGCAACAATTCCCAGGCGGCGAGCCGGCGCCGACGCTCGCCGACATCGAAGAAATCCAGCGCCGTCTGACCGCGCTCGGCTTCGACACCGGCGGCGCCGATGGCCGCGTCGGCACCCAGACCATGCTGGCCGTGCAGGCCTACCAGCGCAAAATCGGCATTGAGCCGGCCGACGGCTATGCCGGAGTGGGACTTCTCACCCGCTTGCGCGCTGGCTTGTGATTTGGCTCATGATCCGGTTGGATGCGGCCCACGTTCCGATCCAGCCACCCCCTGCCAACCCATAAGAGGAAATGCCTGTATGACGCCTCCCCAATCCGCGACCGCTCGCGTCAACCCCAGCGCCGCCGATCCCACGGTCTCGAAGATCGAACGGCCGACGCCCGCCGGCGCCAACGCGCCCGGTTTCGGCTCGGACGTGATCGCCGACGCATTGCGCTCGCTCGACGTGCCCTACATCGCGCTCACTCCCGGCGCGAGCTATCGCGGCCTGCATGACTCGATCGTCAACTATCTCGGCAATTCCAGGCCGCAGATGCTGCTCTGCCTGCACGAAGAGGCCGCCGTCGCCATCGCTCAGGGCTACGCCAAGGTCACCGGCAAGGCGATGGTCACCGCGGTGCATTCCAATGTCGGGCTGATGCACGCCTCGATGGCGCTGTTCAACGCCTGGTGCGATCGCATGCCCGTCGTGGTGCTCGGCGCCACCGGCCCGGTCGATGCCGTCAAGCGCCGGCCCTGGATCGACTGGATTCACACCGCGCGCGATCAGGGCGCGCTGGTGCGCGAATATACCAAGTGGGACGACCAGCCGGCCTCGCCCGGCGCTGCGCGCGAAGCGATCATGCGCGGCAACTGGATCGCCAACACCGTGCCGCAGGGTCCGGTCTACATCAATTTCGATGCCGAACTGCAGGAGATGAAGGTCTCCGATCCACTGCCGACGATCGATCCGGCGCGCTACATGCCGCAGGTCTCGACCGCGGCGCCCCCGGAGCTCGTCAAGCAGGCCGCCGCGATGCTCAAGGGCGCCCGGCAGGTGCTCATCCTCGCCGGCCGCGCCTCGCGCAGCGAGGAGGCCTGGAACGCCCGCGTCGCGCTCGCCGAAGCGCTCGGCGCCCGCGTCCTGACCGATCTGAAAATCGGCGCCACCTTCCCGACCGATCACGCGCTCTATGCCGGTGCGCCGCGCGCGCCGACCCCGGAGGCCGTCGAGGGTCTCAAGGACGTCGATGTCGTGCTCAGCCTCGACTGGGTCGATCTCGCCGGCGCGCTGCGCCACTGGGGTCCGTCACCGTCCGTCAAGGTGATCCAGGTGTCGCTCGACCACCGCATCCACAACGGCTGGAGCATGGACCACCAGGCGCTGCCGGCGGTCGATATTCTGCTCTCCGCCGATCCGGACCTCGTGGTGCCGGAGCTGGTCAAAGAAGTCGGCAAGAGCACAAAGCCGCACGCGGTGCCGAGCGCGCGCAAGGTCGCCGCAAAGGAGCCGACCGGCTTCACCAACGAGGTCATCGCGCGCGAGCTGAAAAAGCTCGTCGGCGATCGGGCGGTGACGTACACGCATCTGCCGCTGTCGTGGGATGAGAATTGGGTCGCATTCAAGCACCCGCTCGATTATCTCGGCTCCGATGGCGGCGGCGGCGTCGGCGGCGGCCCGGGCATTTCGGTCGGCGCGGCGCTGGCGCTCAAGGGTTCAGGCCGGCTGCCGATCGCGATCTGCGGCGATGGCGACTTTCTGATGGGCGTCACCGCGGTGTGGACCGCGGTGCATTACAAAATCCCGCTCCTCTTCGTGCTCGCCAACAACCGCTCGTTCTATAACGACGAACTGCATCAGGAGCGGATGGCGCGCGCGCGTAACCGGCCGATCGAGAACAAGTGGATCGGCCAGCGCATGTCCGAGCCGGAAGTCGACCTCGCCGCCATGGGCCGCGCCCAGGGCGCCGTCGGCTTCGGTCCGATCACCTCGCCCGCCGATCTCGGCCCGGCCCTGAAGAAGGCCATCGCCGAAGTCGATGCCGGCAGGGTCGCCGTCGTCGATGTACGCGTCGAGCCGGGCTATACCGCGGTCATGACCCAGGCGATGACGCGCGCGGGGAATTGATCTGTCATTCCGGGGCGCGGGCGAGAGCCCGCGAGCCCGGAATCCATAACCACCGGCGGCGCGGCAAGCGTTCTGCGCGACCTGTGGTTATGGATTCCGGACAGCCGCTTCGCGGCTTCCGGAATGACAAAAAGCCGGGGAGGAAAACATGGCCCTGTTCTCGGGATGCACCTGCTGCGTCGGACGCCGGGGATTCCTCCTGGGCGGCCTTGCCGCGGCGGCGACCGGCCTCGCCGCGCCCGCCGTGCGCGCCCAATCGCCGATGGCCCCCGCGATCAAGAAGCCCGGCACCCGCATCGACGTGCATCATCACTTCCTGCCGCCGGCTTACATGAAGGAAGAGCACGAGCGCATCAGCTTCAAACACGGCGGCGTGTCGACTGATCGCCTCTTGTCCTGGAAGCCTGAATTTTCGCTCGAAGCCATGGACGGCAACGGCGTCGAGACCGCCATCGTCTCAGTGTCGACACCCGGCCCGTGGTTCGGCGACGTACCGGCCGGCCGGCGGCTATCGCGGATGTGGAACGACTTCGCCGCCGAGCAGATCCGCACTTTTAAAGGCCGCTACGGCCTGTTCGCCGTGATCCCCCTGCCCGACACCGACGGCAGCCTGAAGGAAATCGAATACGCGCTCGACACGCTGCACGCCGACGGCATCGGGCTCTTGTCGTCCTACGATGGCAAGTATCTCGGCGATCCGGCCTTCGCGCCGGTGTTCGCCGAACTCAATCGCCGCAAGGCGGTGGTCTACACGCACCCGACCACGTCGGCGTGTTGCAGCGCGGTGCAGCCCGGCCTGCCGCCGCAGGCGATCGAATACCCCTTCGAGACCACGCGCACGATCGCAAGCATCCTGGTCAACGGCACCGTCCATAACAATCCGGACATCCGCTGGATCTTTTCGCATGGCGGCGGCGCCACGCCGATGATGGCGGGCCGCATGGTCGAGACGCTCGGCCACCATCCGAACGCAAAGAAATTTATGCCGGACGGCGTGCTCGCCGAATTGCGCAAGCTCTATTACGACACCGCAAGCGCCGACACCGCGCCGTCGATGGCGGCGCTGCGGGCGATGGCGCCGCTCTCCCACATCCTGTTCGGCACCGACTACCCGTTCGTCAGCGTCGCCGCCGGCGAAAAACATCTCTCCGATGACGGCCTGTCGGATACCGCCCGCGCCGCCATCGACCGCACCAACGCGCTCGCGCTGCTGCCAAGATTGAAGGCGTAGGTGCGACGCCAACCGCCGACCTGTCATGCTCCGCGAAGGCGGAGCATCCAGTAGTCAACGACTCTCTGTCCTTTTCCTCGGACGCAGCGATTACTGGATCATCCGCTTTCGCGGATGATGACACACGCACATAGCGCCCTTCACATTCCCCCCCGAATGACGCAACATGCGCGCGGGAGAAGTCCCACCCGCTCCAACGGATAGACCATGGCGACGGCGTCGATGGATGCCGGAAAGCCCGGAGTGACACCAATGAGGAAACGCCTGACCGGCGGCCCCGCGCCGCTGGAAGAAGTCGCCGGCAACGGCCTTCTGCACCGCCGCGCGCTCTTGGGCGGCGGCATCGCCTTTGCCGGCGCAATGACCACCGGCGCCGCCGCCAGCAGCGCCGCAGCCGAGCCGCTGACCAATCCCCCTTGGACCAACATGCCCGGCATTGTCACGCCGGTCATGCAGACGCCGTCGCGCTTCGAAAAGAACGTGGTGCGCATCCTGTCCAACCCCAAGGGCGAGGCGCGCACCCAGCACGCCCGCGCGCCGCTGCAGATGCTCGACGGCACCATCACGCCGAACCCGCTGCATTTCACCATCCTGCATTCGGGCATTCCCGACATCGACCCGGCGCAGCACCGCCTCATCGTCCATGGCATGGTGAAGCGCACGCTCGAATTCACCGTCGAGGATCTGCTGCGCTACCCGATGGTCACGCGCAAACATTTCGTCGAGTGCGGCGGCAACAGCGCCGCCATGTTCTCCAACGTGCCGTTGCAGGCGACGGTGCAGCAGCTGCACGGCCTTGTTTCCTGCGCCGAATGGACCGGCGTGCCGCTGTCGGTCATCCTCGACGAAGCCGGCGTCGATCCGAAGGCGGTATGGATGATGGCCGAAGGCGCCGACGACCTTCTGGTCGCCCGCAGCGTGCCGCTGAAGAAGGGCTACGAAGATGCGCTGATCGCATTCTATCAGAACGGCGAGCGGCTGATGCCCGGCAACGGCTATCCGATGCGGCTCCTGCTGCCGGGCTTCGAAGGCAACATGAACATCAAATTCCTGCGCCGGCTCTACATCATCGACCAGCCGGCCATGACCTTCTACGAGACGCGCAACTACTCGCCGCTCTTGCCCGACGGCAAGGCCTACCGCTTCTACTTCGTCAACGAGGTGAAATCCTTCATCACCAAGCCGTCGTTCGGCATGAGCCTGAAGGCGCCGGGCTATTACGAAATCTCCGGCATCGCCTATTCGGGCACCGGCACCATCACCAAGGTTCTGGTTTCCGCCGACGGCGGCCAGAGCTGGGGCGAGGCCGCGGTGGAAGGCCCGGCGGTGCCGAAGGCGTTCACGCGTTTCCGCATGCCGTGGCGCTGGAACGGCCAGCCGGTCACCATCACCAGCCGCGCCTGGGACGATTCCGGCGCGGTGCAGCCGCTGCGCGCCGATTTTGTCAAACTGCGCGGCGAGACCAAAAAGCCGGTGAAGAGCCCCTATGCCTTCGCCAACCAGCACTACAACAGCCTCACCGCCTGGGGCATCGACGCCAAGGGGGAGATCAAACATGTCTACGCTTAAGCTCCTCGCCTCCTCCGCCGCGCTCGTGTTCGTTCTCGCCTCATCCGCCGCGCTCGCCGCCAACACGCCGAACCTCGGCAAGCCGGTGACCGAGAACGACATCAAGGCCTGGGACATCACCATTCTGCCCGACGGCACCGGCCTGCCGCCCGGCAGCGGCACCGCCGCGCAGGGTGCAAAACTGTTCGACGACAAGGGCTGTTCGATCTGCCACGGCAAGGATGCGCGCGGCGGCAAGTCCAACGAGCTGATCGGCAATCCATCGCTGACCGAACCCGGTATCGACGCCAACAAGACCATCGCCAATTTCTGGGGCCAGGCCTCGACCTTGTTCGACTACATCCGCCGCGCCATGCCGTGGCCGACGCCGCACACGCTCTCCGACGACGAGGTCTACGCGCTGTGCGCCTATCTGCTCGCCGGCAACAACATCATTCCGCAAGACGAGCCGATGAACGCGCAGACCTTGCCCAAAGTGAAGATGCCGAACCGCGACAACTTCATCATCAAGTTCCCGGGGCGGATCTGATTGCTCACCTCTCCCCGCGCGCGGGGAGAGGTCGAGCGGAGCGAGGGTGAGGGGGCCTCTCCGCGATTCTGAGCCTTCGGGACGAGCCGCGGCGTTTTAGACAACACCGCGATGCTCAGCCTGGTGGAAAGGCCCCCACATCCCGACCTTCTCCCCGCACGCGGGGAGAAGGAGACTAAAATTCCCGGCCGATCAGCCGATCCACCGAATACCGGCCGCCGCCGCGAAAGAAAATTGCCAGGCAGAGCAGCCACCACAGAAGCGCATATTCGATGCCCTTGGAGGTCCAGAAATAGCCGAACTGCCATTGAAAAAAGACAATGATGACGCCCATCTCGATCCAGATGATCAGCGCGGCAAGCCGGGTGAAAAGCCCGATGGCGAGGCAGATTGCGGCGGCCGACTCGGCGAAAACGGCGAGCCAGGCCCACAGCAGCGGCGCCGGTACGCCCATCTTCTTCTCGATGTTGGGCGCCAGCGCCATGGCCGTGCCGGCCATGATCTTCTGAATGCCATGCGGCACCAGCACCGCGCCAGTCGCAAACCGCATGAACGAATAGCTCGCAGGAGCGAAAGTGTCGTAGAGCCCAGCGAGGCCAGGAAAGATCAATCGCGATCGGTCGACGATACCCGTTGGCATGTTTTCTCCCTCACCTGTCTTTTCATCTTTCGGGGCTAACACCGCAGACTGGCCTTCATTCCAAATCTTCACCACTGCCTTGAGGTGGCCCCGCGACGCCGCGGCCACCTCAGGACGACAGCCAAGGCCGGAGCGGCGTCCTTCGAGGCTCGCTCCGGCGACTCGGCCGTGGCTGGAAGAGTTAGACCCGAATCTTAGCGTCGAGAAGCATCCTCTGGGTTCGCCCGGATGACCGGCGCCGCCAACGATCAACGCCGCCCCCGGCCTGAACCTTCCCGGCGTCCCGGCGACCAATACAGGCGACAACCTTCTCCGGAGAGCCGGCAATGGACCGCGGCACCGATATCGGCGAGATCAATCGCGAGCTTGCGAGGCTGCGCACCCGCTACGCCGGCTATGCGTTCTCGGCCGCGATCGTATCGATCCTCGCCAGCTTCTTCCCGGTTGCCGCCCTGGTCGTGTTCCTCAAGGTCGCCCTGTTCGACATGCTCTACGGCGCGTTCTTTGTCCTGACGCTGGCGATCGTTCTTGCCGCCCTGCTCGGCTACGCGCTCGATTTGCGCTGGATCGACGTCGTGTCGCAGTCGCCGGACTACATCTACAATCGCTATTTCGCCCCGCCCGGCCGCGCGCCACACCCGCACGCCCGCAGCGAGGCCGAACTGATCGAATGGCAGATCGCCGATCGCGAGCGGCGGCTGAGGGAGTTAGGTGTCAGCGCGGACTAACCGACGCAATTCGGCGGCGCAATGATGGCTCCAACCACCATAGGCCCATTTGATTCGCTCAAATCCATCCAATGGCATCGCCGACACGAAACAACGACGCCAGAAAACAACTTCGTAGAATCAATGATTTGTCTCTTTTCGGAGACAACGTATTGACACATGTCTCCATTTTTGTCATAAACCGCGACAATCTCGCTCACTAAGGACGCCTTCGGCCGAAGGTAAAACCGAAAGCGGAGCGAGTGCGGTACCCGCGGGCGGGCTTACCACCCGGTCTCGGGCGGCGTCGGGCATCAGCCCGCCGGCACTATGACCGGCGTGTGAGGTGCTCACTGTACGGGGACAGTTTGTTTCGTTCGTTGTTCCGGCGCGGGTAATGCCCGCGGAGAAGCGCGAGGTCTCCGCCTCCCGGTCGAGGCGGCCGTACAGGATCGAACGCTCCGGACTGTCTCCCGAAGCATGGCCTGACGCTGAGCCTTGGGGACCAGCTGTCTCCCTGGCAAGAGCCGCGGTGGAACGCCGACAGGCGAGCGCGCCCCGCAGGGTGCGCGCTGCGCCGGCAGGTGCAGCAGTTGGTTACGCGTCTGTCGGCGTTCTGCCTCCTTTCTTGCTCTTCTCTTTGCTGGCAGTGGCGAAGGGAGGCAAACAACACTCCGGATCGGTGGAAAACGGAGTCCAGGCTTTTCAACTCGCAGCGCGAAGCAAAAATCGCGGGGCGGGAACGGGAGCATTTATTCACCTCTCCCCGCGTGCGGGGAGAGGTCGCGATTGCGAGCGTTAGCGAAGCAATCCGGGTGAGGGGGCGGTGCCGCGATTCTGAGCGTTCCAGTCAAACACCAGCGCAACAGACAATAATCTGCGCTCAGGCAGCTCTAAGGCCCCCTCATCCCGACCTTCTCCCCGCACGCGGGGAGAAGGAGAAACTACAACTTGAACGTCTCGTAGGTGGCCGGATGAAACAGTTCGTCGACCGACAGCCGCCGCGACGACAGGCCTTCGGCATGATGCTGGGCGAGGAAATAATCCAGCACCTTGCGGTTCGGCTCGACGCCGTAAGACCAGAAGTCGTGGCCCATCAGCGCGCGCGCTTCGGCGAGCCGCTCCTCGACGAACGGCAGCGTCACCTTGGTGGCGGAGGTGTCGGACAATTTCGCCAGCCCCGCCTCTTTCGACGCCTCGAACGCTTTCAGCACCGCGCCCGGCAGCCACGGATGTTTTTCGGCGAGTTCGCGGCGGATGCCGACCGCATGCATGATCGGGAAATAGCCGGTGCGCTTGAAATAGTCCTTGGCGACGGCGGTGGGGTCGGGAAACAGCCAGCCGATATGCGGGTGGCCTTTTTCCACCAGCGTCGGCGGGCGCGGCGCGATGAAGCCGTCGATCTCGCCCTCGGCGAGCAGCGCCGAGATGGTCTTGCCCTCGGGCGCGTTGTCGAGCCGCACGCCCGGCGGCAGCTTGATGGTGATCTTTTCCGGCCGCCCGGCGTGCTCGATGCCGCCGCGGATCCAGTGGATGTCGGAACGCTTGACGCCGTAATCGTCTTCGAGAAAGGAGCGCGCCCACACATTCGCGGTGAGTTGATATTCCGGCACGCCGACCTTGCGGCCCTTCAGGTCGGCCGGTGTCTTGATGCGGTCGGTGCGCACATAGATCGAGGTGTGACGGAAGGCGCGCGACACGAAAGCCGGCACCGCGATATAGGGCGAGTTGCCGGCCGCGGTCTTGACCGAATAGCTCGACAGCGAGACTTCGCAGATGTCGAATTCGGCGGCGCGGAAGGCGCGGAAGAAGATTTCCTCCGGCACCAGCGTCATGAACACGGGGTCGACGCCGTCGATCTGCACGGCGCCGTCGATCAGCGCGCGGGTGCGGTCGTAGTCGCCGACGGCGACGGAAAGTTGCAGCTTGGGCATGTCGTATTTCCTCTACCTGCGCAACAAACAAGTCGCGTTTCCCGGGCGCAGCGCAGCATGCAGCGAAGCGCAATGGTGCGCTGCAGACCCGGGATCGCCGAAAACGTCGAGTTCGGGACGATCCCCGATCAGCGATGCACCGCTGTCGCGCTGCACCGCGTCCGGGAAACGCGGCTTTTTGCGTGTCCACATAGCCGCGTGCGCGGGGCGCTGCCAAGATGGTATCGTGGCGCGCGGCGCCGGACGGACGGCGCCGCGTCTTTTCCTGAGGTCGTTTGCCCGATGCTGCTTCGCCTTGTCGCGCTCGTCTTTGTCTTCGCAACTGCCGCCGCCGCGGCGCAGCCGAAGCCCCCTACCCCGCCGGCTGTGCCGTCACCCCAGCCTCCGGCCGCGGCGGCGGGCCCGCGCGTTTCTGTCGACGCCGGCAACATCGTCATCGAACGCGGCGGTGTCAAAACCCGGCTCACCAGTTCCGAGCAGGACAGCGACCCGGTGCTCGCGCCCGACGGCAGCTATGTGGTGTACACACGCAAGGGACGCGGACACGGTCTGCCAGGCTACGATCTCGGTCAGTTCTGCACCGCGGCGCCCAAGCCCGACGAGCTGCGCCGCGTCAACGCCGCCGGCGGCGGCGACCGGCTGCTGCTCGAGGGCCGCAAGGGCGACGGCCAGGCGCAGCTCTGCGACTTTCGCGCCAAGCAGTTCTCCGCCGACGGCACGCGGCTCTATTTTCTGACACCGGGCTGGACCACCTCGGGCGCACTGCATGTCTACGACAGGCGTACGCGCGAGCAGCGCTTCGTGCAGCCGGCCAACGATCTCCTGGTGCTGAATTTCTGTACCGGCCAATATCGCGACGCGCTCGCTATTCAGCAGCACCGGTATTTGGTATTCGGCGGCAGCTACGACTGGTACTGGCTCTACGATGCGTCCGGAAAGAAAGAGCTTGGCCCGCTCGGCGAATTTGACGGCCCCGACGCGATGGCCAAGGCGGCGCACAAGGAGTGGTGCAAATAGCGCCTATCAATTTGAAGAAGGGTCATTGCCATGCACCTGCCGATCTATCAGGTCGATGCGTTCGCCGAAAAGCTGTTCGGCGGTAATCCGGCCGCGATCTGCCCGCTGACCGAATGGCTGCCCGACGCCACCATGCAGGCGATCGCGGCAGAGAATAATCTCGCCGAGACCGCTTTCTTCGTGCGTGAGGGCGCAGACTACGCACTGCGCTGGTTCACGCCCGCGGTCGAAGTCGATCTGTGCGGGCATGCGACGCTTGCCTCCGCGCACGTCGTGTTCTCGTTTCTCGAACCGGGACGCGAACGCGTGAATTTCCGCACGCTCAAAGCCGGCACGCTCACGGTGGCGCGGCGCGGCGACATGCTGATGATGGATTTCCCGGCGCGGCCCGCCACGGCAGTTGATCCGCCGCCGGGTTTGCTCGCAGCGCTCGGCGGTTCGCCGCGCGAGGTTTTGAAAGCGCGCGACCACATGGTGGTCTATGGCAGCGCCGCGGAAGTCGCGGCGCTGAAGCCGGATTTTGCGGCGCTCGGCAGGCTCGATTGCTGGGCCGCGATCGCCACCGCGCCGGGCGAGGATGGCACCGATTTCGTCTCGCGCTTCTTCGCGCCGCGCCAGGGCATCGACGAAGATCCGGCGACCGGCTCCTCGCATTGCACGCTGGTGCCGTATTGGGCCGCGCGCCTCGGCAAGCGCGAACTGCAGGCGCGGCAATTGTCGCGCCGCGTCGGCACGCTCACCTGCGCGCTCAACGGCGACCGCGTCGCCATCGGCGGCCGCACGGTGCTTTATCTGGAGGGAAAAATAACGGTGTGAGAGGATTAAGAAACAATCGAACAACGGCTATTGAGAGATCGGCCGCCGGTCTATAAATGTCGTAAGGTCGCGGTCGTGCAGCGAACGGGTAAACCATGCTGAAAGTCGAGAGCGAACAAGAGGCAGATGGCCGCTGGATTGCCGAAATTCCTGCTTTGCCGGGCGTCATGGCCTACGGCGCGACTAAATCCGATGCGAGCGCGAAGGCTAAGGTCTTGGCATTACGGGTGATTGCAGACCGGGTAGAAAACGGTGAGCCTTTGCCCCGGGAGATCGCTGACGTTTTTGAAGCGGCATGAGCCCGTGGCCTTCCTGCAGGGCGCAACGTGTTCTCGCGGCGTTGTTGCGTCGAGGCTGAACAATCAAACGACAAACCGGGTCGCATCGCGTCCTTACCAAGGCCGGCTCGCCTGATTACGTTTTCGCGTTCCATGATGGTGATGAAATCGGCCCGCGCATGCTGGCTCGCATTGCCAAACACACCGGCCTGACGCCGACGGATCTGTGACTCGTGTTCTTCAGTGCCCGGCGAACGGCTCCGCGGGCGCGATGTCGGTGATCTTGAACTGCACGCGCTCTTCGCCCTGCCAGCGGTCAAGCGAAAATGTGCCGGCGGCATGAACCTGGTGGCCGCGGTTATGGAGGAGAGCTTGCCCGAGCTTTTGTCCCGCGACGCGAAACGCGATGGCATTGACGCCGGAGCCGTCGCCGGATTTGAGCCGCACGCGCATGTGCGCCTGGCCTACCTCTTCGGCGAAGGCGATCGTGTGCGCCGGCAGCGCAATGACCGGCTCAGGGTTTCCGGCGCCGAACGGACCGGCGCGGCCGATCATTGCGACAAGGTCCGCGTTCGCGGCAGCAGCGGTGACCGCGCCATCGATCATGAGGCCGCTCGCGCGCCGCGCCGTTTCGACATCGGCGGCGAGCACGGATTCCAGATACGCGCGCCACTCGGCCAGCGCGCCCTTGCGCAAGGTCACGCCCGCCGCCATGGCGTGGCCGCCGCCTTTGAGCAGCAAGCCTTCGGCCACCGCGCGCCGCACCGCGCGGCCGATATCGACGCCGGTGATGGAGCGGCCGGAGCCGGTGCCGATGCCGCCAGGCTCGAGCGCGATAGCGAAGGCCGGCCGGCCGAATTTTTCCTTAAGCCGCGCGGCGACGAGCCCGACAATGCCCGGGTGCCAGCCTTCGGCGGCGGTGACGACGACCGCGCCCTTTTCTTCGATGCCGAGCGCCGCCATTGCTTCAGCCTCGGCCTGAGCGAGCGTGTCAAGTTCGATGGTCTGGCGCTCGCGGTTCAGCCGATCGAGTTCTGCGGCAATCTTGGCCGCCTCCGTCGGATCGTCTTCGATCAGAAGCCGCACACCGAGATCGGCGCGGCCGATGCGGCCGCCCGCATTGATGCGCGGGCCGAGCAGGAAGCCGAGATGCCAGGCCTCCGGCGGGCCCGCGAGCCGCGCCACGTCCATCAGGCTCGTGTGCCCCGCCCGCTCGCGCCGGCGCAGCGCCACGAGGCCCTTGGCAACGAAGGCGCGGTTCAGGCCGGTCAGCGGCACCACGTCGGCGACGGTGCCGAGCGCGACATCGTCGAGAAAGGACATCAGATCGGGTTCACTGCGTCCCGCGTCCCAGAAGCCGCGGCGGCGCAGCTCTCGGTTCACCGCCACCACCGCCATGAACACAAGACCGACAGCCGCCAGGTGACCGAGCCCGGAGAGATCGTCGCGCCGGTTCGGATTGACGACCGCGACAGCCGGCGGCAGCACCTCGTCGGCCTGATGGTGGTCGATGACGACGACGTCCATGCCGCAGGCGCCCGCTTCGATCAGCGGATCGATGCTGGTGGTGCCGCAATCGACGGTGACGAGGAGGCTCGCCCCGCGATCGGCGAGCGCGCGCACCGCCTCGACATTCGGGCCGTAGCCTTCAAACAGCCGGTCGGGAATGTGGATCAGCGGCTCGACGCCGCACTGGCGCAGAAATCGCGCCAAGAGCGCCGCCGACGTCGCGCCATCGACATCGTAATCGCCGAAGATCGCGATGGTCTCGCCGCGCGTGATGGCGTCGGCGAGGCGCGCCGCCGCCTCCTTCATGCCGGCGAGCACGTCCGGATCGGGCATCGCGCGCCGGATCGCCGGATCGAGAAAGGCCTCGACGGCGTCGATCTCGATATTGCGGCCGGCAATAATGCGCGCCAGCAATTCGGGCAGTTCGTGGCGCTGTGTGATCGCCAGCGCCCGCGCCGCGGCGCGCTCGTCGAGCCGGTCGCGCCAAGCGCGGCCGGTCGCGGAATTTTCGACGCCGAGGAACAGGCGATTGTGATCGGGCATTGTCCGGTCGTCATTCCGGGGCGCGCCATCAGGCGCGAGCCCGGAATCCATAGTCACAGACTACGCGAGATTTGCGCGGCCGTGTCTATGGATTCCGGACTCGCCGCTTCGCGGCGATCCGGAATGACGCTCGACGAACTAAAACTTGTCAAGCTGCCGGTGTTCGGCCCTGATCCAGCGCACCGTACCGCTGACCGAACGCATCACGACAGTTTCCGTCTCAATCACGTCGTGGCCGAACCGCACGCCGGCCAGCATCGGGCCGTCGGTGACCCCGGTCGCGGCGAAAAGGCAGTCGCCCCGGACCATGTCGGCGATCTGGTATTTCTTGCGATGGTCCTTGATGCCCATGCGGGTCGCGCGTTCGCGCTTCTCGTCGGTATCGATGATGAGCCGCGTCTGCATCTGCCCGCCGGTGCAGCGGAGCGCGGCGGCGGCGAGGACGCCTTCGGGTGCACCGCCGATGCCGAGATAAATGTCGATGCCGGTCTTGTCCGGCTGCGCGGTGTGGATGACGCCGGCGACGTCGCCATCGCTAATCAGGCTGACTGCGGCGCCGGCTTTGCGCACCCCTGCGATGATGTCGGCGTGGCGCGGCCGGTCGAGGACCATTGCGGTAATCGCCTCGGGCGGCACGCCCTTGGCCTTGGCGAGATTGCGGATGTTTTCTTCGGCCGGCGCATCGAGGTCGACAACGCCATTCGGGTAGCCCGGGCCAATCGCGATCTTATCCATGTAGATGTCGGGGGCGTGCAGCAATGCGCCCTCGTCGGCCATGGCGAGCGTAGCGATCGCGCCCGGCATGTTCTTGGCGCACAGCGTCGTGCCTTCGAGAGGATCGACCGCGATATCGACCTTCGGGCCGCCCTTGCAGCCGACCTTCTCGCCGATGAACAGCATCGGCGCTTCGTCCATCTCGCCCTCGCCGATCACAACCGTGCCGTCGATCAAAAGCTTGCCGAGTTCACGCCGCATGGCGTCAACCGCGGCCTGGTCGGATTTCTTCTCGGCGCCGCGCCCGCGCAGCCGCGCCGCCGCGACCGCGGCCCGCTCGGTCACACGCGCGAGCTCGATCGAGAAGATGCGCTCAATCATCGAGGTCTGCGGCACACTGATCGACGCCATCATTTCTTCCCCAAAACACCCGCGCAAGACCGGCGCGGCCTAATTCTTCTCAATGCGAATAACTTGCGGCTGGCCGGAGATTACACGGTCGCGCCGCACCGCGGAAAGCGCTTTGCGCACAGCGTCCTCACTGGTCGCGTAGGTAATCATGATGACCGGAACGGCTTCGCCCGAGCGCCCGGACGGCGACGCGCCGTGGGCGCCGCTGCCGTGACGCTGCACGATCGACTCCAGCGAAATGCCCTGCTGGGCGAGGCGCCGCGCGATGGTCGCCGCGGTGCCGGGCCGGTCGCGGGCCAACAGCCGGATGTAATAGCCGCCCTCATGGTGCTGCATCGGCGCCTTGCGGGTCGCGGTCATCCGCGCCGCCGGACGCCCAAACGGTGCATTGCGCACGCCGCGGGCGATATCGGCGAGGTCGGATACCACGGACGACGCGGTCGCCAGGCCGCCGGCGCCGGGTCCAACCAGCGTGATCGGCGAAAGCCCCTCGGCATCGAGCGTGACCGCATTGGTCACGCCCATGACCTGGGCGATGGCCGAATCCTTCGGCACCATGGTCGGGTGAACGCGCTGCTCGATGCCGGCCTCGGTTTTGACCGCGACGCCCAAAAGCTTGACGCGGTAGCCGAGTTCGTCCGCGGCATCGAGATCGGCGAGCGAGATCGAAGAAATGCCTTCGACGTAGATAGCGTCGGGATCGAGCTTGGTGCCGAAGGCGAGGCTCGCCAGGATCGACAGCTTTTGCGCGGTATCGTGACCCTCCACGTCGAACGACGGATCGGCCTCGGCATAGCCCAGACGCTGCGCCTCGCGCAGGCAGTCCGCGAAAGCCAGACGATCCTGCTCCATGCGCGACAGGATGTAATTGCAGGTCCCGTTGAGAATGCCGTAGACGCGCGCAAAGGCGTTGCCGTTGAGCCCTTCGCGCAAGGTCTTGATGATCGGAATACCGCCGCCGACCGAGGCCTCGAAATTCAGCGCGACACCCTGCCGCTCCGCGAGCGCCGCGAGCTTCTGGCCATGACGGGCGAGCAGCGCCTTGTTCGCGGTCACGACCGACTTGCCGGAAGACAGCGCGGCCTCGACCGCCGCCTTGGCGGGATCGCCGGCGCCGCCGATCACCTCAACCAAGACGTCGATCGCCGGATCGCGCGCGAGTTCGACCGGATCGGCGACCCAGCGGAATTTTCTGAGGTCGACGTCACGCTTCTTGCTCCGCGAGCGGGCGGAGACCGCGACGATCTCCACCGGCCGGCCGCAGCGCGCAATGATCTTGTCGCGACCGCGTTCCAGCAACTGAACCACGGAGGCGCCGACGGTCCCCAGTCCGGCAAGACCGACTTTCAGCGGTTGCGCCATGAAACGTCGCCAAAAATGGAAGCGCGATCAGCGTCGCGTCGCGAGCGGGACGACGTTGTGCAGCATTTCCGGCCCAGTTTCAAGAAAGCGGCGGATGTTGCGCGCCGCCTGGCGGATGCGCTGCTCGTTCTCGACGAGCGCGATGCGAACGTGGCCTTCGCCGTATTCGCCAAAACCGGCGCCAGGCGCCACCGCGACACTCGCCTTCTCGACCAGGAGTGTCGAGAACTCGACGCTGCCGAGCGGCTGGAACGGCTCGGGAATCGGCGCCCAGGCAAACATCGAGGCCGACGGCGGCGGTATGTGCCAGCCGGCCCGGCCGAACGAATCAACCAGCGCATCGCGCCGCCGCCAGTAGGTCGCGCGCATTTCATGAATGCAGTCGTCCGGACCGTTGAGCGCGGCTGTTGCGGCGACTTGAAGCGGCGTGAAGGCGCCGTAATCGAGATAGGATTTCACCCGCGCCAGCGCGGCGATGATGCGTTCGTTGCCGACCGCAAAGCCGATACGCCAGCCGGGCATCGAATAGGTCTTCGACATCGAGGTGAACTCGACCGCTACATCCATGGCGCCCGGGACCTGGAGTACCGACGGCGGCGGATGGCCGTCGAAATAGACTTCGGCGTAAGCGAGATCGGACAACACCAGGATGCCGTGCTTCTTCGCAAACGCGACGAGGTCGCGATAGAAGTCGAGATCGGCGGTGCAGGCCGTCGGATTCGACGGATAGCAGACGACGACGGCGATCGGCTTGGGGATCGAATGCAGGACCGCGCGCTCGAGCGCTGCGAAGAACGTGCTGTTGGCCTCGACCGGCACGGCGCGAGTGGTGCCTCCCGCCATGAGAAAGCCGAAGGCATGGATCGGATAGGTTGGATTGGGGACGATAATGACGTCGCCCGGCGCGATGATCGCTTGGGCGACGTTGGCGAAGCCTTCCTTGGAGCCGAGCGTCGTAACGATCTGGGTTTCGGGATTGAGCTTCACCCCGAAGCGGCGCGCGTAATATGCCGCCTGGGCGCGGCGCAGCCCCGCAATGCCCTTGGAAGCGGAATAGCGATCGGTGCGCGGCTTGCCGATCGTCTCCTTCATCTTTTCGATGACATGCGCCGGTGCCGGCAGATCGGGGTTGCCCATGCCGAGGTCGATGATATCGGCGCCGCCGTTGCGTGCAGCCGCCTTGGCCCGGTTGACGACCTCAAAGACGTACGGCGGCAGGCGGCGAATGCGATAAAAGTCTTCCATGACGGTCTCGGCGGGGTTCGAAAGTGCAGTGATTCAGCGTTTGTATCACGGCTTGCCGGCGGTGCCACCGGTTGGTTTGCCGGCGGTTCCGGTTTGGGCCGCACAGTCCGGCGGCGGACCGCCCGGCGGCACATTGGCGATCGCTTCGGCGCACAGGTGCTGGCGGTCGGTCAGAAGCGTGTCGGTCGCCTGCTTGACTTCGTCGGGCGTCAGCGGGGTATCGCCCCGCGGCGGGGGCTCGGTAAACAGTGACGGATAGGTTCCGGACGAGGATGAACAGGCCGATAGCAGCGCCGCAATGGCTGCAACAGCTACTGCGGCGCATATTCGCCTTCGCGTGCCGCGAGCCAACGTCATACAGGCTTGTCCCCAGCCCAACCTCGCCGGGCCCTTCCAGCCGCATCCATGCTGCTTTCGGGCGGCCCCTCGCCCGATCTTGTGCCGTTAAATTGTTTACCAATCCAATACTTACGGTGACCAATTGAACGACCACCCTAAGTTTTCGTACCCCGGTAATATGTCCAAACAAGGACACCAGCACGGGCCGCCCCGGCTGCGGCCCCAACGGCGCATTCGGGACCGACACGGCGAAAAGCCAAGTGATCGGCTACGTCTTGTGCGCGTCAGTATGAAAAGCCATTTCTGTGAAAAGAGTCGGGATCGTCCTGTTGAATTTTCCCGTGGCCGCTGAGGAACGCCGGTGCAGCCTCCATCGCAACAGCAGGTGAAGATCGGCACGATTGATGTCGAGGCCTTGTCGCGCAATCTGGCCCACCTGATCGAAAATGGCGGCCGGGCGCTGGCGGCGTACCTGAAGCCCCGCGAACAGGGCGAAAACGATCGCGAAATGGCCGACGAGGTCGCCGAGGTGGTCAAAACTCTTGGCCAAGTCGCCGAGTACTGGCTCGGAGACCCGCAGCGCGCGGTCGAACTGCAAACCCGGCTGGGCAAGGCCTACCTCGATCTGTGGGCCGCGGCCGCCAAGCGCCTCGCCGGCCAGGAATCCAGCCCCGTCGTCGCCGCTACCCCCGCCGACAAGCGCTTTGCCGATCCGGAATGGAGCTCGAACCAATTCTATGACTTTCTCAAACAGGGCTATCTGCTCACCACCCAATGGGCGAACCAATTGGTGAGCGACGCTTCCGGCCTGGACGCGCACACCAGACAAAAAGCCGAGTTCTATGTGCGGCAGATCGGCAATGCGCTGTCGCCGTCGAACTTTATTCTGACCAATCCGGAATTGCTGCGCGAGACAGTTACCAGCAACGCAGACAATCTGGTGCGCGGCATGAAGATGCTGGCCGAGGATATCGAGGCCGGCGGTGGCCACCTGCGCATCCGGCAATCCGATTCATCGATGTTCGAGGTCGGCCGCAACCTGGCGACCACCCCCGGCAAGATCATTTTTCAAAACGACCTGATGCAGCTGATCCAGTACGCCCCCTCGACACCGAATGTACTCAAGCGCCCGGTCCTGATCGTGCCGCCCTGGATCAACAAATTCTACGTACTCGATCTGACGCCGGAAAAATCCTTCATCAAGTGGTGCGTCGATCAGGGCGTGACGGTTTTCTGTATTTCCTGGGTCAATCCTGACTCCCATTTGGCGCAAAAGACGTTTGAAGATTACATGCGCCAAGGTCCCATCGCCGCGCTGGACGCCATCCAAAAGGTCACGGGCGAGGATCGCGTCCACACCATCGGTTATTGCGTCGGGGGCACGCTCCTCTCGGTCACGCTCGCCGCCATGGCGGCGTGGCGCGACGAGCGGATCATGTCGGCAACGCTGTTCGCCGCGCAGGTCGATTTCACCTTCGCCGGCGACCTGAAAGTGTTCGTCGACGAGAAGCAGGTCGAGGCACTCGAGCAGCGCATGACCGAGCGCGGCTATCTTGAAGGCCGCAAGATGGCGACCGTGTTCAATCTGATGCGCTCGAACGATCTGATCTGGCCCTATGTGATCAACAATTATCTCAAGGGCAAGGCGCCGTTCCCGTTCGATCTGCTGTACTGGAATTCCGATGCGACGCGCATGCCCGCCGCCAATCATGCCTTCTACGTGCGCTCCTGCTACCTGGAAAACAGGCTCGCTCAAGGCAAGATGACGATCAGCAACACGCCGATCGATCTCAAATCAGTCAAAGTGCCGATCTACAATCTGGCGACGCGCGAGGACCATATCGCGCCACCGAAATCGGTGCTGCTCGGCAGCAAGTTCTTCGGCGGCCCGGTGCGCTTCGTGCTGGCCGGTTCCGGCCATATCGCCGGCGTCGTCAACCCGCCGGACCGCAAGAAGTATCAATACTGGACCGGGCCGCGGCCGCGCAGCGCCGACCTCGACAAGTGGCTCGCCAAGGCCACCGAGCATCCGGGCTCATGGTGGCCGGATTGGCTCGCCTGGCTCAAGGACCAGGACGCAACCGAGGTACCGGCACGCGAGCCCGGCGGCGGCGTACTCACACCGATTGAAGATGCGCCCGGAAGCTATGTGCGATTGCGGGATTAGGACGTCAGATTTGATTGTATTCCGCGATCACCGCGCCGAGATCGGGGAAAAACACCGTGGCACTGAGAGTGAGCAGCAAGCCAGTCAGACAGAATATTGCGATGAGAAGAAACCTGTATTCAGTCTCGGCCGATATCGTTGTCCGCTCTTCAGACGGTCCCGGCGTTTGAATGCCGAATGCCAGGGATCGCGCCGCTGCAAGAACGAGCGGAAAGAAAATGAACAAGGGATAACGCATTGGGCCTCTCCACGGTTTGTGGCGAAGCTCACGATGCAGCATCAGCTCCAGCGCGCGCGTCCTCCATTCGGAGGAGAACGACCCAGGAACCCGATGGAGCCTTCTGAGCGGGCTGGTATTCGCGGCAGGTTACGGAAACATCGCGACCTGATCGATCCCCATAGCCTCCGGATAGCCGAGCATCACGTTCATGTTCTGCACGGCCTGACCGGAAGCGCCTTTGGTCAGGTTATCGAGCGCCGAGCAGATGATGGCGCGGCCGGCGATGCGGTCGGCGGCGACGCCGATGAAGGTCATATTGGAACCGCGCACGTGCCGGGTCTGCGGCATGGTGCGGAACGGCAGCACATGGACGAACGGCTCGTTGGCGTAAGCCTTCGCGAGCAGCGCATGGAGATCCTCCGGCGCTGCCTTGTCGAGACCCCGGACGTAAATCGTCGAGAGGATGCCACGGTTCATCGGCACCAGATGCGGCGTGAAACTGACCGTCACTTGGCGGCCGGCAGCGAGCGAAAACTCCTGATCGAGTTCGGACATGTGGCGATGGTGGCCAACGCCATAGGCGTGGAAACCCTCCGACACCTCGGAAAACAGCATTTCCTCTTTCGCGGCCCTGCCCGCCCCGGTCATGCCGGATTTGGCGTCGACGACAATCTCGTCCGGATCGATCGCCTTGGCCTTGAGCAACGGAATGAGCGCAAGCTGCGCACAGGTCGTGTAACAGCCCGGGTTGGCGACAAGACGTGCCGCTTTGATCTTGTGCCGGTAGACTTCGGTAAGGCCATAGACGGCCTCTCGCTGCAGTGCCGGCGCGAAATGCTCGTGGCCGTACCAGTGTGCATAGGCGGCAGGATCGGCGAGTCGGAAATCGGCAGACAGATCGACGACTTTCGTTGCCGGTGCACGGGTCAGCAAATCGGCGATGACTTTTTGTGTCGTGCCGTGCGGCAGTGCGCAGAAAGCAACATCGAGGCCGAGCGCCGCCCAATCGGCGACATCGAGCGCGGTGAGCGTCGGCAACGCGTAAGGCGCGAATTGCGGAAATACATCGGCCATCGGCTTGCCGGCGCGCCGGTCAGCCGTCAGCAGCGCAATCTCGACGCGCGGGTGGCGAATGAGCAGCCGCAGCAACTCCGCGCCCGTATAGCCGGACGCGCCGAGGATGCCGATCTTGGCCTTGTCAGTCTGCGCGGACATGATTCAACCTTTCGCCTTTTAACGATCAGGCCGAATCCGCAGCAAGTCTATCGGGGTCGGTGCCGCGGAACCGGCGGCACGAGGGCTTGCTATACGCCAAGGCGCGCCCGTGCCGTATCGCGAGAGCGGCGGCGGCTGCGCTCGGTCAGGACGGCGGATGCGAAAATGCTTCGAAACATCCTTGGCATGGCGGCGATATAGTGCGCGGTCCCGATAGCGTCAAATGCGCTGCTGGGGTCGCCCCCTAAATGGCATAGTCGAGCCTATAGTCAGGGCTGATTCGCCGAGCCGTTGCGCGGGGGCTGTCAAACCGCCACATCGGCAGAGAAACCACCATAAGAGGCTGGGGTAAATCTTGGGAAAGTCAGCAAAAAAATCACCGGCACAAGATTCCCCAGATCTGTTCTCCGGCTCGGCCGCGGCGCGCCGCGGCAGCCCCCGGCGGTCGAGCCCGGCGGCCGGGCGTGGCTCGTCGGCCGAGGCCGGCTATACGGCGAAACACATCGAGGTTCTGGAGGGCCTCGAGCCGGTCCGGCGCCGTCCCGGCATGTATATCGGCGGCACGGACGAGAAGGCGCTGCACCACCTGTTTGCCGAAGTCATCGACAATGCCATGGATGAGGCGCTGGCCGGCCACGCCGACTGGATCGAGGTCGAGATGGAGGCCGACGGCTTCATCACGGTCAACGACAACGGCCGCGGCATTCCGATCGACCCGCATCCGAAATTCCCGAAAAAATCCGCCCTTGAAGTGATCATGTGCACGCTGCACGCCGGCGGCAAATTCGACTCCAAGGTCTACGAGACCTCGGGCGGCCTGCACGGTGTCGGCGTATCGGTCGCCAACGCGCTGTCCGAGCGCATGGAAGTCGAGGTCGCGCGCGGCCAAAAACTCTATCGGATGATTTTCGAGCGCGGCAAGCCGAAGACCAAACTGCAGGAGGTCGGCAAGGCGCCCAACCGCCGCGGCACCAGGGTGCGCTTTCTCCCCGACCCGCAGATTTTCGGCGAACAGGCCCGCTTTAAGCCCGAGCGCGTATTCAAGATGACGCGCTCAAAGGCCTATCTGTTCGGCGGCGTCGAACTGCGCTGGTCATGCGCCAAGGAGCTGTTGCGCGGCGTCGAGGACGTGCCCGAAAAGGCGACGTTCCATTTCGCCGACGGCTTGAAGGATTATCTGTCGGAGACGCTGTCTTCGGCGACACTCGTCCATCCCGACATCTTCACCGGCACCGCGGGCAAGATCGGCATCCACGGCGGCGTCCAATGGGCGGTGGCGTGGACCGCCGACGCCGACGGCTTCCTGAACTCCTACTGCAATACAATTCCGACGCCGGATGGCGGCACCCACGAATCCGGGTTGCGGACCGCACTCTTGCGCGGGCTCAAGGATCATGCCGAGCGCATGAACCAGGGCAAGCGCGGTGCCGCGATCACCTCCGATGACGTCATGACCGGCGCCGGCGCGATGCTCTCGGTGTTCATCCGCGAACCGGAATTCCAGGGCCAGACCAAGGATCGCCTCGCCACCGCCGAGGCGCAGAAGATCGTCGAGCAGGCCATCAAGGACCCGTTCGACCATTGGCTCGCCGGCAATCCGGCGGCGGCCAGCAAGCTGTTCGAATTCGTGGTCGAGCGCGCCGAGGAGCGCCTGCGCCGCAAGCAGGAAAAAGACATCGCGCGCAAGAGCGCGGTCCGCAAGCTGCGGCTGCCCGGCAAACTCGCCGATTGCACCAACAGCGCCGCCGCAGGCGCCGAGCTTTTCGTGGTGGAAGGCGATTCCGCCGGCGGGTCGGCCAAGCAGGCACGCGATCGCGCCTCACAAGCCGTATTGCCGTTGCGCGGAAAGATCCTCAACGTTGCCTCGGCCGGCAAGGACAAGCTTGCGCAGAACCAACAGCTCGCCGATCTGGTGCAGGCGCTCGGCTGCGGCAGCGGCGCGCATTATCGTGACGAGGATTTGCGCTACGGCCGGGTCATCATCATGACCGACGCCGACGTCGACGGCGCCCATATCGCGTCATTGCTGATCACCTTCTTTTACCGGCAAATGCCGCACCTGATCGACAACGGCCACCTCTATCTCGCGGTGCCGCCGCTGTTCCGCCTGTCGCATGGCGGCAAGATTTTCTATGCCCGCAACGACAAGCACCGCGATGAGATATTAAAGAAGGAGTTTCACGCCAACGCCAAGGTGGAAGTGAGCCGCTTTAAGGGGCTCGGCGAAATGATGGCCGCGCAACTGAAGGAAACGACCATGGATCCGCGCAAACGCACGCTGCTGCGCGTGACGCTCTTGCCGGACGATCAGAAAGCCACAGAGAAAGCGGTCGAACGACTGATGGGGACGAAACCCGAGGCTCGCTTCGCCTTCATCCAGGAGCGCGCCGAATTTGCCGACGAAGACGCACTCGACGTTTGAGGATTGAGCGGCACCCCCGCCGCTCAAAGCTCGCTCTTTGAACAGAATTACTTCTTCTTGAACACCGCGTCCGTCGCGGTAATCAACCCTTGATCCGGATGCTCAGCGCAGTAGGCGCCGAGTTTCTTGGCGTTGGCGACGAACCGATCGGTGTTGATGACCGGCGGATCGTCTTCGTCACGATAATAGCCATCGAGCCAAGCGAGGATGATGCCGATATCGTCTTTGTCCGCCGCCTGGAATTTCTTGCAAGTCCATGTCGACAGATCGATATCTGCGGCAAAGGCGCTGTTGCAGGAGATGAATAGTCCGAAGGCAAATGCAGTCGCGAGGATTTTCATGGAGGCCCTCCAGCCAATCTAATGCTGGGGTTGTGCTCGATTCTCCTGCGGCGAGTCCAGTTAAACGCAGCTTTTGCAGCGCAAAAATCTTATTAGGATAAATATTGCCAGGGACCGAAACCGCGTGAGCACGTTCGACGGGACTTGGCCGAAAGCGGTGCGGCCGCTAGGCTGAAAGGGCCCATCCCATTTTCGGAGGTCCGCCATGCCCGCGAACACTGTGAAAGTGCCCTCTTCGTCGGGCGGTGTATTTGACTGTTACCTGGCGCTCCCGGCGGCGGCTGCCCCGACGGCCGCCATCGTGCTGGCGAATGCCATTCTTGGGGTCGATGAGGATTTACGCGGGATCGCCGACGAATTCGCCGCTTCCGGGTACATTGCGGCGGCGCCCGACCTGTTCTGGCGCTCGGTGCCCGGGCCGCTCCCCCATGACGATCCGCGCACCGCCCCGCGCGGCCAGCCGCGGCTGGAGAAGATCAAGACGGGCGAAGCCGATATGGCCGACACGCTCAAATACGTGCGCACGTTGCCGCAGCACAACGGCCGCGCTGCCGTCATGGGCTTCTGCTACGGCGGCCCCTACGCCATTCTCGGTCCGAAGCGGCTCGGCTACGACGCCGGCCTCTCCTGCCACGGCACCCAACTCCTGGACTTTATCCAGGAGCTCGATGGGCTTACCGCCCCAGTTTGCATCATGTGGGGCGATCTGGATTTTGCAGCGCCGCCCAACGTGCGAGACGCCTACCGCGCGGCGGCGGCGCGGCAGAAGAACATCGACCTGCACGTCTTCCCCGGCGTCGACCACGGTTACATGCTGCCTCACAGCCGGCATGCTTTTGACGCCGCCAAGCGGGAATTCTCGATGGGGCAAGCACGCGCCATCCTTGCGGGTTTGCGTGGGTCGCGCGTCGAGGCAGCGGAGTAGCCGCCCGCCCCGCTTGCAGGAGCCGGGCGAATCGGCCGTAATTTCCGCTCGAAGCACGCGGCCGGTCAGTGCGCCCATTCATCGGCATCCGACGCCGGCGACCTGCCGCCGTATGAGGATTCCGCCGATGCGGCTCTTATCCTGCATTGCTGCCAATTGGCAGAAAGCCCTGCCCTATCTGAGCGTACTCGCCATTCTCGCTTGGATCGTATTTTTTCGCTCCGACCCATTGAGCGAGCGGGCACTGTGGCTCGGCTTGCTGATCATCTACATGCTGCACCAGATCGAGGAGCACCTGTGGCCGGGCGGCTTCCGCCAGTTCACCAACGCGCACGTCTTCAAGAGCGGAAACGACAATTGGCCGGTCGATATCGGCGGTGTTGCGCTCATCAACATCGGCTTTGTCTGGCTGCCGGTCAGCCTTGCCGTCCTCTATCCCGAGGCGTTGCGCTGGGTCGGCCTCGGCTGGATCGGCCTCACGCTCATCAACGCCCTGACGCACATCGTCAGCACGATCCGATTGCGCATCTATAACCCGGGTCTGATCACATCGATCGTCTTGTTCCTGCCGTTCACGATCTTCGTGCTGGCGCTGGAGGCGCAACGCGGGACGCTGTCGGGCACCGACATCGGCCTGATCGTCGTCGCCGGCATTCTCCTGCATGTCCCCGTAGCGGCCCTGTTCGTGATGCCGTATCTGCGCCGGCGTGCGGCAGTGGGCTGAGAGCGGCCTTGCGCGGCGCCCGGGCCCGGTAACAGTCATCTCAATGCAGCATCCCGCCTATCGAGAGTCTCCGGTCGCCCGCCCCTGCTATAACGAGGGCATGAGCGATGTTGGGGCCGTACAGTGAGGACAAAGCGACCTGTCGTCGGCGTGATCGGCGGCCCGCATCGCGTCGAGGGCCGCTTCACGGCGCAACGCGTCGGCGAGCGCAATCTGCGCGCGGTCGCCGAGGTCGCGGGCGCTTTGCCCTTGATGTTTGCCGCCACGCCGGAAATCACCGAGGCCGGCGCATTGCTGGAGACCGTTGACGGCATCCTGCTCACCGGGGCGCGCGCCAATGTGCATCCCACCCATTTCGGTGCGCAGGAGGACCCGCGCTACGAGCCGTACGACCGCGACCGCGACGCGCTGGCGCTAGGCCTGATCAAAGTCTGCGTGGCGCGCGGCGTGCCGCTCTTGGGCATCTGCCGCGGCTTCCAGGAGATGAACGTCGCTTTTGGCGGCTCGCTGCACCCGGAAATCCGCGATCTGCCTGGCCGCATGAACCACCGCATGCCGCGGCTGCCGAACGGGGAGCCGCATCCCGATCTCGCCGTGATCTTCGCCGACCGCCACGACATCACGCTGACGCCGGACGGCGTGTTCGGCAAGCTTCTTGGCTGCAACACCATCCGGGTCAATTCGCTCCACGGCCAGGGCATTTTACAGCTCGGCGAACGTGTCGTGGTCGAAGGCGTGGCCGAGGACGGCACCATCGAGGCGATCCGCATTGCCGACGCGCCGGGCTTTGCGCTCGGCGTGCAATGGCACGCCGAACATGACGCCGCCCGCAATCCGATCAATCGCAAGATCTTCGAGGCCTTCGGCGCGGCACTGACCGATTACCATCTGGCGCGCACTTGACATGCATAGCTCCAGCCGCGAGCTATGACGGATGAAAATGCAAACGCGTTACGGAACCACGGCCAAGATTTTGCACTGGATCGTGGTCGCTCTTCTGCTCACACAATATCTGATCGGCTGGCTGATGCCCAACATCAGGCGCAACATGTCGCCCGGCATTGCCATGACGTGGCACATCTCGATCGGCACCGTCATTCTCGCACTGATTGTTGCACGATTGGTGTGGCGGTTGACTCATCCGGTAGCGCCGGAAAGCTCGTTGCGGCCATACCAGAGGCTCACCTCGGGGGCAGTGCATTGGCTGCTTTATCTGCTGGTGCTGGCCACGACCGTTTCGGGGTGGCTGTTTGCCTCAGCACGAGGCTGGCACGTCTCGTGGTTTTTCCTGGCGCCATTTCCGATGTTGACTTCGGGAAGCCAATCACTGGTGCATACCCTCGACGGCTGGCATCAGGATTTCGAATGGGCGCTTCTGATCCTGATCGGCGTTCACGTCGCCGCCGCATTCCTGCACCTGTTCTACTACCGTGACGGCGTCATGCAGCGAATGCTGCCGCAGCTTTGATGCACCGACCCCTATGGCAGCACCGGCTCCGGTCTTCGCTTAATCGCAAGCTTCAAGTGCCAGTGCTGCCCCGCGGTGTCGGCTTTGTCAGGCTCGAGCATGAACTCCCACAACTGATAGCCGGCGCCTGAAAGCTGCCAGCCGTCGACCGCCGTGTTGAAATTCGGCCCCGCGCGTTGGTGCCGATGAGCTTGCTGAATCGGCCGTCAACACCGGCCTCATAAACATCATCCAGATCGTCCGTACTGCAATCGCCGTCGGGCATGCGATCGATATCGGCGGTGTAGAGCCAGCGATGAACGATGTCGTCGCCGCCCTTTTTCGGCAGCACGAACGGCAGCTCGGCGAGGCAGACCAGGCCGCCAAGCAGAATAAGTTTCATGATTTTGCCCCGCGGGCTATCTACAGATAATCGACATAGGCTGGCTTCGCGTCGCAGTGGCGGCACGCAAAGACGTAGGCCGTTGGACCGTGGTCCCGATCAAGCGCCTGCAGCAAGCGAACGGCCGCGCTGCCCGATATCCCAAGCTCGTGTACGATGTACGTCATCAGCGCGCCCTCGAGTTGCGGGTAACGGGCGCGTAGCTCGGCGAGGCCGACCGGTTCGAGGAATAACGCCGCATCGCCACAGCAGGTGAGCCATTTACCCTCCTGCCACGAATTAAAACCGGGCGTCCGGTAGGCAATCTCCTCAATGACGCCGCGCGGTACAGCGTCGGGAAAACCGGCCGGATCGGCGAAGTTTGCGTCGAATGTCTCGTATGCTGAACCGTCCGCGATACACCACGGACAAAGCGCATCATCCAATTCGGTCACGCAATAGGCCGGACCCGTATAGATAAAGCCGCGGCGCGCGTTGCAGCACACGCACTCGGCATCGGAGCGGACAATGCTGCCGCTCGCAATCGGATCGGGATGATAACGAAAGACCGGCAGGTCCATGCGACAGTCCGAGCCAATACACGCGGCCGCGGTACGAACGTCGACCGCAGCGCAGGCTCAGGTTAGTCGCCGGCAGGTCCACCGACGTTCAATGAAGCGCTTGACCTACTCGCCGCTCCAATGCGGCGCACGCTTGTTGAGGAAGGCATCCATGCCTTCGCGGAAATCGCGGCTCATGTAGCACATCAGGATCAGGTCCTCGCCCTCCTCGCGCGTCAACCGCCGCATCAGGCGCGCCAGCGCCTGCTTGGTCGCCGCCAGCGTCAGCGGCGCGTTGGCGGCGACCGTTGCGGCAAGCTCGCCGGCGCGCTTGTTCAGGGCGTCGAGGTCCTCCACCACTTCGGTGAGCAGGCCGATGTGGAAAGCCTCCTCGGCGCCGACCAGCCGGGCGGAGAAAATCAGGTCTTTGACCCGCGCTGGCCCAATCAAGGCGGTGAGCCGGCTGATGCTCGCCATCGACAAGCAATTGCCGAGCGTGCGGGCGATGGGAAAGCCGATCCGCGTGGTCTTGGTGCCGACGCGCAGATCGCAGCAGGCGGCAATCGCACCACCACCGCCCGTACAGGCGCCGCTGATCGCCGCAATAGTGGGCACCCGGCACTGCTCGAGCGCGGTCTGAACCCGATCGATGCGGGCCTCGTATTCGAGCGCGTCCTGCGGGCTTTTGAAGGCACGGAACTGATTGATGTCGGTGCCGGAGGCGAACGCCTTGTCGCCCGCGCCCTGCAGCACCAGCACCTTGATCGCGCGGTCCTCATTCGCCTGACCGCAGATCTGCGCCAGCCGCTCGTACATGGCGAAAGTGAAGGCGTTGCGGGCCTGCGGCCGGTTGAAGGTTATCCTGCCGATGCCGTCGCGGAGCTCGAAAAGAAGGTCCTCAGTCGCCGTTGCCTGCTGTTCCATATTGAGACGGTCCTGTTTGCCACAAAAATGCGTTGAACCTTAGCCCAGGCGGCCACGACACAGCGATAGCAATTATCACCCAAGGCAGGGCAGACGCTGCCATGACTCTGGAACAACTCGAAGCCGAAATCGCCATGCTGCGACGGCAGCAGGACAATCAGAAGAAGCATTGGCTGCGCTGGGGCTTGGCGAGCAACGCGGCGAGCCTGGTGCTGTGCGCGGTCGTGCTGCTGAAAGTGGCGTTGACGGGCGACAATCCGCCGTCGCCAATGATCTTCATTGTATTGACGCTGTTGTTCGTCGGTCTGGCATTCATCACCGCCGGCCGGCCTCTGGCGTTCGCGCGGTCTCGCAGGCAATAAATGCTCGCACGGCTAATGCGCCGTGCTGCTCTCGACACCGTCGATCTCCTCAATGACGACCTGTCCGAGATGACGGATCGCTTCCGCCATCAAGGCGGCCCACTGTTCCTTCGGCCCGAGCATGATCGTCTCGGCGAGACTCTCCGAGATCCGGGCCACCATGTCCGCGAGATCCACGCTCTCCTGGCCTTCAATACGCTCGCGCACCAGTTCGTTGATGTCGCAGTGCAGACAATCGCTCATCGGATAACTCCATCGCTCGCGGACAAGGCCGCACCGACAGACAAAGCCCACGCGCTTCGGCTACGCCGAATATCCGCGTGGGCCACTGCGGTATTTCCGCCCATCGTCGGCGACGGGCCTGGTTGCGCGCCCTATGGTCGCGCCCGCGGCTCTTACGCCTTTATGTGCTTGCCGATGAATTGCACCATGTGGGCAAACATGTCGCCGGTCTTGCTCAGGTCGGGCGTGTGCGTGGCGCTGCGATCCATGTCGATACGCTCAAGGATAATATCTCCGCCGGCCTTCTTGTAGTTGGCGCAGAAGCGCACCGGCTCGTTGCCCGGAAAATCGGAATCCGCATCCTTGTAATCGTGCTGAGTGTCGTTCTTGCCCTGGAACCAGATCGCCGGCGGCAGCGAAACTTTCTCGCCGCGCTCGAGCGCCAGCATGGGGTTGCCTTCCGCCATGTTGGCTTCCGTGCCCCAGTAGGAGTCATGCCGCGGAATGATGTCCTTGCCCCATGCCTTGCCGCTCGCCAGATCGTGCTTGGCGTGGCGATAGCGGCTCAGCGGATTGATCACCGGCCATGACATGATCACGCAGCGGACGCTGGCGTCCTGCGCCGGCGTGCCTGCCGGCAGCGCGATTGCAGTGTAGCGCGGATCGTTCGGCCGCATGGCGACCAGCATTGCCAGATGGCCGCCGCTCGACTGTCCGGACAGGCCGATCAGTTCGGGACGGGTCTTCAGGCTGCGGGCGTTCGCCTTGGCCCAGCGGACCGCGTAATTGATGTCCTGCACCGAGGCCGGATACGGATCCTCGTTGCCGGAACGGAAATCGAGCGCGATCGACACCACGCCGTGAGACGCCATGTATTCGTGGCGCTGACGCTCGGACATCCGGTCGCTCATGCACCAGGCGCCGCCGTGGCACTCGACCATGGCGGGGAATGGGCCTTCCCCGGCCGGCTTATAGATGCGCGCCAACAGCGGCTTGTTGCCGTGGCGGAGGTACTCGACCTCAGTCACGTCGAATGCGGCGGGTTTGGCTTCCAGGGTGACGGTGCTCATGTCGAAAAGTCCTTCAACGCGGATGGATGGGACTGGCGAAGATCCTTCGTGGGCGGAGTCTAAAGCTAGCCTTGGCCGTGCTCAACCACCCTGTCGGGCGCCATTGGCCGGCAGGATCACCCCGCGAGTCATGGTGCCGAGCGCTATCGCGCCGATGACCAGGAGAATACCGGCGATCCACAAGGCCCAATCGTACGAGTGCAGTCCGGCCACCACATAGCCGGTAACGATCGGCGCCAAAAGGCCACACACGTTGCCGGCCAGGATCGTCAGACTGATGGCCTTGCCGACATCGCGCACGCGATGGACGAGATCGGTCACCAGCGTGACGTTGAGCGAAATGGCCGCATTGATGCCGGACAGCGACAGCGCGAACAGCGCGAGGATCAGGCTGGTGTTGTCGGTGAAAGGCACGAACACCATAACGGCCGCGAGCAGCACGCAGACGATGACCATGCCGCGCCGGCCGCCGGCCAGCAGCGTATGCGAGGCCAAGACGCGATCGCTGACAATGCCGATCACGATACTGACCGGCACCGCGATCGCCCACGGTACCGCCGTGTAGAGACCGGTCTTCATGATGGTCAGATGCTTGGTTTCCTGCAGATAGCTCGGCAGCCAGAACAAGAGCAGATAAAGCGCATAGATGCCGGCTGCCTGCGCGATCATCGCGCCCCACATCGACGGCGACCGCAACAGCTCCAACACGACGCCGGCGCTGCCGGGCGTTCCGATCTCGTCGGGCGAGCCGGCCGACCGTTCAGTCAAAATCTTGCGGCGCTCGTCGTCGCTGAGCCATTTGACCTTTTCTGGCCGGTCGAACCAGACCAGATTGCAGATCAGCCAGACGAAGCCGAGCGCACCGAGGACGACGAAGGCACCGCGCCAGCCATAGGCGCTGGCAATCGACGCGGTGATGACGGCGCCGATGGCGGGACCGACGAAGCTGCCCGCGCTCCAGAAGACGTTGGCGACGCCGCGCTCGCGCGCCGGCATCCATTCGCGCACGATGCGGCCGCTGGAGGGAATCGACGTCGCTTCGAACGCTCCCATGAGGAGACGGGTCGCCATCAGGCCGGTGAAACTTGAAACGGCGGCGGTCGCGGCCATGACCAGCGACCACAGCGCAATGCCGGTCGAATTGATGTTCCGCGCCGAGAAGCGATCCAGCAGAATGCCGACGGGCAGGACGCACAGCGCGTAGGTCCACAGGAACGACGAAAACAGGTAGCCCATCTGCACCGGCGACAGCTTGAACTCGCCGCGCACCGCCTGAGCGACCACACCCAGCGCCGACCGGTCCATGTAGTTGATCGTGACCAGCGCCAGCAGCAGAACGTAAATCCAACCGCGCCGGAAGTGCGTAGCGGGCTGCGCGCCCGTCTGCGTGCTCATGCTCCCCTCCCCCTTCGATTGTACTCGGGACCGTTTAGCACGGCCCTCGATCAGGCCCGACCACCGGATAGCGCAGGCGGCCGTCCGCGATGGTGCGTCTATTTCGGCTCCGGCTGATCCGGAGGCTCGGCCTCCGAGCCTCGCGCTGTGCCAGGCGTTCCGACGGCAGGACCGCGCGGGTCGTTCTTACCCGACATGCACCGGTCGACGAACTGCTTGCGCTTTCCGCCAACGAGCTTCGCACCGCCGCCTTCAGGATGATCGGCGCCGAATTCGCAGGTCTTGAGCTTCTGTGCCTTGGTGATCGCGGAAGCCGGCGCACTTGGCAGCAGCATCCCGAGCGACAGAGCAAGCACACTTGCGACTACGGCGACATGTCGATGCATTGCGGACCTCCTCGCTGCTGGACAGAGCCTAGCATTTTGTGGCTTTGCTGCGGAACGGGCATTGTTCGTGAGCGCCGATTGCGGCCGCTGATCGCCGAAACTGGGGCGGCAGGCGGGCGCGCGGGGGTTATGGCATGATTCCCGGACAGGGCCAGCGAGTCAGTGCTTATGCCTTCGAGTGAAGCATCCAAGGCCGGAAAGGTCAGCGCCGTCCTCGCCCGCATCACGCCCGGCATGCGCGGCAGTTCGGACCTTGTCGTCGGCCCGGAGCACACCGCACCTTTCGTCGGTTCGGGGCGAATCGCCGTGCTGGCGACGCCGGTGATGATCAACGTCATCGAAGCCGCGGCGCTGGCGGCGATCGAGCACCTTTTGCCCGAGGGGCACCAGAGCCTCGGCATCCACCTCGATGTCAGCCACGTGGCGGCGACGCCAATCGGGCTCCGCGTCACCGCAACCGCCGAGGTCGTGCACGTCGAGGGCCGCACCGTGACCTTTAACGTCGAAGCGCGCGACGATTACGAGCGGATCGGCGGAGGCACGCACCAGCGGGTCGTGGTCAGCGTCGCACGCTTCGACGAACGGGTGCAGCGCAAGATTCGTGGCGAGCGGTGAGCGGTGCCTAGCTACGCCGCGCGTGAACGTCCCATAAACCAGCCGAGACCAAACAGCACCACGGCCGCCACGGCCGCCGCGAGCGCATGAGTGTGGTGAACGTGCGTCGAACCCGCCGCGTAGCCCGGCATGAATGTCGGCAATTGGCCAGCCTGCATCGTGTAATACATCACCGCGACAATAATGCAGATGATGGCAAGCACATAAGCGAGCATTCGCATTGGATACGTCCCTATTTGCGATAAACGGCGTGACGGCGATTCGCCTCAGTTAGCATGACGGTGCTAGTTTTGGCGAGACGGCACCCTCACGCACGCACAAGTCATCCGCCTTTCTCGCCGCTTGCGTTCGCGCACGGCGGCGGCGATGATCGAAAAACCAGGTCGAGGGAGAAGACGATGGCGAACCGGTTGGCGACAGCACTGGCCACGCTCGGATTGATGGCTTCGGCGACGCTTGCCGCGCAGGCGCAGTCGCTCGACGAACTTTACGCCAAGGCCAAGCCGGAAGGCGCCTTCGCCTTCTATGTCGGCGGGCCGACCGCGCCCTGGGAGGCTCGGACAAAAGCTTTTGAGGAAAAGTATCCGGGCATCAAAGTGTCGATCGGTGGCGGCTTTTCCAATGTGCTCGATCAGAAGATCGATCAGCAGATCGCGGCCAAGAAGCTTGAGGTCGACGCCGCCATTCTGCAAACCGCCGCCGACTACGTGCGCTGGAAGCGCGAAGGCCGGCTGGTGACATTCAAGCCGCCCGGCTTCGACAAGATGGACGCCGCTTTCAAGGACGCCGACGGCGCGTACTGGGCGACGATGATCAACGTCGTGCCGTACATGTACAACACGCAGAAGGTGGCGGCGGCCGACATTCCGAATTCGGCGATGGATTTCCTGAAGCCGCAATTTCACGGTAAGATCGTTACCGCCTATCCGGCCGACGACGACGTGACGCTGTGGGTATTTTATCACATCGTGCAAAAATACGGCTGGGGCTACATGGACAAGTACATGGCCGCCAAGCCGACCTTCATCCAGGGCCATCTCGGCGAACAGCGCAGCATCGGTTCCGGGCAGAACCTCGTCACCTTCGATTCCATTCTCGACATTACCAGCGGTTTGAAGCGGCAAGGCATGCCGGTAGATTCTCATATCCCGACGGTGGATGCGCTGCCGATCTGGCCGCTCACCGGAGCGATCTTCAAGGGTGCGCCGCATCCGAACGCAGCGAAACTGTTCCTGTCATGGCTGTTGGAGCCGGAACAGCAATCGAAGCTGCCGACCTGGTCGCCGCGCAGCGACGTACCGCCGCCGGCCGGCGAGAAACCGATCCTGTCCTACAACGTCGCCAACGATTACGTCGCCTTCCTCACCGACCAGACCCAGGTCGCAGCGTTGCGCAAGCGCTTCGAAGGCTACAGCGGGCCGATCGTCAACGCTGGCGGCGTACGCTGAGCTGCGGGGCTACCGTAGCCTACCGCATCCCGCCGAAAGCATCGAATTTATAGGCGACGCCGAGCGAAAGCATTTGCGTCTGCACCGCCATGCGGAAGCGATAGGTGTTGTCGCCCGCAATCGGCGAAAAGCCGAACGGGAAGACCTCACTGATCGTGCCAAAATCGGCGTAGCGGTATTCGACGCGAGCGAGCCAGTGCGGCGCGAACATCCATTCGGCCCCCAGGCCCGCGGTCCAGCCGACCAGCGTGTTTGTGTTGGTGATTGAGCTCGGCACCAGCGGCTTGATGCCATTGCAATAATCCGACGCGATCAGCGGGCCGCAGGTGCCGCTCGTCTGAATCCGCTGCCACGCAACGCCGCCGGTTCCGAACAGCATCAGGTTCGGCCGCACCAAATATCCAAGCCGCGGACGCAGGCTGCCGTCGCCCTGCAGTCGAAGCGACGTGCTATCGACCGGAGCGTTGAAGCCGCTGCCGGGGAACGTGCAGGGCCCGAGCGCGCAACCGGGAAACCCGGAAAAGCTTGCGCTGCCATTGGCGTATGCCAGATCGCCCTCGATGCCGGCGACCCATTTCGGATCGAATTGCCAATTGTAACCGACATAACCGCCATAGCGGAGCGAACCCGGCCGGTAGTCGGTGGGCGAGGAAGCGTCGATCGGCAGCACGATGCCGATCGTCGGCGGGATTCCCGGAGGATCACGCAGTGACGTCGCCGTCCAGGTGCCGTCGCCCCATGTGCCCCCGAGTTCGCCGCCCACATAAAAGCCAGTCCAGCTTGAATAGACAGGCGGTGGCGCCTTGTAGAGCGGCGTCAAATCTGCGGTGTGCGCGGGAGCACTCCAGAACGGCACCAGGGCGGCGGCGCAGGCGCCGAGCAGCACGACCTTCAGCAGTGTTGTCTTGAGAAGTGATTGGATCATGACCACGAATCCCGCATGGCGTCGTGGCCTATTGTAGCGAGGCTGACGGCTTTGGCTGTTGCAACGAAGATACGCTCAACAGGAAATTTGCGCACCGGCAGCCCGCCTTCAATACGGCCGGACCGTGCCCTGTACCGTGGTTCGCAGCATCAGCCGGCGTTCGGTCGAAGGGAAATCAGTGCGCGCGTGCGAGGAGCAGCGGTTGTCCCACAACAGGAGATCGCCGACGCGCCAAGCGTGCTCGTAGACGAACTCGCGCTTCTCCGCGTGGTCGTATACCGCGTTGAGCAGCCGCCCACTTTCGTCCTCGGGGATATCAAGCACTTTCACCGTCATCAGCCGATTGACGTAGACCGCTTTCCTGCCGGTGTCCTCATGGGTGCGAAACACTGGATGCTCCCGCTCGGCAAATGCTTCCGTACCGCGGTTATCGCCGCGGATGGTCGAGCCGTAGTTGTAGTGATGCAGCGCCTTCTTGCCTTCGAGCCGTTCGCGAATCGCAGGATCGAGCGTGTCATAGGCCGCATAGCCACTGGCGAACAGCGTGTTGCCGCCGGCTGACGGAATCTCCACCGAATAGAGCAGCGTCGCCTTGCTCGGCACTTCGGCATGAATCATGTCGTGATGGAACATCATCTCGCCGTCCGGCAGCGCCCCGATCGGCTCGCCGTTCTCGCGTATGTTGGAGATCATCATGATGCCCGGCAAAAGCTTCGAATAGCCCTTCGGGAAATATTTCGGCGGCCGCGATAGTGCGCCCATTTCACCAAAAAAGCCGGTGGCGCGGATCAGATCTTCCTGGGAGAGTTCTTGGCCGGGAAAGATCAGCACGAGGTGATCGAGCCAAGCCTGATAGATCGCCCGCACGGTTTCGACGCTGGGCTTTTCCCGCAGATCGATGCCGCGGATTTCCGCGCCGATATGCTTGGTCAGCGGGACGATCTCGAACGACCCGCTCGTGGCCTTCGGCTTCACAGCAACGTTCATCTGTTTCCTCCCCCGCGGTTTATGGCGGCGTCAAAGTACGCCGCCGATTGCGATGGATTTTTCAAACGGTAAGGCCAGGCGATCGGACGCCCGCCTCACCGCCCACGCCTCACTCGGCAGCGACTGGCACTTGCGTGGGGATGTGCGCCGCCTCGCCGCTCGCGAGCGCGGCCAGGATGCGATCGACCAAAGCGCGCGCAGACTCCGCGCTCAATTCGACGGCCACGCGGTCGCGGCCGCCCTCGCCTTCATTAGTGAAGTCGATGGCGAGCACGTGATCGAGCGTCGAGTAGAACGGGTGATCGAAATAAACGTTCGCAGTGTCGATCTTCATCCAGCCCTTGCGGCCTTTGGCGCTGCCGACGAGGGCCGCTTTTTCAACAATGTAGGAGCACATGGCGGTCTCCGTTACTCGGCGGCGACGCTGGAAGCCGACGTCGCCAGATTGCGATTGAAGAACTCGAACACCTTGCGCCAGCCGTCCATTGCCTGATCGGGCCTGTAAGCGTCGCGTTGCCAGTTGAAGAAGGCGTGGCCGGCGCCGTTATAGCGATGGAATTCGTAGTTCTTGCCGAGTTTCTTGAGCAGAGCTTCGGTGCGATTGACCTGATCGGCGGTCGGATTGGCGTCGTCGTTGCCAAAAATGCCGAGCAACGGGCATGACATCTTGTCCGTCAGATCGATCGGCGCGACCGGGCGCTTGGCGTTGAGGTCTTTCGGATTGTCGACGACCACATTACCGCCCCAGCAATCGACCGCGGCGTCGATGTCCTTGAGCGTGCAGGCGGCGAGGTAGGTGTGGCGGCCGCCGGAGCAGAAGCCGATGACGCCGATCTTGCCGGTCGCGTTCGGCTGGGCGCGCAGATAGGCCATGGCGCCCGCTACATCGCCCATCACTTGAGCGTCGGCGACGCCGCCGGCCGCGCGGATGCGCGCGCCGAGATCGTCGGGACTTTCCTCCGGGCCGCCTTCGCGGAAATACAGGTGCGGCGAGATCGCCGCATAGCCGTGGTGAGCCATCTTGCGCACGACCTCGGTCGTCCACTCGCACCAGCCGGGAATGTGATGAATGACGACGATGCCGGGGAATTTGCCCGCGCGGGTCGGCCGCGCGTAGTAGGCCTCGCCCTGGTCGTTATTGTGCCCGCGGAACGAAACCACGTCGGCGTGCAGGCCCTGGTAGTAACTCATCGTGCGCTCCCTTGTTGTTCACGCTCGCCTTTGGGGAGGGCATTCATAGCACAACAAGAGTGCAGCAACAGCCGCGCTCCGAGCGGCGGAGAAAGCGCCGATCGCCGAGCAGCTCTTCTCGACTTTGCGCCCCGGTACGCTCAGTTCGGGCAGCGGTGCAGGACACCGTGGTAGGTATTGTCGCGATCGACAAATTTGATCGTCTTGTCGGGCATCGGCGTAAAGGTCAGGTCGCCGACCATCGGCCCCGCAGGAAACTTGCACTCGACGTGCAGCTTGAAAGCGGCGCCATCCTTCTTGTTGTCGAGAATGGTGCAGACCCCGCTATTGGAGTCGATCTCCTTTGGCGTGATGACGACCTTGAGCACCACGTTGTCGCTGCCGTCGCCCTTGCATGCGACATTCTGCATGTAGGTCCCGGCGATCGGAAAATCCGCCGCCGATGCAGTTTCGGCGTTTGCCGGCCCGACCACCCATACGACTGACGCCAGCGCGATGCTTGCACGAACGATATTTAGCACGAAGTCCTCGATCTGCTGATTGAGCCGCGCCGCCGCATAACGGCGGCGCCACAGCGACGTAATGGAGAGCCAAGACTCTGATTGGTCAAGACTCTAATTGGTCAAGACTCTGGCCGCTCTTGCGCGAACGGGATCGCTGTATTGCCGCATATTGTGGCAGCTTAACGCCCGCCGGATCCAAAAACGCATGCGGCGCCCCGTGGGGCGCCGCATGACCGTGCTCTATCAGAGTTGCCGCTCAGTGCGCGGTCAGGTTGGAGGCATCGTCCTCGACCACCGGCTCGGGAACATCGACAGGCTTGGCCGCCTGCTCTTCCCAAACGATCGGCTCGGGCTTGCGCACCAGTGCGCGGGCCAGCACCTCGTCCATGCGCGACACCGGAATGATATCGAGCCCGCTCTTGATCGAGTCGTTGATCTCGACCAGGTCCTTCGCGTTCTCTTCCGGGATCAGCACAGTCTTGATGCCGCCGCGCAGAGCGGCAAGCAGCTTCTCCTTCAGGCCGCCGATCGGCAGCACCCGTCCGCGCAGGGTAATTTCGCCGGTCATCGCCACATCACGATGCACCGCGATCCCGGTCATCACCGAGACGATGGCGGTCACCATGGCGACGCCGGCCGACGGTCCATCCTTGGGGGTCGCCCCTTCCGGCACGTGGACGTGAATGTCGCGCTTGTCGAACATCGGCGGCTCAATGCCAAAGGCAGCCGAGCGCATGCGGACATAGGATGCCGCCGCCGAGATCGACTCCTTCATGACATCGCGCAGGTTCCCGGTGACGGTCATCTTGCCCTTGCCGGGCATCATGGCGGCCTCGATGGTGAGCAGCTCGCCGCCCACGTCGGTCCAGGCGAGACCCGTCACCACGCCGATCTGATCCTCGTCCTCAACCTCGCCGTAGCGGAACTTCGGCACGCCGAGATAATCGGAGATGTTCTTGGCAGTGACTTGCACCGACTTGGTCTTCTTGATCGTGAGTTCTTTCACCGCCTTGCGGATCAGCGTCGACAACTCGCGCTCAAGATTACGAACGCCCGCTTCCCGCGTGTAGCGGCGGATCATGGTCAGCAGCGCGTCGTCGTCGATCGACCATTCGTCGGGCCGCAGGCCGTGCTTGACGATCGCGTGCGGGATCAGGTGCTTGCGCGCGATCTCAAGTTTTTCGTCCTCGGTGTAGCCGGCGATCCGAATGATCTCCATGCGATCCATCAAGGGCGGCGGAATATTGAGCGTGTTCGCCGTGGTGATGAACATCACGTGAGACAGGTCGTAGTCGACTTCGAGATAATGATCGTTGAACGCGTGGTTCTGCTCCGGGTCGAGCACTTCGAGCAGCGCCGACGATGGATCGCCGCGGAAGTCGGCGCCCATCTTGTCGACCTCGTCGAGCAGGAATAGCGGGTTCGACGACTTGGCCTTGCGCATCGACTGGATGACCTTGCCCGGCATCGAACCGATATAGGTTCGCCGATGGCCGCGGATCTCCGCCTCGTCGCGCACGCCGCCGAGCGACACGCGCACGAATTCGCGGCCCGTCGCCTTGGCGATCGACTTCCCGAGCGACGTCTTGCCGACGCCGGGCGGACCGACCAGGCACAGGATCGGCCCGGTCAGCTTGTTGGCACGCTGCTGCACCGCAAGGTACTCGACGATGCGCTCCTTGACCTTCTCGAGGCCGTAATGATCGGCCTCGAGAATCTGTTCGGCCAGCACCAGATCCTTCTTGACCTTGGACTTTTTGTTCCACGGGATCGACAACAGCCAATCGAGATAGTTGCGCACAACGGTCGCTTCCGCCGACATCGGCGACATCTGACGCAGCTTCTTGAGCTCGTGCTGCGCCTTTTCACGCGCCTCCTTCGACAGCTTGGTCTGCTTGATTTTCTCTTCGAGCTCGGCGACCTCGTCCTTGCCGTCCTCGTCACCCAGCTCCTTTTGAATCGCCTTCATTTGCTCGTTGAGGTAGTACTCGCGCTGCGTCTTCTCCATCTGGCGTTTGACGCGGGTGCGGATGCGCTTTTCCACCTGCAGAACGGAGATTTCACTCTCCATCAGTCCGAGCACTTTCTCCAGCCGCTCGGTGACGCTCGGCGTCTCCAGGATGATCTGCTTGTCCGGAATCTTGACGGCGAGATGCGAGGCGACGGCGTCGGCGAGCTTGGCGTAATCCTCGATCTGCTGGACAACGCCGATAACTTCCGGCGACACCTTCTTGTTGAGTTTCACGTAGCCTTCGAATTCGTTGATGACCGAGCGTGCCAGCGCTTCGGCCTCGACCTGATCGCCACCGTCATCGGCGAGCACGACTGCGTTGGCCTCGTAATAATCGGCCCGGTCGGTATAGTCCTTCACACGCGCGCGCGCGGCGCCCTCAACCAGGACCTTGACGGTGCCGTCCGGCAGCTTGAGGAGTTGCAGCACGCTCGCCAGCGTGCCGACGCTGTAGATCGAGTCGGGCGCCGGATCGTCATCGGAGGCGTTCTTCTGTGTCGCCAGCATGATGAACGTGTCCGAGCGCATCACCTCTTCCAGCGCCTTGATCGACTTCTCACGCCCGACGAAGAGCGGAACGATCATGTGCGGAAAGACGACGATGTCGCGAAGTGGCAGCACCGGGTAGGCGCGGCTCTCGCCGACTGCTGGAACTGCTTTGGGCTTGGCGGCACTTGTCATTGGCCCCATTCCTTATTGCTGTGCACTTCCACTACGACCCGCAGGATGCGCTGTCGCGACGGACTGCAAATGAGCCGGGAGAGTTTCGCAGGCAGTGGTACGCCCGGGCTTTGAAGGCCGAGCGCGAAATTCTACCCGGATAGGCCTATAGAAGTCTCGATACATTCCGTCATTATAGGTGGCGTTGCGCCGCGAGCGTGTCAAGAAAGCCCAATTCAGGCGGCAAATCGCCACGTAGCGAACTCGCGCTCGCGGTTCGCGCAGCGAATCGGGCCGCAAATGCGGGCCCGATTCCACTCAGGCGCTCGCACCGCCGGCGTCGCTCGCCCGGTCCGAGCGGTCGGCGTAGATGTAGAGCGGCCGCTTGCTGCCGTCGACGACCTCGCGGAAAATCTCCACGCGCACCACGCCTTCGAGGCTCGGCAGATCGAACATGGTCTCGAGCAGGATGCTTTCCATGATCGAGCGCAGGCCCCGCGCGCCGGTCTTGCGGTCGATGGCCTTGCGCGCAATGGCGGCGAGCGCATCGTCGGTGAACTTTAAGTCCACAGTCTCCATTTCGAACATGCGCTGATACTGCTTCACCAGCGCGTTCTTCGGCTCGGTGAGGATGCGCTTAAGCGAAGCCTCATCCAGGTCTTCCAAGGTGGCGACGACCGGCAGGCGGCCGACGAACTCAGGAATGAGCCCGTATTTGAGCAAATCCTCCGGCTCGACCTCGCGGAAGATTTCGCCCTGCTTGCGATCCTCCGGCGCCATCACCCTGGCCCCGAAGCCGATCGAGGTGGAGCGGCCACGGGCCGAGATGATCTTTTCCAGGCCCGAGAAGGCGCCGCCGCAGACGAACAGGATATTGGTGGTGTCGACCTGCAGGAACTCCTGCTGCGGATGCTTGCGGCCGCCCTGCGGCGGCACGCTTGCGATCGTGCCTTCCATGATCTTGAGGAGCGCCTGTTGCACGCCCTCGCCCGACACGTCGCGGGTGATGGAAGGATTGTCGGACTTGCGCGAAATCTTGTCGATCTCGTCGATGTAGACGATGCCGCGCTGCGCGCGCTCGACGTTGTAGTCGGCCGACTGCAACAGCTTCAGGATGATGTTTTCGACGTCCTCGCCAACGTAGCCGGCTTCCGTCAGCGTGGTCGCGTCCGCCATCGTGAACGGCACGTCGAGGATGCGCGCCAGCGTCTGCGCCAGCAGCGTCTTGCCCGAACCAGTCGGTCCGATCAGCAGGATATTTGATTTCGCCAACTCAACGTCGTTGTGCTTGCTCTGGTGATTGAGCCGCTTGTAGTGATTGTGGACGGCGACCGAGAGCACCTTCTTGGCGTAGTCCTGGCCGATGACGTAGTCGTCCAGCACCTTGCGGATCTCGCGCGGCGTGGGAATGCCGTCGCGCGACTTCACCAGCGAGGACTTGTTCTCCTCGCGGATGATGTCCATGCACAGTTCGACGCATTCGTCGCAGATGAAAACGGTCGGCCCGGCGATGAGCTTGCGCACCTCGTGCTGGCTCTTGCCGCAGAACGAGCAGTAGAGCGTATTCTTGGAGTCGCCGCCGCCAACTTTGCTCATTCCAGTCTCCGTACCCGTCCTTCAGTCTTAAACCCGGATGCCGCCCGGAGCCGTCTTACCCCGCCCCGCCCTGCCGCAATCCGCTCTTACGGACTCTACGAAACTCTGCGCTAACATTCCGTAGCACTGGCCCACCGGGGACCGCACAGTGGCAACCGGCCCCATCCAGCACAAGCGCGTATGCTAACGGCGTGCCATTCAAGAATCCATTAACGATAACGCGACTTTGTACCAGTGTGTTTTCCGGATCACACCCAGAAAACGGCACTTGACGGCCGGGCTGCCAACCGCTTTTGCGGGGTCGAATCGGCCCATTTGATGGCGCTCGCTGGGGCCGAGCGAGCCAATCCGGGCAACCCCCGACGGGGTCACCCCTTAATCGACGCCGGTTCCACCGCCTTGAGCGACGGTTCCTCCGGCCGCTTCTCGATCACCTTGTCGATCAGGCCGAATTCCCTGGCCATCTCGGAGGTCAGGAACATGTCGCGTTCCAGCGCGTCCTCGATCTTCTTCAGCGGCTGGCCGGTATGCTTGACGTAGATTTCGTTCAACCGCCGCTTCAGGTTCAGGATTTCTTGGGCATGTAACATGATATCGGTCGCCTGGCCTTGGAAGCCACCCGACGGCTGGTGAACCATGATGCGGGCATTCGGCAGCGCAAAGCGCAGGTCTTTGGCGCCGGCAGCCAGCAGAAGCGAGCCCATCGAGGCCGCCTGCCCGGTGCACAGCGTCGATACCGCCGGGCGAATGAACTGCATGGTATCGTAGACCGCCAGTCCCGACGTGACGATACCGCCCGGCGAGTTGATGTACATGGAGATTTCTTTTTTCGGATTATCCGCCTCCAGGAACAGGAGCTGGGCCACCACGAGCGAGGCCATGCCGTCCTCGATCGGGCCGGTGATGAAGATGATCCGCTCCTTGAGCAGCCGCGAATAGATGTCGTAGGCCCGCTCGCCGCGGTTGGTCTGTTCGACCACCATGGGAACGAGATAGTTCATGTGGGTCTCGCGTGGGTCGCGCATGGATCACCTGTTGGGGCGTTGGCGGGCCGGCTCCGGCTACCCGCTCAGTCTGTCTGAGTCGGGCGAGGCATCGAAGCCGAGATGTATTACTTTAAGGCAGCCTGCGACTACAGCAGATATGCGCAAAACTTGTGGCGACAAGACGGGTATCAAGCCTCCGCCGCCGGCAGCCTCATTCCGCGTCTTCCTTGAAGAGCTCGTCGCGGGAGACCGGCTTGTCCGTGACATCGGCGAGCTCCAGCACGAAATCGACCACCTTTTCCTCGAATAGCGGCGCGCGGAGCGTCGCGAGCGCGCCCGGGTTATTGCGATAATAGTCATAAACCTGCTGTTCGCGCCCCGGCATCTGGCGCACCTGCTCCATCACCGCGGCCTTCAACTGGTCCTCGCTGACCGTGATGTTGTTCTTCTCACCGATTTCGGCAATCACCAGACCAAGCCGCACGCGGCGTTCGGCAATCGCCCGATAGTCGGCGCGCGCCTTTTCCTCGGTCGTACCCTCGTCCGCAAAGGTGCGGCCCTGCTGCTTGAGGTCGCCTTCGATGGCCGACCAGACGTTGTTGAATTCCTGTTCGACGAGGCTCGGCGGCGGCTCGAATTTATGCCGCTCGTCGAGCTGGTCGAGCAGCGCGCGCTTGACCTTCTGACGCGACGCTGCCGCGTGCTCGCGCTGAATGCGGTCGCGGATCGCGTCACGCAATTTTCCGAGTGACTCCAGGCCAAGCGTCTTGGCAAAATCGTCGTCGACCGTCACCGTCCCCGGCGCATCAACCATTTTCACTGTGACGGCAAACTGAGCGGTCTTCCCGGCTATGGCTGGCGCCGGATACTCGTCGGGAAACTTGATATCAAAGGTACGGCTTTCACCGGCCTTGGCGCCGATCAGGTTGTCCTCAAAGCCCGGAAGAAATCGACCGGAGCCAAGCAGAATTGGCACGTCCTCGGCGGAACCGCCGTCAAATGGCTGGCCATCGATCGTGCCCTGGAACGAGATCGTGACCCGATCGCTTTTATCGGCAGGGCCATCCTTCGCGCTGTAGGGGCGGTTCTGGTCGGCCAGCACCTGCACGGCCTCATCGACCTCGGAATCGCTGACCTCCGCAGTCAGGCGTTCAAGCTTGAGCGCCTTAAAGTCGGTCAGCGCAATCGGCGGCACGATCTCCATCTCGACCGTGTAGGCAAGGTCGGATCTGCCTTCGATGACGCCGTCAACGACGCCTTCCTCGGTCGGCAGCACGACTTTCGGTTCGGTGGCAAGCTTAAAGCCATGATCGCTGACGATCTTGTCGTTGGCCTCGCGCACGGCGTTCTCGATCACTTCCGCCATGGCGGATTTGCCGTAGATACGCTTGAGGTGGGCGACGGGAACCTTGCCGGGCCGGAAGCCACGCAATTGAACGCGACCCTTGAGGTCATCGAGCCGTTCCTTGACCTTCGCCTCGAGATCGGTGGCCGGGACGACAACTTTGTATTCCCGCTTAAGGCCCGCGGTGGAAGTTTCAGTGACCTGCATCGAAAAATCTCTTTGACGGCATAGTGCCAAGGGACCGCCCGGTTGGTGCGGGCGGAGGGGCTCGAACCCCCACGACTTGCGTCACGGGAACCTAAATCCCGCGCGTCTACCAATTCCGCCACGCCCGCTGCGCGCAAGGCGGCCCGGAGGCGCGGCTTATATCACGCAGGCCGCGTTGGCCACTAGAAAAATAGCCGCTGAACAAGAGTTTGCAACGCGGAAGGCCGCGCCGGCACCCTGGCGTCCGCCCATCATGCCAGCATACGGCGGTACACGCGCGGCAACGCCTCGGGTAGATCCTCCGAGATCAGGCCAGGACCGACCGCCGCGGCGGCTTCGCCATGCAGCCAAACGGCGGCCGATGCCGCCTCGAAGGCCGGCATACCCTGGGCCAACAGGCCCGCCGCGATCCCGGTAAGGACATCGCCCGCACCAGCGGTGGCGAGGTAGGCCGGCGCATTCTCCGCAATACTGGCACGGCCGTCGGGCGCGGCAACCACGGTGTCACCGCCCTTCAGGAGCACGGTCGCACCGGTCAAGGTAGCGGCGAGGCGAGCCCTTTGGAGCTTCGAACCCACCTTGGTTCGTTCGTCCAAGGCCCAGAAAAACCGCGAAAATTCACCTTCGTGCGGCGTCAGGACGGTGGCGCGGCCAGCGCGCGCCATGAGCGCTTGCGCCAGGCGTTGGGGCGCGGCCGCAAAGCTCGTGATGGCGTCGGCGTCGAGCACCACCGACCGGTCCCCGGCAAGCGCCGTCAGGACCAGCGAACAGGTCGCGTCGCCGACGCCCAGACCCGGGCCAAGCGCGACCACATTGAGCCGCCGATCGCTCAAAAACGCATTGAGCTCGTCGGTACCGTCGACAGGCCGCACCATGACGGCGAGGCTTGCCGCTGCGTTGATGGCGAGCGCGTCACGCGGGCTGGCGATGGTGACAAGGCCAGCGCCGGCGCGTAGCGCACCGCGCGCAGCAAGCCGCGCGGCCCCCGTCGACCAAGCCGGCCCTGAAACCACGACCGCATGCCCGCGATCGTATTTGTGACCTGTCAGCCGCGGCACTGGAAACTGTGATTGCCACACAAGCGGCACGTTTTCGTAAGTTTTCGGACCGATCGCCTTCAGCACCGAACCCGGGATGCCGATCTCGGCGACGGAGACGGCGCCGCAATGAAGCCGGCCCGGCAGAAGGAGATGGCCGGGCTTTTTGCGAAAAAAGGTTACGGTCTGCGTGGCGTTGACCGCCGTTCCCATCACGACACCGGACGTGCCGTTAATGCCGCTGGGCAGATCGACCGCGACGATTGGCGCCGGCTGCGCGTTCATCGCCCGGATCAGGGTGAGCGCGTCGCCTTCGACCGGCCGATCGAGACCTGCGCCGAACAGCGCATCGATCACAACTTGCGCACCCTGGAGCCGGCGCGCTTCGGCGGGCGCGACCACACCCTTCCATTTGACGGCCGCCTGGGCGGCATCGCCTTTCAGCCGGCTCGCCTCCCCGACCAGCACCACCTCGACGCTATACCCCTGGTCGGCCAAGTGGCGAGCGGCAACGAAGCCATCTCCGCCGTTATTCCCCGGCCCGGCTACGACAGCGACCCGGCTGCCGACAGGATGGCGGGCGATCACAGCCGCCGCAACGGCGGCGCCCGCCCGCTCCATGAGGTCGATACCAGGCACCCCGCCCGCAATCGTCAGGCGATCGGCCTCGGCCATTTCGGTTGTGTTCAAGAGCTCAAGCATCGGCGCCACGAAGATAACGAAATGGGCAAGGTGCGCCTACCTTCAACGGCGCAACGGTACCAATCGGACCTATTGACGAGATAAGAGGCACTATGCCTATTTCTTAGGCGTTGCCCGCTCCACAGATTCCGGACGACGCCCACAAAAGTACCTTATAACCCTGATCCTACTTGCTTATCCGCACCGCCGCAGGCTTGGCACGGGACCTGCTAAACATGTCGACGGTTCCGAGGCTCAAGGTGCCCGCCTTGGAGCCGGGAGATGAAACGCGATGAAAAAAATCGAGGCGATCATCAAGCCGTTCAAACTTGATGAGGTCAAAGAGGCACTTCAGGAAGTGGGATTGCAGGGCATCACCGTCACCGAAGCCAAGGGCTTCGGACGGCAGAAGGGGCACACCGAACTTTACCGTGGCGCTGAGTACGTCGTGGATTTTCTCCCCAAGGTGAAAATCGAGATTGTGCTCGGTGACGACATGGTCGAAAAGGCGGTCGACGCCATACGCCGGGCCGCCCAGACCGGCCGGATCGGCGACGGCAAAATCTTTGTTTCAAGTATCGAGGAGGCTATCCGGATCAGGACAGGCGAGTCCGGACTCGATGCCATCTGAACTGCCAATCTGACTGCTTGCTCCGGCGGCGAGAGCGCAGTCCGGCGGGCGCCTATCAGCTATCCACCAACACCACGAAAGGTACGCATGCCATGACGACGCCGAAGACTGTCATGAAGATGATCAAGGACAACGACGTCAAATACGCCGATTTCCGATTTACCGATCCGCGCGGCAAATGGCAGCACGTCACCTTCGACATCAGCATGATCGAGGAAGAAACGTTCGCCGAAGGCCAGATGTTCGACGGCTCCTCGATCGCGGGCTGGAAGGCGATCAACGAATCCGACATGTGCCTGATGCCTGATCCGGCGTCAGCCTGCATTGATCCGTTCTTTGCCGAGACGACGCTGGTTCTGGTTTGCGACGTGCTCGAACCGACCACCGGCGAGCCTTACAACCGTGATCCGCGCGGCATCGCCAAAAGGGCCGAGGGCATGGTCAAGTCGATGGGCATCGGCGACACGGTCTATTTCGGACCGGAGGCGGAGTTCTTCATTTTCGACGACGTGAAATATTCCGCGCAACCCTACAACACCGGATTCAAGCTCGACTCCGTGGAATTCCCGACCAATTCCGACACCGACTACGAAGGCGGCAACCTCGGCCACCGGGTCTGGACCAAGAAGGGCTATTTCCCGGTACCGCCGCAGGACTCAGTGCAGGACATGCGCTCGGAAATGTTGGCCGCCATGGCGCGCATGGGAGTCAAGGTCGAGAAGCACCACCACGAGGTGGCGTCGGCCCAGCACGAACTTGGCATGAAGTTCTCGCCGCTGACCATGATGGCCGACCAGATGCAAATCTATAAATACTGCATCCAGCAGGTCGCGCAGGTCTACGGCAAAACCGCGACCTTCATGCCGAAGCCCATCTACGGCGACAACGGCTCCGGCATGCACTGTCATCAGTCGATCTGGAAAGGCGGCAAGCCGGTGTTCGCCGGCAACAAATATTCCGACCTTTCGGATACCTGCCTGTCCTACATCGCCGGCATCATCAAGCACGCCAAGGCAATCAACGCCTTCAGCAACCCGACGACCAACTCGTACAAGCGGCTCGTTCCGGGCTTCGAAGCCCCGGTGCTGCTCGCCTATTCGGCGCGCAACCGTTCGGCATCGTGCCGCATTCCGTACACAACGAATCCCAAGGCCAAGCGCGTTGAGGTCCGCTTCCCCGATCCGCTGGCAAACCCGTATCTCGCCTTTGCCGCCATGCTGATGGCCGGCCTCGATGGCGTGAAGAACAAGCTCGATCCGGGCGAGGCGATCGATAAGGACCTCTACGATCTGCCGCCCAAGGAACTGAAAAAAATCCCGACGGTGTGCGGCAGCCTGCGCGAAGCACTCAGCAACCTCGACAAGGACCGTGACTTCCTCAAAGTCGGCGGCGTGTTCGACGACGACTTCATCGACAGCTACATCGAGCTGAAGATGCAGGAGATCATCCGCTTCGAGCACACTCCGCACCCGGTCGAGTTCGAGATGTATTACTCGGCGTAGCGTCTGCGTATCCTCCCTTGCATTGCCTCAGGCAATGCAAACTTCGGGCGCCGCACTGTCGGCGCCCTTTTTCTTGCAAGGATCTTGCGGAAGATTGCAGCCTCGATCGAGGCAGGCCTTAGCTGCCCCGCCGCACGACGATCGGGGCCGGCTGAGGCTGGTCCGAAAGCGACTGCGTGAGCCGGTCGCGAACGGCCTGGAGGCTGACGACTGGCGCCGAGGCCCGCGAACCCTGCTGCGTTTCATCGGCAAATTCGATGCGATTGCGGCCGTTCGCTTTGGCCCGGTAAAGCGCCGCGTCGGCACGCGTGATGAGCTGGTCGATGGCAGTATCGGTCGTGCCGCACGCCACCCCGATGCTGACGGTTGCCCGAACGCCCTGGCTCTTGGGATCGAGCGTAGCCGTCTCGAATGCGGCGCGCACGCGTTCGGCGGCGATACCGGCCTCGGCCTGCGTGCCCGACAATACCGCGACGAACTCCTCGCCGCCCAGCCGGCCGATCACGTCGTTCGACCGCATGGTCTTGCGCGCGACGCTTGCAAACAGTTGCAGCATCGTGTCGCCCATGGCATGGCCGAAATTGTCGTTGATCGACTTGAAATGATCGAGATCGAAGGCGAGCACGCTCACCGGCCGCTTTGAGGACTTGCTGACCGATACGACATCGGCGGCCGATTCGAAGAATCCCCGGCGGTTGAGCAGGCCTGTCAGCATGTCGGTCGCCGCCGCCACCTTGTAGGCGCGCACCGCACGGTCCTTGGCCAACACCAGCACGATGAAGGCGGCGCCGACGACGTAAAGCACCACCTCGATGGCGAACACCGCGGCCCATCCCGTGGCGGGATTGCGGCTGCCGTCGAGATCGAACGACAAGCTGGCGAGCGCCATCGGGAACAGAAAGATGGCGCCATGCAGCATCGGCACGAAGATCGCCGGCCAGCGCTTGATCAGTGGCTTGCGCCGTTCGCGCCACAGCTCGGCCGCGATCATGAATGTATAGGTGGCAACGATCAGAGAACTGACGATCACCCGGTAACCGGGCGAATTCGCGATATCCGGAGCGCTGCATGCCGCAAGCCACGCGCCCGCGCCGGCGAACATGCCGGGCCAGGAGATGCGGCGGCCGTGAAACAATCGCGCGGCGCTCCAGATCATGCCGACTGCGACAAACAGAAGAATATTGGCGGTACCTTGCGGCACGGGCGGCGAAATCTGATCGCCCAGCCGCCAGATCGCGCCTGACGAGGCGCCGATCAGATAGGCTGCGCCCCACCAGGCGAGGGCCGTGATACGATCCTGCAGGTAAGCAAATAGCAGGAACACGCCGAGCAGCGACGTCACGCAGGTGGCGATGACGAATAGCGTTCCGATGTCGAGCGAACTCGACGCTTCGGCGAGACGGGGCAGCATAGGTGCTCCTCACCAGCACTACGCAAAACTACCTATCACCGATCGCCGCGCCGTAGTGGGCGTTCTCAATTCAGGCTTTGCCAAACATTCGAGGCAAGCAGCGATTTTTTGTGAAAATTCCGGAAAATTGCAAATGTCGCCAATCACCCTGCCGGAAATTGCCGGCCATGCATTCTTCGGCGCAGCCGCACTTGGACATTGCGCCGGCCGTGAAGGCTCAGGACGCAGTGCGCCAGCGGCATCAATGCCCACCACATCGGGGCAAGAATGCTCCGGTTCTGCAATCCGGCAAAGATCAGCAGAGCCCCCAGCAGTGCCGTAACAAAGACCGTCACCACAGAGAGGGTTTGCATGTCGAGATGCATGGATCGCCCACCGAAATTGACCGGCGCACGCTATGGGTCAAGCGTTCCGTAGGGGTTACTTCGGAATCGTTTCCGCGATCAGGACTGCCGGCGGGTAAAAGCGGAGCCCTGAATTTGAGCGATCGGCCTAAGCGGCCCTTCACTTGACTGCCGGCCGCGCCTAGATTGTTGCGACAGACAGTGGAGTGCCTCGATGGCCCAAACCGCAGAACTCGATGTCGCACCGGATACGATCGAAGCGACACTCAATTACATCGTCGACGACGGCAAGCCTGTCTTCACCATCGTGGCCGCACCCGGCGGCAGCGACACGCGCTCCGGGGCCACGCCCGACCCGCACCGCGTCACGATCCACAACGGCCGACCGCACGCCAACGACTTCGTGCTGGAGAAGAACGGCTTCCGCTTCGTACGCCACGACACCAAGGTTGCCGATTTCTACGATGAGGACGAGATCAAGCGCGTCTACTACCCGGAAATGGTCGAGCTGATCAAAGCCGAGAGCGGCGCCAAACGCGTCGTCGTGTTCGATCACACGTTGCGCACTGCAGACGATGAGCTGCGCGAGTCGAAGCAAATTCGCGAAGTCGTGCGCCGCGTCCATAACGACTACACTGAATGGTCGGCGCCGCAGCGCGTCCGGGACATCTTGCCTGACGAAGCCGAGGATCTGTTGCAGCGCCGCTTCGCCATCATCCAGGCTTGGCGCCCGATCCGGTATCCGGTCGAAACCTACCCGCTCGCCATGGCGGATGCGCGGACGCTGTCTCCCGCCGACATGATCATCTCTGAGCGGCGAGCGCCCGGACGTATCGGCCAGACCTACGCAATCAAATACAACCCGGCGCACAAATGGTTCTGGTTCCCGCGCATGCGCCGCGAGGAAGCCTACGTGTTCAAGGTGTTCGACTCGATGAAAGATGGCCGCGCCCGCTGGACAGCGCACACCGCGTTCGAAGACCCGACCACGCCGCCGCACGCACGCCCGCGCGAAAGCATCGAAATCCGCACCTTGGCGTTTTTCTGATCCCACTGATGAGTTGACCGCATGACGCACGGGCAGTGCGATGAAGACTGCGTGGGCTACCGGCCAAACCGCCGCGCGGTCGTGACCGCGCTTGCGGGCGCGACGTTGCTGCCGGCGCCGATACGGGCCGAGACGCGGGCGACGGTTACGGCGCCCTCGAACGCCGAAGACGAACGCTTCATGCGCATTGCCATCGCCGAGGCCCGGCGCGCGGATTTTCCATTCGGCGCCGTGATCGTGCGTGGCGGCCATGTTCTTGCCCGCGGGCGCAATCTCGGCCGTCAAACCGACGATCCGACCGCGCACGGCGAGATGGTTGCGATCCACCGCTGTCTTGCCACGCACGGCAGAGCGTCGCTCAAGGGCAGCACGCTCTACACATCGGGCGAACCGTGCGCGATGTGCATGGGCGCAATCCTGTGGTGCCATGTTGGCCGGCTCGTCTTTGCCGCCTCGGTGGCGCAGCTTGCAACCAGGATCGACCAGATCATGCTTTCGAGTAAAGATCTGGCGGCCAAGGCGCCCTTCGCGCCGATCGACATTACCGGCGGCGTTCTGGCGGACGAGGCAATGGCGCTGTTCGCCAGATAGGCGGCGCGCATTTTCTCATCGTCATTCCGGATTGCCGCGGCAGCGGCAAATATGCATTCCGGGCCCACGGGCTTCGCCCGTGACCCGGCATGACCGTGCAAATTACCGCTTCGAGAACTGGAAGCTGCGCCGCGCTTTGGCCTTGCCGTACTTTTTGCGCTCGACCACGCGCGCGTCACGAGTCAAGAAGCCGCCGTGCTTAAGCGGGCCGCGCAGGTCCGGCTCGTAGCGCGTCAGCGCTTTTGAAAGGCCGTGGCGCACCGCACCGGCCTGGCCTGACAGCCCGCCGCCTGAAACCGTGCAATAGACATCGTACTGACCCTGGCGGTTGGCGGTGACCAGCGGCTGCTGGATCAGCATGCGCAGCACAGGCCGGGCGAAATAGGTTTCCACCGGCTTGTTGTTGATGACGATCTGGCCGGCGCCCATCTTGACCCACACGCGCGCCACGGCGTCCTTGCGCTTGCCGGTCGCGTAGGCGCGGCCTTGTTTGTCGAGCTTCTGTACGTATTTGGGCGCCGCCGGCGCCGCCGCGGGCTTGAGCGTGGATAGCTCTTCGAGCGTTTGAATCGTCTCCGCCATCACGCGGTCCTCTTGTTCTTGCGGTTCATCGCGGCAACATCGACCTTTTCCGGCTGTTGCGCCGCATGCGGATGTTCGGCCTGCGGATAAACCCGCAAATTCGCGAGCTGACGGCGACCGAGCGGGCCGCGCGGCAGCATGCGCTCCACCGCCTTTTCGACAATGCGCTCGGGGAAGCGGCCGGCCAGGATCGATTTTGCCGTGCGCTCCTTGATGCCGCCGATGTAGCCGGTGTGTTTGTAGTAGACTTTCTGTTCGACCTTGCGCCCGGTCAGCACCGCCTTGGCGGCGTTGACGACGATGACGTTGTCGCCGCAGTCGACGTGCGGGGTAAATGTCGGCTTATGCTTGCCTCGCAGCCGTAACGCCACGATCGACGCAAGACGACCGACGACGAGCCCCTCGGCGTCGATCATGACCCATTTCTTGTCGACCTCGGCGGGCTTGGCCGAAAAGGTTTTCATCGTCAGCACCCGTTTGGAAACAATATCCCTGTGCGGAATTCGGCCTGCTCTGAGCGGCGCCGCGGCTGCTATGTAGCGGGGCGGCCCTTGAGCGTCAATGCAATAGAGCGGCGATTTTCGCATTAATTCAGATGTTTGCGTTAGAGGTATTATTTTACCGGGATTGAATAGGTGGAGGTGGCATGGGCCACCATGTCGTCGTCGCCGTCCGAGTAAAGGCCGATTTCGCCGACCACCAGCCGCTTGCCAAGTTTGATCAGCCGGGCCTCCGCGAAGACATCGCGCGGCGCGGGTTTTCGCAGGAAATTGATGGAAAAATTCGTTGTGACCGCGAGCGGCACCCAGCCGATGGCCGAAAGCACGGCGAGATACATGGTGAAATCGGCCAGCGCCATCATGATCGGGCCGGAAACCGTGCCGCCTGGGCGCAGCGTCCTCGGGTGATAGTGCCGGCGCGCCCGGCAGCCACCGAACCACAACTTTTCGAGCGTATAGCCGCTCTCGGCATTGAACATTTCGGGAAATTCGGCGCGCAGGCGCTCCTCAAGCGCCTTGCGCGTGAGCTTCGGCGGCGCCATGTCGTGAAATGTCCCCTTCCCCGCCATCTCCTGTCTTGACATGGCCAATGCTCCTCTGGCTCGCCTGATCAGATACAATGTCCGCGAGCAATCGCCAAAACCCCGGATGCGCACCGTGAATTCCGCCAAGGCTCCCGGCTCTGCTGCCCTCGCTGCAAATGCCCCCGAACAAATCTTAATTCGCGAGGATATTTCAGGCGTTGTCGTGCTGACGCTGAACCGGCCGGCAGCCCGCAACAGCCTCTCCGAAGGGATGCTCAAGGCCCTTAGCGACGCCCTCTCCGCAGTCGCGCAAGACCGAAACGTTCGCGCCGTGGTCGTCACGGCCAACGGACCCGCTTTTTCGGCCGGCCATGATCTCAAGGAGCTCAATGCGCGCCGAACCGATCCGGACCGCGGGCGCGCTTATTTCAAGCACATCATGGGGCTGTGCAGCGGGGTGATGCAGCAGATCGTCATGCTGCCGCAGCCCGTTATCGCGGCTGTGCAAGGCACAGCGACCGCGGCCGGCTGCCAACTCGTGGCGAGCTGTGATCTCGCGGTCGCCTCGCGCGCATCGAAATTCGCCACCCCCGGCGTCAATATCGGGCTGTTCTGTTCAACCCCGATGGTCGCGCTGTCACGCAACGTGGCGCGCAAGCAAGCCATGGAGATGCTGCTTACCGGCGAGCCGATCTCTGCTGAAGATGCAGCCCGTTTCGGCCTCGTCAATCACGTGGTCGAACCGGGCAGCGAGCGCGAAGCCGCGCTCGATCTGGCGAAGAAAATCACCGCCAAATCCGCCCTCACGCTCAAGATCGGCAAGCAGGCGTTTTACCAGCAGATCGAAATGCCGCTCGCCGAAGCGTACAAATATGCGTCCGAAGTCATGGTCGAGAACATGATGGCGCGCGACGCCGAGGAAGGAATTTCAGCCTTCATCGACAAGCGCCGGCCGAACTGGGAAAACCGCTGAGTCTATGACCGCGATCAACCACGACTCCTATCCCGATACTTACATCCGCGGCATCCTCAACACGGTAAAGACCATCGCCATGGTCGGCGCCTCGGAGAAAGAAAACCGCCCGAGCTATTTCGCTTTCAAATATCTGCTCGAGCGCGGCTACAAGATGATCCCGGTCAATCCCGGCCATGCCGGCGAACAGATGCTCGGTCAGCGCATTTACGCGCGGCTGTCCGACATCTCCGAAGCCGTCGACATGGTGGATATCTTCCGCGCCTCGCAATACGCGCTGCCCGTCGTGCAGGAAGCGTTGGCGCTCAATCCAAGGCCGCAAGTGGTCTGGATGCAACTGGGCATCCGCAATGACGAGGCGGCGGCGTTGGCCGAGGCCAACGGCATGAAAGTCGTGATGAACCGGTGCCCTAAGATCGAATACGGCCGGCTGTCGTCGGAAATCGCCTGGATGGGGGTCAACACCCGCACCATCAGCTCAAGGAAGGCGACGATCGGCGGCGTCCAGCGCATGACGCTCAATCATACCACCGCCCAGGGCGGCACCACCGAGGCCGCCGACCAGGCCCAGCGCAAGGAGACCGGCCGGTAGGCTCAGTGCCCTCCACAGGCTGCCGCAAATCGGCCATCACCCCTCGGTACGGCCACTATGGGCTGTTCTTGATCAACGCAAAAAAGGGGGCTGGTCTTGGCCGCACAACTTCGTGCCTTGGTGTTTCTCGGTCTCATTGGCCTCGCATTCGCGCCCGCCGCGGCGCGCGCCGACGAGCAAGCGGACCGCGACGCCTGTATGCAGGACGCACAGACGCACTGCTCGCAATTCTTTCCTGACCGCGAACGAGTCGCCCATTGTCTGCAGAGCAATCGGCGGGTCATTTCGAAGGCCTGCCGCGTCGCGCTGTCCCATTTCAAAGAGAAGCGGTAGCAGGATTTTCCGCGTTGCGGGACTTGTTTAGCGCGACCGTTCCGCTTCAACGCCAACCCTTTCCGGCGCCTTGACGGCCCTGGCACGTCCTATAAACCGGACGCACGTTGGTGCGCGCGCGTGCATCCCGCGCATCCGAGCAAAAGGAACGGCGACATGACCGAACGCATACCGGGGTTTTCGACGCTTGCGGTCCACGCCGGGGCGCAGCCGGATCCGACCACCGGCGCCCGCGCCACGCCGATCTATCAGACCACATCATTCGTGTTCGAAAGCGTCGACCACGCCGCGTCGCTGTTCGGGCTGCAGACCTTCGGCAACATCTACACACGGATCGGCAATCCAACTTGTGCGGTGCTGGAAGAACGCGTCGCCGCGCTCGAGGGCGGCACCGCGGGGCTCGCCACCGCGTCGGGTCACGCGGCTCAGGTCATGGTGTTTCACTGCCTCCTGCAGCCGGGCGACGAATTCGTCGCCTCGAAAAAGCTCTATGGCGGCTCGATCAATCAATTCAATCACGCGTTCAAAAACTTCGGCTGGAACGTGGTGTGGGCCGACCCCGACGACATATCTTCCTTTGAGCGCGCGATTTCGCCAAAGACCAAAGCAATCTTCACCGAGTCGATCGCCAATCCGGGGGGCGTCGTCACCGATATGGCGGCGGTCGCCGAGATCGCGCGCCGTGCCGGCGTGCCCTACATCGTCGACAATACGCTCGCCACGCCGTATCTGTGCAAGCCGTTCAAGTTCGGCGCCGACATTGTCGTACATTCGCTGACAAAATTTCTCGGCGGTCACGGCAATTCGATCGGCGGCATGATCGTCGACGGCGGCACCTTCAACTGGTCGCGCGAAAAGCGCTATCCGATGCTGTGCGAGCCGCGGCCCGAATATCAAGGCATCGTGTTGCACGAGACGTTCGGCAATTTCGCCTTCGCCATCGCCTGCCGGGTGCTGGCGCTGCGCGACATCGGCTCGGCACTGTCGCCGTTCAACGCCTTCCTCATTCTCACCGGCATCGAAACGCTGCCGCTGCGCATGCAAAAACACTGCGAGAACGCGTTTGCGGTCGCCGAATGGATCTCCAACCATCCCAAGGTTGCCTGGGTCAGCTATCCGGGGCTGGCCGGTGACCGTTATTACAATCTCGCCAAGAAATACTGCCCGAACGGCGCCGGCGCGGTTTTCACTTTCGGTCTCAAGGGCGGCTACGAGGCCGGCGTCAAGCTCGTCTCCAACGTCAAGCTGTTCTCCCACCTCGCCAATATCGGCGACACGCGCTCGCTGATCATCCATCCCGCCTCGACCACGCACCGGCAGCTATCCGATGCGCAAAAGACAGCGGCCGGCGCCGGCCCGGACGTGGTGCGGCTCTCCATCGGCATCGAGGACAAGGAAGATATCATCGCCGATCTGGAAGAGGCGCTGGCGGAGGCGTGAGCGCCCTCTCCCTTCGCGCAGTTTCGCTCAAGCCCGCGACGACCTCGGCAACGGCAGCGCGGCATCGAACGCCGATCGCTCCCGCTGCTGCATCGCCCGCGCCGCATGCACCACGGCGATTGTCAGCACCACGATGGCCATTGCCTGGTGCAGCATCGCCAGAGGGAGCGGCACCACCAGCAGCAGCGTCGTGATGCCGAGCGAGGCTTGAAGCGTAACGGCAACAAACAGCGCCAGCGCCCCGCGCCATGCCGTTCCGCGCCGCGCCGTCCATAGCGCATCGACGCAATGCCATCCCGCCACGATCCAGATCGCATAGGCCAGCATGCGATGATCAAACTGAACCGTGAGCGCGTTCTCGAAGAAATTGCGCCACACCGGCTTTGTAAGAAGGAGCCGCGACGCGTCAGGCACGAGCCCGCCATCAATCAGCGGCCAGGTGTTGTAGACGTAGCCGGCGCGCAGACCGGCGACGAGCGCCCCGAGATAAATCTGTCCGAGCACCAGGATGAGCAACGCAACAGCCGCCGCGCGAATTCGCGCGGGCGGCGCCTGCCGTTGTTCTTCGCCAAGCCGCAACGCCGTCCAAAGAATGGCTATGTAGATGACGCAAGCGAGCACAAGGTGCGTCGCCAGCCGATATTGCGACACCTCGACGCGATGCACGAGACCGGAAGCGACCATCCACCAGCCGACGGCGCCCTGCAGTGCGCCAAGCCCGAAGATCAGCCACAGCCGCGTCCGCAATCCAGGCTCGATCCAGCCGCGCCACAGAAACCACAACAACGGGACCGCAAAGACGACGCCGATCAAACGGCCGAGCAGGCGGTGCGTCCACTCCCACCAGAATATTGTCTTGAAGGCATCGAGGCTCATGCCGGAATTGAGCTCGTGGTACTGCGGAATCTGCTGATAGCGGTGGAACTCGGTCAGCCACTGCGCTTGGCTCAGCGGAGGCAGAACTCCCATCACCGGCTGCCATTCGGTGATCGACAGTCCGGACTCGGTCAGCCGCGTGGCGCCGCCGACCAGCACCATGGCCGCCACCATGGCGGCCACCGCGTAAAGCCACAGCCGCACGGCACGTGTTTGTTGGACACCCTTGCGGGCGTCGGCTGAAACGATATCCGTCATGCCGCTCGCTTGTGTGGGACGGGCGGACCATATAGTGCTGCCCCCTGCCCCGCAATCACGTCATTGCGAGCGGCAACGCCGCACCCAAGAAACCACAAGCCGCTGACGACCTATGGCCATGCCGATCCGCTTGCGAAAATTTCTCGGCACCATAGCCCTGTTCGTGCTGGTGATCGTGTGGGCCCTTGTCGCCATGGCGCTGGCGCAGTCGCCCGCGATCCACGACAGCACCGTCGCGTCCATCGCCTATTATGTGATTGCCGGCATCGGTTGGGTCTTGCCCGCCATGCCGATCGTAGCGTGGATGAGCCCGAGGCAAGATTCCGAAGCTGGAAAGCCTGGCGCCTGACTCCAACGTTTCGGCTCACGCCGCTTCCAAGCCGCGAAAGCCGTTCCACACCGCGGTCGCCGAGCCTGACAGCAGCACACGCACGTAGCGCATGCGCTGATATTCACCGTTGAGCGAAATACGCGGCAGCGCCGTGAGACGATCGCGATGGCCGGGAAACAGCACGCCCGGGTGCGTCGTCACCGCGGTCTTGAAACCGAGTTCCGCGGCGATGGCGAATTCGCGCGGTCCAGCCGAGGTCCGGTCGCCGACCGGAAATGCCAGATGTTCCGGGCGCTGGCCCAGTGCCGCTTCGATCACTGACCGGCTCAGGTCGATCTCGGAGCGCACGCCTTTCTCTGGCAGCTTTGCCAGCATCGGATGGGTGACGGTATGGGCCCCGATGGTCACGAGTGGATCGGCGGCAAGCTCGGCCAGTTCCTGCCAGCTCATGCATAAGGTCTTGCAGAACGCGGCGATGTCGACGCAATAGCAGGCCGCAAGGTTGCGGATTGCCTCGCGGAGCTCGGCTTCAGTCGGCCGAGCGCGCAGCCACCAGTAAAGCTCGTCGTAGAGCGCGCGCTTCTCGGCAACAGTCGTGCAGTCGAAGGTGCGATTGCAGCCGTCAATCGACAGCCCGATGCGATTGTTGTTGGCGATCACCGCTTCGAGCACAAGCCACCACAATTCGCCGAGCCGGTCTGGAAAATTCGTGGCGACATAGACTGCGAATGGTATCCCCTCGGCTCTGAGCATCGGATAGGCGATCTGCAGCGTATCGCGGTAGCCGTCGTCGAAAGTCAGGCAGATGAAGCGCCGCGAGAAATCGCGCTCCACCAGTCGCCGATGCACTTCGTCGAGACTGACAAGATCGACATCGGAACTGCGCAGATATTTGATGACCCGGTTGAAGAAACGCGGCGTCACCTCAAGCAAGCGATTAGGCTGGAACCGCCCCGGTCGCGCCGGCCGGACGTGGTGCAGCGTCAAGATAGCGCCGACACCGCCAAAGAGTGGCGCGAGCCAGCGATGCGCGCCGGTGAAATACAACGACTCCAGCCCGCCACGGATCAACGTCGGTCTGAGTGCAGCCAAGGAACTCTACTCCACACGCTACCTCTCGCAATCAAGACTATTGCCCGTCGCGGGTTGATAATTCTTTGCCGCGATGGCGAAGCGGTCAATGCCGGCCGAGGCAACCGCTGTGCGCGCGAGGAACTACCGGACGCTATGCGGCAGCAGAACGCTATGCGGCGGCAGCCCTGGGCACGGGATGACCGGTGCGATCGAGTTCGGTCACCTCCTCGAACTCGGCCGCCAATAAGCGCCGGCGGGCGGCGTCAACGGCGTCGACGGCAGCAGCGTCGGTGAGCAGCACGGCTTGCGGCGCGATTTCGCCGATCGCCTCCAGGTCCGCGCCCTCGGCAATGCCCGCATCGACCACAATGTAATCATATGTCCGCGCCAGCGCGTCGAAGCTCGGTGCAAGCCGTGGTGACGACAACAGCATAACCCGCTCGACCGGCGCGCGCCCCGGCGATATCACATGCACGCTCGACTGCGTATCCTTGTCGATAATGTCGCGGAAGGAAGCGCTGCCCGCAGTCAGTTCAGCGAGGCCGCTTGCCGCCGGATCGGCCGATACCGCACCGATCGGCGAATTTTTCGGCTCGATCCCGGCCAGCAGAACACGTCCGTCGCCGGCCAGCGAGCGGGCGAGCCTGATCGCGGTCTCGCCGGTTTTGGCGCCGGCCATCACGCCAAGTACAGCGATCCGCGCGGCGCCGGCGCGGTGCAAGCTCTCCGCCATCTCGGCTACCGCGTCGCCGCGCTCTACTGGGGGAGGTGGTTCCTTAACCGCAGGCGCGATGTCGGCCTCGCGTTCGGGGCCGGTCACGCGTGGCTCGACCCGTGGCGCAACCGGGGCCACAGCGCGGCCCGGCACGTTGAGCAGTTCCTTGGTTAGCACGAAGCCGCAGCTCAGCATCAGCATGGCAACCGTTGCGATCAGCACGCTCGGCAGCTTTTTCGGATAGGCCGGCACATTGGAAACCGAGGCGCGCGATATCACGCGCGCATCGGCCGGCGCCGAATTGAGAGTCTCGCGCGAAGTCGCCTCGCGATATTTCGCGAGATAGGATTCCAGCAGATCGCGTTGTGCCTTGGCGTCACGCTCCAGCGCCCGCAGTTCCACACTGCGCTCGTTGGTACCCGCCGCCTGGTTCTTGAGCTGATCGAAATTGACCGTTAACGAGTCGACGCGGGCGGCGGCGATCCTGGCGTCGTTCTCAAATGAGCGTGCCGTCCGCGCCGCCTCGAGCCTGATTTGCTGATCGAGATCGGCGATCTGCGCCTTCAGTTCCTTGATGCGCGGGTGCCGGTCGCCGAGCGAGGAGGATTGCTCGGCGAGCTGCGCGAGAAGCGTCACGCGCTGCTCCGACAGCCTTCGGATCAGCTCGGAATTGAGAACGTCCGAGTATTCGATCGGTTGCCCGGATTTCAGCATCTCGCGAACGATCTTGGCCTTGGCCTCGGCATCCGATTTTTGTGCGCGCGCGGCGGCGATCTGCGCATTGACATCACCAAGCTGCTGCGCCGACAGCGTGGTGTCGTTGGGCCCGACCAGAAGATTGGTATCGCCGCGAAAGGCCGCGACCTTGGCCTCGGCGTCCGCGACCTTCTTCTGCATGGACTGAATTTCGCCCGACAGCCAATCCACCGCCGTGCGCGCCTGGTCCTGCTTGGCGGCGCGCTGGCGAACCAGATATTCGTCCGCGATGGCGTTCGCCACGTTGGCGGCAAGCTGGGGGTCCTGCGACAGAAAATCGATGACGATGACGCGAGACTTGTCGATCGCATAGGCGGTCAGCCGATCGTAATAGGCCTCCAACACCCGCTCCTCGGGCGTCATGCTCGCCGGATCCTTGATCAGCCCGAGCCGGCCGAGGATCGCCTTGATCGGAGAAACTCCATTCAGGGCGGGATCGAATTCAGGGTTTTTATCGAGCTTGAGCTTGGCGATGACGGCACGCGCGAGATCGCGCGACAGCACAAGCTGAACCTGGCTGGTCACCGTCTGTTCGTCGACTGTGTTGCGGTCGAACTGGTCCTTGTCGGCTTCCGGCCGCAAAAACACATTGTCACGGCCTTCGATGAGGACCCGCGACTCGGATTGATATTTGGGCGGAATAATCTGGACGACGATAAGCGTCAGGATCGCAACGAGCAGCGTGGGCCCAAGGATTTTCCACTTGTTGCGCCAGAGCGCCGTACCGAGCGCGGGAAAGTCGAATTCCGCATCGCCCAATGGACCCGCGCCCGAACGCCGCGCCGATTCCGACACCACGCTCATCACCCTACTCCCGCAAACAGACCAGAATCCATGCACCACGAACCGCGGTATTACGAACTATTAAGGTTGCTATCCGGTTAAGGCGGCTGTCACTCACTCCCCGCGACAAAGACGCCGCGCCACATTGACGATGCCGCAATCCACGTGGGGGTTTCTTAACCCGGTCAAGTCTTAATAGCGTTTAACTGCTTGCCATGACTTTTAGGGACCTCTTCTCATGGGCGAACTCAGGCGCCCCGTCGCATCGATGCTCGCCGCCGCCATGGGAGCCGCCGCTCCAATGACGCAGGACGCCGTTGGCGCGCGCGTGCGGTCCGGCGCCGCGCCGGCGAGTTTGAAGATACTTCACATCCTGCGCGCGCCGCTTGGCGGCTTGTTTCGTCACGTGCTCGATGTCGCACAAGGTCAGGCCGCTCGCGGCCACCGCGTCGGCCTCGTCGTCGACAGCATTACCGGCGGTGCACGGGCGAAT
>DASZWK010000397.1:0-6490 GCA_035546235.1 Xanthobacteraceae bacterium | reverse complement strand
TTTGCGTCCCGCGCTTGCCTCAATCGCGCTCGGTGTCCCTGTTGTCCCCTTGCAATGCGGCTGTGGACTCGGAGCCCGTTCGAGGTGCCAACATCATGGCTGTATTGCTGGCTTTCCCGGCAAGCGAGCCTTTCGGCGCGGACGCGGACGGACGTGGGCACGTTCGCCGAACAATAAACGCGGACCAGTGATCGCGGGCAAGCCCGCATAGAACGCCTTGACGGATTCGACATCCACCAGCGTTCGCTTGCCGAGCTTGCGCGCGACTAACTTGTGTTCGCGGATCAATCGGGAGACGGTACGACGGGACACGGCGAGGAGCCGGGCGGCTTCATTTGGCGGCACGGCGAGAGGATCGGCAACAACAGCACTCATAGCAAAGCCTCATGGCTTTGCGCGGGATTCTCCTAACATCGACACGCGCTAGGTAATGCCTACCGGGCGAGTGCTGTCCCCCGAGGCAGCGTGGGATATAATCGCTCATTGCGGGCCGTGCTAGGCCCGGGCGGGACATCAAACCATCCGTAAAATGTCTGGAACCACTGTCTATAACTACGTAAAATCCTTCATTAATTCAATGCGTAGGACCGCTTCGTCGCTTCGCTCCTCGCAATGACGATTGCGGCCAGCCGCTATTGTGCCGGCCTGAAGCCTGACGCAAGCTCGCGGCGTGGTGCAGGAAACACAGACGCAGGTCGCGATCGTGGGGGGCGGGCCGGTCGGGCTGGTGCTCGCGCTGTTTCTCGATTTTCACGGCGCGAAATGTACGATCTTCAACGCCGAGCCGGAGAGCCGCTGGCATCCCAAGGGCAACGGCCAGAATGCCCGCACCATGGAGCTTTACCGCCGCCTCGGCTTTTCCGACGAGGTGCGCCGCCTTGGCCTGCCGGGCGATCATCCGTTCGACCAGGCCTATTTCACCCGGCTGTCGTCGCACGAAATCTATCGCTTCCCGATGCCGAGCCGGGACGAGCGCATCGCCATGCGGCGTCAGATGCCGGTGACCGATCAGCTTCCCGAGCCGATGTTTCATGTCAATCAGATGTATGTGGAGCGCTATCTGCTCGAACGCGTGCGCGCCTCGCCGAACATCGACGTTCGCTTCGGCTGGCAGGTCGATTGGTTCACGCAGAACGAGGATGGGGTGCGGCTGCACGCGCGCAAGACCGGCGGCGATGATGAAATCGTCTGCAACGCGGACTATGCGGCCGCGTGCGACGGCGGCAACGGCTTCATCAGAAAGACGCTCGGGATCGCCTATGAGGGCGACGTGCAGAAGAAGGACGCGTATTGGGCCGGGCAGTTCTTTTCCATCTACATGCGCATCCCGGAGCTTTACGCGAAGTTCGTCGGCCATCGCCGCGCTTGGATGTATTGGGCGATCAATCCCGACCCGCACACGCGCGGCGTCATCTTCTCGCTCAACGGCGCTGACGAGTTCATGATGCTGATCAAGCCGGAGCGCGGTCACAGCGGCGTCGACACCGTCAAGGTGGCCGACTGGATCAAGCGCACGATCGGCGCCGACATCGCGGTCGAGATTCTGGCCTACCATCCCTGGCACGCAGGCCAGGCCCTTGTCGCCGAACGCTATCGCGCCGGCCGCATCTTCATCGCCGGCGACGCCGCGCATCTGTTCACACCGACCGGCGGCTTCGGCATGAACACCGGAATCGACGACAGCTCAAATCTGGCGTGGAAACTGGCGGCGGTGCTCCAAGGCTGGGGCGGTCCGCGCTTGCTCGACTCCTACGAAGCCGAGCGCAAGCCGATCGGTCTTCGCAACACCGGCGCATCGCGCAAATACGCCTCGCGCATGCACGACGCCGTCGTGCCGGACAATATCGAGGCCGAGGGTCCGGCCGGCGATGCCGCGCGTGCGGAGGCGGCGAAGATGACATACGTGCGCTACAACCATTTCAACCGCGCCGAGGACGTCGATGCCGTCGGTGTGCAAATCGGCGGCCGGTACGACGGCTCTCCGGTCATCGTTCCCGACGGCACGCCCCCGCCGGATGTTTTTCCTGAGACCTACGACGCGTACATCCCGAGCGGGCTTCCCGGCGGGCGGGCGCCGCACCTGTGGCTCGACGATCGCCGCCAAATGGGCAGCTCGCTGTTCGACAGGCTCGGCCGCGGTTTCACGCTGCTGCGCCTTGGTCCTGACGCAGTGGAAGCGACGCCGCTTGAGCGTGCGGCGGCAGCGCGCGGCATTCCGCTCAAGGTCCTTGATGTCACGCTGCCGCAAGGGCGCGAACTTTACGGCCGCGCGCTTGCGCTCGTGCGCCCCGATCAATACATCGCCTGGCGCGGCGACCGCTTGCCCGACGACGCCGATGCGATGCTCACGCAAGTCACCGGGTTCTGATGAGTCACGAAAAGATCGGAGATCGGCATGAAGCGGCTTTTCAATCTGGCGGTGCTGGCCGCGCTGGCCGTTTTGTCCATTCGTCCGGCGCTCGCCACGGATTTGGATTGCGTCAGCACGACGTTCAATCTGCTTTCTCCCAATGACAAGGTGTGCGTCAGCGTCTTTGAGGATCCGAAAGTCCCCGGCGTCGCCTGCCATATTTCGCAGGCCAGAAAGGGCGGTTGGGGCCAGCCGTTCGGTTTGAACGAAGACCCTTCCAATTTTTCGATCTCGTGCCGGCAGGTCGGCCCGGTCAGCGTCGACCTGTCGAAGCTGACCGACAAGGAAGAGGTGTTCAGTCAGAAGACGAGCATCTTTTTCAAGGCGACCCGGATTTACCGCGTGTTGGACAAGCCGCACAACACGCTCGTCTACCTCGCCATCAGCACCAAGATCGTCAACGGCTCGCCCGCCAACGCGATCTCAACCGTGCCGATCATGCCCTGGCCGCACTGAGCGGTCGGCAGCTCGCGCTCAAAGGGCTATTTGGAGATGGCGTCCGCCGTCTTTGTGATCAGCGCCTTCGGCGTCGCGTAAGCGGTCGCCAGCAGCTGGTCGACGACGCGAGCCGGTACAAAGTCGACGTCGAGCTTGACCCGTTGCGCCTCGGCCCTGAGGTTCGGATCTTGCGTGGTTTTTTCAAACGCGGCGAGCAGCGCCGCCTTGCGCTCGGCGGGGATGTCAGGCGGCGCGGCAAAAGGCCGTGACACGGCAAGCGTGGTGACGATGAGCTTGATGATGTCCTGCTGGTCTTTGTTCTGCGCAACGTCCGCAAGGGTCGGGACGTTGGCCAAGTCCGGATGTTTGCGCAGGCCGATTTGCACGATGACGTTGATCTTGCCGTCCCTGATGTAGTCGGGGTGGACGCTCACCACCGTGCCCCAGGAAATCCCGCACACGCCATCGAGTTCGCCGCGCTCGATGGCGAGGAAAATGTCGTTCGTTCCCCGATATCCGCTGACCAGTTTTATCTTGGCACCGAAGATGTTCTTCACAAATCGGGCGTAGATGTCCGGCTCGGCTCCGGCGCCTTCGCCGCCGAGAGATGATGGTTTGGCGAGAAGGTCCGCCCAGGTCTTGATCGGCGACGACCGCGACGTGAAACAGACGATCACATCCTGTGCGACGCTGCCGAGCCAGGTGAATTTTCTGCTGTCGAAGTTCGCGCCGCTCAGCAGGGGCGCGAGCGGCAATGTCCGGGAAAATGTCCCGATAACGGACCCGTCTTTCGGCGCCACCGAATAAAGATAATCGACGGCCCGCAAGCTTCCCGCGCCGGCCATGTTTTCTGGAACGATCGTCGGGCTGCCCGGCAGGTATCGTCCCATGTATCGGCTGACCAGCCGGCCGTAGAGGTCGTAGCCGCCGCCGACGCCAAAGCCGATGATCATTGAAATCGGGTGGCTCTTATAGAAACGCTCGACGTCATCCGCGCCGGCCGGTGCGGCAAGGCTCGCGAGAAGCGCCACCCCCGCAATCAACGATCCGAGCTGGAACTTGCGGCTAGCCACGCGCTAATTGCTCCGCAGCCGTTGCGCGGTCTCGGCGGCCACGGCCGGACGGCCGGTGCGATAGGCGTCCTCGCGCAGGACGCGCACATACTCCGCCGTCGTCACGTCCTCGTATCGCGGCGGATTGCCCGGGCTTTGGCATGTATCGATGCAGTGCACGACGGTCGTGGCATCCGGGTAAACGAAGAACGCCGCCGAAACGCGCGGCTCGCGGCCGATGTGCAACGCGCGATGCAGCGTTGATCTGTAGACGTCGTTGGTCCAGCGCTCCAAGACATTCCCGACATTGACAACCAACGTGCCCGCTTTCGGGATTACGTCGATCCATTCGCCGGCCGAGTTGCGTGCCTGCAAGCCTCCGCTCTGGTCCTGTAGCAGGACCGTGAAGGCGGAGTAGTCCGCGTGGGGTGAAAAGCTCCACTGACTGGCTTTCAGCTTGCTGGGATCGACCGGCGGATAAAAATTCATCGTCAGCGACATATCGGGGCGTCCGTAAAGGGCGTCGAAATAGTCCTCGGCCAGATCGAGACTCAGCGCGAAGGCGCGATTGAGCGCCTCGGTCACGCGCTGAAGGCGCGCAATGTAGGTCTTCAAGGTCGGCTCGAACGACGGCAGCAGATCGCGGGACGGCCATTGCGTCTTGCCGATCCTGGAATCGGGCCGCGCCTGTTCGCCGGGCTTAAGCTCGCGCGTCAGGTAGAGCCGTTCCTTGATGTCGACAACCTTGTCGCGGTTCTTTTCCGGATCGAGCCCGCCCGTGCGCACAAATCCCGGCATGTCGACACTGGGCGACAGCACCTTCATCTTCTCGTCGAGCGGCAAGGCGAAAAAGCCCAGGCCCTGAGTGAGGACGCTGTTGAGCTCCTCCGCCGTGAAGCTGTGACCCGTCACATAGAAGAAGCCGATATCGATGCAGGCTGAGCGGACCGCACGTGCGACGTGCATCCGGTCCTCGCGCGTGCTCGCGGTCATGAACGGCGCGAGGTCGATGATCGGAAGATTGGAAACTGCGGCGCGCTGCGGATCGCGCGATAGCGCGCGGTTGTCGTAATCGGCATAAGCGCCGCGCGCATCGGGTTGAAGGACCGAAACCATCGCGTCTTCTCCTCAGGGCCCAGTGCCGGTTATTGGCCGCAGCACATTTAAGTACCGCCGGCCTTCAGGCGCAACTCGCGCACCCGTGCTGGGACCCCGCCGGGCGGGATGCAGTGCCGGGAAAGTGGCTTTAACTTCAACGCGAACGGGCGGTTCCATCGCCGGGTCGCCAACTTGACCAAAGTGCCGGGCGCGGCTTCAATCCGGCCAACATGTGATTTGGATGCATGTAGGAGGAGATGAATGACCTTCCGCATCGCCATTGTGCAGCCGATTGCCCATCGGCCGGGTGAAGACGAGCGCAATGTCGCCGAGGCCGTCCGTGCGGTCGAGCATGCCGCCCACGAGGGTGCCGATTTCGTGTGCTTTCCGGAAACCTATCCGGGGCCGTGGCGCATGCCGGCGGCGTATGATCCGATTCCGGCGCTGGCCGAGGCCGCGGCGACGCAGAGCGTCCATGTCGTCTTCGGCACTATCGAGCCGATCGATCGCAAGGCGGCGACCGCGCACAACCTCATCGTGATGGCATATCCGGACGGCCGCACGCCGGTGCGCTACCGCCGTACGCACCCCAACGGGCCTTGGATATACACCGGCGGGCAAACCTGGGAATTCAAATACGTCGCCGGCAACGAATTTCCGGTGTTCGACACCGCGCACGGCAAGGTCGGTCTCGCCATGTGCAGCGAGGTCTATATGCCGGAGGTGACGCGCTCGCTGGCGCTGCGCGGCGCCGAACTTATCTTCATGCCAGCCGGCACTGACAAGCGCCGGCTGTGGGCGACCTGGCGTACGCTGATCTGGGCGCGCGCCATCGAGAATCTGGCGGTGGTGGTCACCACGCAGAATTTGTTCGATCACGGCCAGCGTGGCCTCGCCATGGTGGCGACGCCCGAGGAAATCTTGTTTGAGAGTACCGCGGCGGGTTTGAGCGTGGTCGATGTCGATCTCGAACGCGTACGCTACCTGCGTAGCACGCGCGACGAGGTCGGCTCATCGCAAGCTTGTGCCGCCAAGCAGGGCGTGCTCGGACCGCAGTGGCAGCGCCCGGAGCTTTACGATTCGTATTATCCGCGTCCGTTGCGCGAAGCGGCCGAGTAACGCGTGACCATCCGCTCCGAACTCGGCCCGTGGCCCTATCTCGGCTATACGGCAAGCCGCATCGACCGCGCTGCGGCCTGCCGCACCGACGATGGCGCACTGGCGAAATTCGCCGGCGACCCGGCGGCCGGATTTTATCTGATCGGCGGCGAACTCGTCGTGCTGCGGAAAGACGGCGAACTGCTGCTGCCGTTGTTCGCGGCGGACGAGGCGCGCGCATTCGGCGGCGCACGCGAGACGCTGTTTCTCGGTCTGATGGACAGCGCGCCGCGGTTCGGCATCGGTCTCGATGCCAAGGCTGTCGAGCCGCTCAAGACGCGCGACGACCTCAAGCTCACGGACCTGCGCAGCATTGCGGTACACGGCCTCGTCG
>DASZWK010000396.1:0-3433 GCA_035546235.1 Xanthobacteraceae bacterium | reverse complement strand
GCTCGTCCGAGGCACCTTCGACGAGGGAACGGCACAGTTCACGGCCGGCGGCACGAGCTACACCTTCGACAGCCGGTACATGAAGATCGATGTCGCTTGGCCGCCCGTGACCCAGCCATGGCTTTGGTCGCTTTAACGGTGGCCACTGTTACGATCGCCCGTTCCGCGACCAGACCGAAGACGACGGCCGGCCGCACGACCAGCGCATTGCTATGCGGCGTGAAGCGATGCAGGGCGCGCGACGGCGAAGCGCCTCGCGAGCGTCACTTCGGCGTGTGGCACAGTCAATGAAACTTCTGGCGCATCAATTGCCACAGCGCGCTGAAGCCCACGAGCGCGTAAGCTATGTGACTGTAGTGGCCGAAAATCGCATCGGCGGCGTTATAGCCCGACACCGCCAGCATCCCGACATTGAGCCCCGCCAGAATGAGCAGAACCAGCGTCGGAAAATCGACGAACCACATGCCGTCCCCTATGCCGCTGCGCGGTACTCTATTGAGCTTCGTCGGCTGCGCGAGCTTCCGTACCCTTTAGCTTTTAGCTTTTAGTTGCATATGCGGCAATCTGGGCAATCTGCATGAATGCAGTTGTTTCCGCCGTGCTACTGTTGCGCACCATGCACGACGTCCTGATCCGCGGCGGCATCCTGTACGACGGCGCCGGCAATCCCGGCGTGGCGGGCGATATCGCGATTGCGGGTGGCCGGATCGCCGCGATCGGCCGCGCCGCCGGTCCCGCGCAACGCGTGATCGACGCGGATGGGCTCGCCGTGGCGCCGGGCTTTATCGACATCAAGACGCATTCCGATTTCACGCTGCCGATCAATCCCAAGGCCGAGAGCAAGGTGCGCCAGGGCGTCACCACCGAGATTGTCGGCCATTGCGGCTTCTCGGTCGCGCCGGCGCTCTCCGGCAAAGTCGACCTGCTGAAAGATTATCTGAGCCCGAGCGCGCCGTGGCTGCCGTTTCGCGAAACGAGCTTCCCCGATTACCTCGACAGCTTTCCGCCGACCGCCGTCAATGCCGGCATGCTGGTCGGCCACAACACGCTGCGGCTGATGGTGATGGGCATGGCGGAGCGCGCGCCGACCGCGGCCGAACTCGATGCAATGATCGCGCTCCTGGAAGACGCGCTTGCGGCCGGTGCGCTCGGAATGTCGTCGGGCTTGTTCACGCCGCCAGGTTCATACGCGGCGGCCGCCGAGATAATCGCGTTCGGCCACGTTCTCAATCGCCACAACGCCGGATATTTCACCCACTTGCGCGATGAGTCGAACAAAGTGATCGAGGCGGTCGAAGAAGCCATCGCGATCGCCGCGGCCTGCGGCGTGCATGTCGAGATTGTGCATTTCAAATGTTCCGGGACCGACAACTGGGGCAAGGCGGCGGTCGCGCTCGGCATGATCGAGCAGGCGAAGGCGCGCGGCCTCGACGTCGACTGCGATGCTTATCCCTACGATGCCGGCTCAAATCCGCTGAAGAACCTGTTGCCGCCATGGGTGCAGGCCGGCGGCGTCGAGGCGATGCTGACCAGGCTTAACGACCGCAAAGCGCGCGACACCATTCGCGCCGACATCGCCCGCGACGGGCTCAACAATTGGGGCCGCATTCCGTCCTGGGCGTGCGTGACGATCTCGATCTCCCCTCACCTGCCGCAACACGCCGGCAAGACAATTGCCGGGCTGGCGGCCGAGCGCGGCACCGATCCGGTCGATGCGCTCGCCGATTATCTGATCGAAGACCGCGGCGCGACACGCGTGCTGGTGACCTCGATTTCCGAGGACGACATCCGCACGCTGGTCGCCTCGCAACATGCACTGGTCGGCTCCGACGGCAATTGCGTCGCCCCTTACGGCACCGTCGGCCAAGGGCTGCCGCATCCGCGCTTCTACGGCACGTTCCCCCGCATCCTGTCGCGTTACGTGCGCGAGCAGCGGGCGCTGCCGCTTGAGCGCGCCATTCACAAGATGACCGGCGCAACCGCACGCGCGCTCAAGTTCAAGGACCGCGGGCTTTTGCGCGAAGGCTATCGTGCCGACATCGTCATGTTCGATCCGGACGATTTTGCCGACCGCGCCACCTATGCGCAGCCGCACCAGTTCCCAAGCGGGGAACGCACGAGCGTTCTGGTCAGCGGGACGCTCGTGGTCGAGAACGCGCGTCATACAGGCGCGCTGCCCGGCAAGGTCCTGCGACGTGACCCGAGTGGCGCGGTGGCTTGATCTGAAGAGGCAACTTTGCGCCGTTAACCGTTGGCCGGACCGCCAAAAAAAACGCCCGCAGGCTGATGCAGATCAATGCGCGACCAGCGCTTCGGCGCGAAACAGAGCGCATGGAAAGCGATCTTAATGCTATGGACGCCCCTGGCACGCCGCCGTGCCCAAGCTGCCGGCAACCGATGATCTTCAAGCGCGCCGTTCCGCGCTTTGCCGCGCTGCCGGAACTGCGCACCTATGAGTGCAAGGCCTGCGGCATCACCTTTACGGCCGCGATCGAGCCGGGTGAGCACGCCGACGTGGCCTGGATCGAGCGCACGAAACGCTGCGGCATCGCGTAGCCGTACTCCGCTTGTGGCGCCCCTAAGCGAGATCGCCTCGTCGCCTAATCGCGGCGTTCGGCTTCCCAATGACCCGAGCAGCGCGCGGACGTTGACCGGCCGCTCCACAGACCTTCGCCGCTGTCCCCCGACAGCCGGCCGGTGCCGACGGCCTCCCGTTGGCCGGAGCGCACCACAACCCGCACCGCGCCGTTAGGGGCGACGCGGCCGGACACGTCGAAGGCCGGGTCATCATAAGTGATGCGTCCGTCGGTGATACGCAGTGCATAGCGGTAAGCGCGGTCGCAGGTGTCGCCGGCATCGGTAACGATCGACACGCTCCACTGCCCGTCGAACGGCGTGCGCGCCTGCGCAGACGGCGCCGCCCCAAGCCACAGCGGTGCCTGCAACGCTATCGCGGCGAACAGCAAAGTCAGTTTACGCATGGGATCGGCCCCCCGTTGCATGAGCCTGAAAATAGGAAGCCGGGGCCGGCGCCAAAAGGCCGCTCCGCCCTTACCCCTCGATGACGATTTTGGGCGCAGCGCGGCTTGCGCCGGCGATGCCGTCACGCACCCGCGCGGCGATGTCGCGATAGGTTTGCGCGTGCGGGCCGTCGGGATTGGCGGCAACCACCGGCAGGCCTGAATCCGACTTTTCACGAATTTCCATATCGAGCGGCACCTCGCCGAGAAACGGCACGCCGAGCCGCTCGGCCTCCGCGCGCGCGCCGCCATGGCCGAAAATATCCGAGCGTCCGCCGCAATGCGGGCAGAGGAAATAGCTCATGTTCTCGACGATGCCGAGCACCGGCACGTTGACCCGGCGGAACATGGCGATGCCGCGCCGCGCGTCGATCAAAGCGAGATCCTGCGGCGTCGAGACGATGACCGCGCCC
>DASZWK010000395.1:0-11881 GCA_035546235.1 Xanthobacteraceae bacterium | reverse complement strand
GTCGATCCATACCGTGCCGGAGGCCGAGGCGATCAATCCGGCACACATCGATTACGCGCTGGCGGGTCCTGCCTTCGAGACTGCGAGCAAGCCGGGCTATGGCCCGGAAATCGGCCGCAGGGGACTTGCCGAGATCGTCCGTGCCGCGCGCGTTCCGGTGCTCGCCATCGGCGGAATCAACCCGGCGCGGGTCGCCGAACTCATTGCTGCGGGCGCCGCCGGCATCGCGGCCATGGGCGGGGTGATGCGGTCCGCCGACCCGGCCCGCGAAGTGGGTGGGCTTCTCGCGACCCTCAACGGCGCGCTTGCTATCCACGCGCCCGATAGGTGCTGACACCCTGATCCGGCGCCCAGACGCCGGAGGGCAACTTTCCGGCCTGCCAGAACACATCGATCGGCATGCCTCCCCGTGGGTGGAAATAGCCCCCGATGCGCAGCCATTTAGGCTTCAGCAGCGCTACCAGTTTCTTGCCGATCGTGACCGTGCATTCCTCATGGAATGCACCGTGGTTGCGGAAACTATTCAGGTAAAGCTTGAGCGACTTGGACTCCACCAAAAAGCCGCGCGGCACGTAGTCAATGACCAGTGTCGCAAAGTCCGGTTGGCCGGTGACCGGGCACATCACCGTGAACTCGGGGAAGGTGAAACGGGCGACGTAGTTGGTGCCGGGATGCGGGTTGGGCACACGGTCGACCACGGCCTCGCCGGGCGAGGCAGGGATCGCCGCGGGCCGGCCGAGTTGGAAGGGTTTCTTAGCCATTTGGGCGCTCAAGCAACGTGCCGATTGGGGTTACGCTCGTGCTTTTTTCTTTTCCCGGAACACAGCACGTTCAAGTGCGGCGTTGATCCGTGTCTGCCAGCCAGGACCACCGGACCGAAAATATTCCAACACATCAGGTGAAATTCGCAACTTGACAGCCTCTTTCGCCCGTTCACCGGTCGGAGGACGGCCGCGTCGCACGAGCTTTTCGCCCTGGTAAACATCCGCCGTTTGGAAGAATTCCCGCGTCAGCATCGGCGCGTCATCGGGATCCCTCCATTTCCTCTTTCCAGAGCTTTTGTTCTTTTGCATGAGCGAACCTCATCGATATGACGTGCCGCGTTTCGCCGCGCGGAGTCCAGACCATGACCACGAGACGGCCGTCGAGAAAGCCTGCAGTAACGAAGCGGCTTTCGTTGCTTTTGCCGCCGTGCGTTGGGCGCGCGACATGAAGTCCGCCGAATACCTCGGCTGCCCGGGCAAAATCCAGTCCTCGCTCCTGCAAGCTCTTGGCCCGTTTCGCTTCAGTCCAGCTTAGCTTCATATGATTTATGTACCCCCAATAATCAAGGGCGGCAACGCGATTGGCGGCGGCGGGGTCACGATCCGACGCATGACATGACAACAGCTGGGACGATCCTGTAGAAGCCACGGCAAAACCAGTCCCGGAGCAAGCATGACCGCCATTGTCGATATCATCGGCCGCGAAATACTCGACAGCCGCGGCAACCCCACGGTGGAGGTCGATGTGGTGCTGGAGGACGGCTCTCGCGGCCGCGCCGGGGTGCCCTCGGGCGCATCGACGGGTGCCCACGAGGCGGTCGAGCTGCGCGATGGCGACAAGAAGCGCTACTTCGGCAAGGGCGTGCGAAACGCGGTCGACGCTGTCAACAGCGAGCTTTTCGACGCTCTGTCCGGAATGGACGCCGAGGCGCAGGTCAAGATCGACCAGACCATGATCGCGCTCGACGGCACGCCCAATAAGGGCCGGCTCGGCGCCAACGCCATCCTGGGCGTATCGCTGGCAGTCGCCAAGGCCGCGGCGGCAGCCAACAACCTGCCGCTCTACCGATACGTCGGCGGCACCTCGGCGCGCCTTCTGCCGGTGCCGATGATGAACATCGTCAATGGCGGCGTCCATGCCGACAACCCGATCGACTTCCAGGAATTCATGATTGTGCCGTTCGGTTTTCCGTCATTTGCGGAAGCGCTGCGTGCGGGTTCCGAAATCTTCCATACGCTGCGCGGCGCGCTGAAGGATGCCGGGCACAACACCAATGTGGGTGATGAGGGCGGCTTCGCGCCAAACCTGTCCTCGGCTGAGGAAGCCCTCGATTTTGTCATCAAGGCAATCGAGAAGGCGGGTTACAAGCCGGGCAAGGATGTCGCGCTGGCGCTGGACCCGGCCTCGACCGAGTTTTTCAAGAACGACGCCTACGTTTACGCGGGCGAAGGCAACAAAAAGCGCTCGCGGCAGGATCAGGCCAAATATCTTGCCGAGCTTGTCGGCCGTTATCCGATCGTCTCGATAGAGGACGGCATGGCGGAGGACGATATCGAGGGCTGGAAGCTGGTGACGCAAGCGATCGGCGACAAATGCCAGCTTGTCGGCGACGACCTGTTCGTCACCAATGTGAAACGGCTCGCCGACGGCATCACCGGGCACTACGCCAACTCGATCCTGATCAAGGTCAATCAGATCGGCACGCTGACAGAGACGCTCGCTGCGGTCGAAATGGCGCACAAGGCTGGCTACACCGCTGTCATGTCGCACCGCTCCGGCGAGACCGAGGACGCCACCATCGCCGACCTCGCCGTCGCCACAAATTGCGGGCAGATCAAGACCGGTTCTCTGGCGCGGGCCGATCGCACCGCCAAGTACAATCAGCTCCTGCGCATCGAGGAACAATTGGGCGCGCAGGCCACCTTCGCGGGACGGGCGGCCTTCAAGGCCCTGGGCTAAGTGCGCCCACGGCCGCGCGCTTGTCCGGCGTCGGCGGTCGGGGCTATATCGCCGGCTGTTCGGAACGGACGCAACGCGAGGTTTGATCGCATGGACCAAACGGTAGGGTTGGGGGCGGGAGATCGACGGCTTGCCATCGGACGGCTGCGCGATTTCGTCGTCACGTCGATTGACGCCGCGCTGCCCAGCGACGCCCCGTTCACCCACCTCGTGCTCGACCGCGTCTTTCCCGATGATGTTTACGCCGCCATGTTGGCCAACATGCCGGAGACCAACGACTATCGGCCGATGCATGGCCGCGCCAAGGGCCATGATCTTGCCGACGGCACGCACACGCGGGTGAAAATCGACCTTTATCCCGAATACATCCGTCACCTGCCGTCGCAGAAACGCGCCGTCTGGGACGTCGTGGGGCGCGCCTTGTGTTCGGCCGCGGTGCGCGACGCTTTTGTGCGGCGTTTGGCGCCTGCGCTCCAGCGCCGTTTCGGCCCGGCCTACGGCAAGATCGGCATGTACCCGATCCCGGTGCTCACGCGCGATATTACGGGCTATCTGATCACCCCGCATCCGGACACGCGATGGAAGGGCATCACCGTGCAGCTCTATCTGCCGCGCGACGAGTCGATTTCGCACGTCGGCACGATTTTTCATCAAGTTCTGCCCGACGGCTCGCTGAAAAAAGCCAAGCAGATGCGGTTCGCACCCAACACGGGCTACGCCTTTGCGGTCGGCACCGACACTTGGCATTCCGCCGATTGCCTCGGCCCGGAAGTGAAGACGCGCGACAGCATTTTGCTGACCTATTTCGTCGACGCCGGCCCGGTTCGCTTCCTGCGCAATCGCGGTAAGCGCCTGGGCAATTTCGTACTCAGCGAAATTCGCAACGTGCTGCCATAGCGGACGGACGGCCGGCTCCCGCCGCTTTCATTAAATCCGTCTTAAGCGCCACTTGGGCATGATCGGCACATGGTCACCCGCAAGCGGCTCCGTTCGATCCTCAGCGCGCTCGGCCTTTACGTCATGGCCGGGCTCTTGATCGGCTATTTCGGTGTCAACGCCTATAGCGGGAATCACGGACTTAAGGCGCGGCAGGATATTGACCGCCAGACCGCGACGCTATCGGCCGAACTCGGCATCCTGCAAGCGGAGCACAAGCAATGGGAGCGGCGCATCGCGCTGCTTCGCTCCGACAATATCGACCCCGATATGCTGGACGAACGCGCCCGCGCACTGCTCGACTATGTCGATGCCGGCGACCTCATCATGATGCTCAAGCCGGACCGTCCCGCGGCCGACCCAACCGGGCCTTGAACTTAAGCCGGTCATTCCCGAAATTGAGTTTTGTCACAAGGATTTGCGCACAGGCGCCGATCCCCAGGTTAAACACCGCCGACTTCCGCCGGGGGGCGAAGTCGGGTAAGAGTTAGCCGCCCGAAATCCTTCGAGGGACACGATGGCCGTTGCCGTAACCAGAGCAGCCGAACAAGGCGTCCAAGACCTCCGGCCCGTCGACTGGGCGAAGCAAGACCCGATTGCCGATTTCACGAAGGAACAAGAGTTTCACGCGCTGCGGCAGATGCTGCTGATCCGCCGGTTCGAGGAAAAAGCCGGACAGATGTATGGCATGGGCCTGATCGGCGGGTTCTGTCACCTCTACATTGGCCAGGAAGCAGTCGTCATCGGCATGAAGATGGCGATGGCCGATGGCGATCAGATGATCACCGGTTATCGCGATCACGGCCATATGCTGGCCTGCGGCATGGATCCGAAAGGCGTCATGGCGGAGCTCACCGGCCGGCGCGGCGGCTATTCCAAGGGCAAGGGCGGCTCGATGCACATGTTCTCGATCGAAAAGAATTTTTTCGGCGGGCACGGCATCGTCGGCGCGCAGGTTCCGATCGGCACCGGGCTTGCCTTCGCCAACAAGTATCGCGGCAATAACAGCGTGTCGCTCACCTTCTTCGGCGACGGCGCGGCCAACCAGGGCCAGGTCTACGAAAGTTTCAACATGGCGGAGCTGTGGAAGCTCCCGGTGATCTTCGTCATCGAGAACAACCGCTATGCGATGGGCACGGCGGTGACACGCTCGTCAGCCCAAACCGATTTCTCGAAGCGCGGGCTCTCCTTCAACATCCCGGGCAAACAGGTCGACGGCATGGATGTGCGGGCCGTGAAGGCCGCCGCCGAGGAGGCGCTCGCCTGGTGCCGGTCCGGCAAGGGGCCGACTATTCTTGAAATGATGACCTACCGCTACCGGGGCCATTCGATGTCCGATCCAGCCAAATACCGGACCAAGGAGGAGGTCGATAAGGTACGCACCGAGCACGACCCGATCGAGCAGGTGCGCAAACGGCTGATCGACCGCAAATGGGCCGCTGAGGATGAACTGAAAAAAATCGATGCGTCGGTTCGAGCAGTCGTCAACGAGGCCTCGGAATTTGCCACGCACGATGCCGAGCCCGATCCGAGCGAACTCTACACCGACGTCTACCGTTAAGTTCCCCAAAGAATCGCAGGCCGGCGCGCACCCGCGTCCGGCATGACGATTGGCGAGTTGCCTCCATGCCCACCCCTATTCTGATGCCCGCTTTGTCGCCGACGATGGAGAAGGGCAACCTTGCCAAATGGCTGAAGAAGGAAGGCGACGCCGTTAAATCCGGCGACGTGATCGCCGAGATCGAAACCGACAAAGCCACGATGGAAGTCGAAGCGGTCGACGAAGGCACGCTCGGCAAGATATTAGTGCCGGAAGGCACCAATGATGTCGCGGTCAATACGCCGATCGCCATGATCCTCGGCGAGGGCGAAGACGCGGCCGCGCTTAAGAACGGACAGACCGCACAGGCCGCCACAACCGCGCCGTCGCGTCAGGAGAAGGCTGTCGAATCTGCGCCTCCCGCGGCGAGAAGGCCCGCCGAAGCGCAACCGCCGGCCCGGCCAAAGACCGGAACCGTCGAAGCGCCGGCAAACGCCGCCGCACCCGAACCCGAAGTGCCGGAAGGCACCGAAATAGTCACGATGACCATGCGCGAGGCACTGCGGGATGCCATGGCAGAAGAAATGCGGCGCGATCCCGACGTGTTCGTCATGGGCGAAGAGGTTGCCGAGTATCAGGGCGCCTACAAGGTGACGCAGGGACTGCTCGAAGAGTTCGGCGCGCGCCGCGTCATCGACACGCCGATTACTGAGCACGGCTTCGCCGGCCTCGGCGTCGGCGCGGCGCTGGCGGGATTGAAGCCTATCGTCGAATTCATGACGTTCAACTTCGCCATGCAGGCGATGGACCAGCTGATCAACTCGTCGGCCAAGACGCGCTACATGTCGGGCGGTCAGGTCCAGGTGTCGATTGTGTTCCGCGGCCCGAACGGACCGGCGGCGCGCGTCGCCGCGCAGCACAGCCAGGACTATTCGTCCTGGTATTCGCACATCCCGGGCCTGAAGGTGATTGCGCCGTCGACCGCGGCCGACGCCAAGGGCCTGCTCAAGGCCGCGATCCGCGATCCCAACCCGGTGATGTTTCTCGAGAACGAAATTCTCTACGGCCATTCCTCGCCAGTGCCGAAGCTCGACGATTACGTGCTGCCGATCGGCCGCGCTCGCGTCGTGCGCAGCGGCACCGACGTGACCATCGTCGCCTGGTCGATGGGCATGAGCTACGCGCTCAAGGCCGCCGACGAGTTGGCAAAGGACAACATCTCGGCCGAGGTCATTGATCTGCGTACCCTCAAGCCGATGGACTCCGACACGATCGTGGAGTCGGTGAAAAAGACCGGGCGGCTCGTCACCGTCGAGGAAGGCTGGAAACAGTCCGGCGTCGGCGCCGAGATCGCCGCGCGCATCATGGCCGACGCCTTCGACTACCTGGATGCTCCCGTGGAGCGCGTGTCCGGCAAAGATGTGCCAATGCCATACGCGGCCAATCTGGAAAAGCTGGCGCTCCCGTCGGTCGTCGACGTGGTCGAGGCGGCCAAAGCGGTCTGTTACCGATGAGCAAAAAGCCCCTAGAGGCGACACCGAAGTTCGAAGCGCTCGCCGCGCCGCCACCCGCACTGGAACTCGGCGGCTACGAAGTGCTGCGCGCGGCGATTGCCGATGGCAATCTGCACGTTTCCCTGCGGCGCGCGTTTGACGAACCTGAAACCTGGGGTGTCCTGCTCGCCGACATCGCGCGCCATATCGGCCGCATCTACGCGCTCGAGGCCGGAATGCGCGAGGAGCAGGTCGTGGAAAAGGTGTGGTCGATGTTTGAGGCCGAAATGGAACGGCGGACCGACATCGGCGATACCCGCGCGATCAGCTGAAAAAGAAACAACATGCCCATCAACATTCTCATGCCGGCACTGTCGCCCACGATGGAGAAGGGCAACCTTGCCAAGTGGCTGAAAAAGGAAGGCGAGGCGGTCAAGACCGGCGATGTCATTGCAGAGATCGAGACCGACAAGGCAACGATGGAATACGAGGCCGTCGACGACGGCGTGATGGCGAAGATCGTGGTGCCGGAAGGCACAAACGACGTGCCGGTCAATCAGCTCATCGCCGTAATGGCGGAGGAAGGCGAAGATGTGAAGGCCGCTGCGGCGGCAGCAGGGAAGGGCGGACCAGCGCCCAAGGCTACCGGCGCTGGTGAAGCCCCGTCCAAACCGCAACAACCGGCTGCTTCGGCCACCGTCATTGAAGCCAAGGTTCCCGCGCCTCCACCGGCACCGCCTCCCGGTGCGGCTCCTTCAGCGCAGCGCGAAGCCGCGCCCCCGCGAGCCAACGGCCACGGCGCACCAGCCAGCGGCACAAACAAAATCTTCTCCTCGCCGCTGGCGCGGCGACTGGCAAAGGACGCCGGCATCGATATCGGCCGTGTCGAAGGCTCAGGTCCGCACGGCCGTATCATCGCGCGCGACGTTGAGGCGGCAAAGTCCGGCAAGGGACTGCGCGCACCAAGCGCTGCGGCCGGTGCGCCCGCGCAAGCCCCGCTTATTGCACCGTCGATGTCGGATCAGCAGATCCGTGCGCTTTACGAGGACGGCAGCTACGAAGTCGTGCCGCACGACGGCATGCGCCGCACCATCGCGCAGCGGCTCACCGCCTCCGTCCAGACCATTCCGCATTTTTATCTGACGGTCGACTGCGACATCGGCAAGCTGCTCGACGCGCGCGAAGAGATCAACGCCGGTTCGCCGAAGGACAAGGACGGCAAGCCCGCCTACAAGCTCTCCGTCAACGACTTCGTCATCAAGGCGCTGGCGCTGGCGCTGCAGCGCGTGCCCGATGCCAACGTGAGCTGGACCGATGGCGGCATGCTCAAGCACAAGCATTCCGATGTCGGCGTCGCTGTGGCGATGCCGAACGGCCTGATCACGCCGATCATCCGCAATGCCGAGACGAAATCGCTGTCGGCGATCTCCAACGAGATGCGCGACCTCGCGGTGCGGGCGCGGGGGCGCAAGCTCAAGCCGCAGGAATATCAGGGCGGCACGACCGCGGTCTCGAACCTCGGCATGTATGGGATCAAAGATTTCACCGCCGTGATCAATCCGCCGCATTCGACCATCCTCGCGGTCGGGACCGGTGAGGAGCGCGCCGTGGTGCGCGACGGCAAGATCGTCGCCGCGCAGATCATGAGCGTGACCATGAGCTGTGACCACCGCGCTGTCGACGGCGCGCTCGGCGCCGTGCTGATCGGCGCCTTCAAGGCGCTGATCGAGAACCCGGTAATGATGCTGGTGTAGTGTCCGTCTTGACCATACTGGCGAGGCCATCGTGTCATCTGGCGATATGGAATTCTCGGTTCGGCCGGTCTTCATCGGCTGGATCACGTTGCTCGTGCAGTTGCCGCTGCAGTTGTTTTTCACATTATGGGCCGGCGCATTCTTTGGCGGGATGTTGATGGCGACCGGCTTGTTCGAGCGCGGCTCAGGCGCGCCGTTCATCTTCTTCGGTGCCGTTGCCTTTATCTCGATTCCCCTCATCGCCTATTTCGGCAAGAGCCTGAACTACAGCCGCACCGAGTACCGGTTTTTTGAGGATCATCTTGAGTTCGAGGAAGGATTTTTCTCGATCAACAAGAAAGTCATCAGATTCAGCGATGTGAAAGAAGTGACGATGCGCAAAGGAATCCTGCAGCGCATCTATGGCCTCGGCACCATTTACCTTGCCACGCTGGCGACCGGGTCGAGCCCGAGCTTCAGGCCATTCACCGCGCTTGGCTTCGGCAATGTCTCCGGCAGCGGCATCAGTGTTCGCGACATTCGCGATCCCGATCAGACATTTGACAGGATCAGGCAACTCGTCGACGCGCACCGCGAATGAATTTCACCGTATCCCCCCTGTTCCCATGGACCAATTGATCGCCGGCTATCGCCGCTTTCGCGCCGGGACGTGGCGCAACCAGCACGCTCGGTTCGAGGAATTGAGCGTGCGCGGCCAGAATCCCCGCGCGCTCGTCATTGCCTGCTCGGATAGCCGCACCGATCCGCAGATGGTGTTCGATGCCGCGCCCGGCGAGCTGTTCGTCATTCGCAACATCGCCAACCTGGTGCCGCCCTACGGGCCGGACGACCAGCCGCACGGCGTGAGCTCTGCGATCGAATACGCGGTGCGCGTCCTGCGCGTGCGCGACATCGTGGTGATGGGCCATGCGATGTGCGGGGGCATCAAGGCGCTGCTCGACGGCACGCCGCCGGAACTGACCGATTTCGTCGGCCCCTGGGTGCGTATCGCCGAGCCCGCGCGGCAACGCGCCATGCAGATCGCGCCGGAACACCGTCACGACTTTTGCGAACACGAGTCGGTGCGCCTCGCCCTTGCGAACCTGATGACATTCCCGTGGATCAAGAGCGCGGTCGAGGCCGGCAGCCTGAACCTGCACGGCGGCTTTTTCGGCATCCGTTCCGGGATTTTCGAACACCTCGATGCCGACGGCGTTTTTCGTCCCGTCGCCGAGTAGACCATCGTCATGGCCGGACACCCGGGTTCGACCTTCGGTCACCCCGAGTGCAGGCTTGTTCCAGCCATCCACGCCTATAAATCACGGGAGCGCTTTTGCGTTGGCAGTCGTGGATGCCCGCGACAGGCGCGGGCATGACGGCTAAGGTGCGGACGACTTACGAGGATTGGAATGGCTGACACAAATTTCGACATCATCATCATCGGCTCCGGCCCCGGCGGCTATGTGTGCGCCATCCGCGCCGCGCAGCTCGGCTTCAAGACCGCGATCGTCGAACGCGAATATCTGGGCGGCATTTGCCTCAACTGGGGCTGCATCCCGACCAAGGCGCTGCTCCGTTCCGCGGAAATCTTCCACTACATCCAGCACGCCAACGATTACGGGCTGTCCGCCAGCAATGTCAGCTACGATCCGAGCGCCGTGGTGAAGCGTTCGCGCGCGGTGTCGAAGCGGCTCAATGACGGCGTCGGCTTCCTGATGCGCAAGAACAAGGTCGCGGTGATTTGGGGCGAGGCCGCCGTCGACGCGCCCGGCAAGATCACCGTGAAAGCCGGCCGCGGCGAAGCGCCGAAGGGCACGCTCGGCGCAGGCTCATACCAGGCCAAGCACATCATCATCGCCACCGGCGCGCGTCCCCGCGTGCTACCGGGACTTGAGCCCGACAAGAAACTGGTCTGGACCTATTTCGAGGCCATGGTGCCGGAGCGCATGCCGAAGACACTGCTTGTCATCGGCTCGGGCGCCATCGGCATCGAGTTCGCCTCGTTCTATCGAACGCTCGGCGCCGAGGTGACCGTCGTCGAAGTGCTGCCGCAGATCCTGCCGATCGAAGACGCCGAGATCGCGGCCTTCGCGCGCAAGAGTTTTGAGAAGCAGGGCATCAAGATTTTCACCGGCGCCAAGGTGACGAAGCTCGACAAAGGATCGGACAGCGTCGCCGCCACGATCGACGACGGCAAGGGCGGCACGCAGACGCTGACCGTCGATCGCGTCATCTCCGCGGTCGGCGTTGTCGGCAATACCGAAAATCTCGGCTTGGAAAAACTCGGCGTCAAAATCGAGCGTGGCGCGATCGTCATCGACGGCGCCTGCAAAACCAACGTGCCGGGCATTTATGCGATCGGCGACGTCGCGGGTCCGCCGCTGCTCGCCCACAAGGCGGAGCACGAAGGCGTCATCTGCGTCGAGGCCATCAAGGGTCTGCATCCGCACCCGATGAACAAGCTGATGATCCCCGGCTGCACCTATTGCACGCCGCAGGTCGCCTCGGTTGGGCTGACCGAGCAGGCCGCCAAAGACAAGAAGATCGACATCCGCGTCGGCCGCTTCCCCTTTGTCGGCAACGGCAAGGCGATCGCGCTCGGCGAGGATCAGGGCATGGTCAAGGTGATCTTCGACAAGAAGACCGGCCAGCTTCTGGGCGCCCACCTGGTCGGCGCCGAAGTCACCGAGCTCATCCAGGGCTACGTGGTGGCGATGAATCTCGAAACCACTGAAGAAGAGCTGATGCACACCGTGTTCCCGCATCCGACCTTGTCGGAGATGATGAAGGAGGCGGTGCTCGATGCTTACGGGCGCGTGCTGAATATCTAGTTGCACGTGGCATCGCGCGCAGGCGCGCTAGGCGAGGGGCGGTAAAAAGGCTAGCGTAACGCCTTCGAATTTCATCCTTGCCGGAGGGGCGTCATGGCGAAATTTGATAATATTCTCGGCACGATCGGTCGTACGCCGGTGGTGCGGATCAACAAGCTCGCACCGGCGGGTGTGAACCTCTACGTCAAGATCGAAGCCTTCAATCCGCTCGGCTCAGTGAAAGATCGATTGGCGTTCGGCGTTATCGAAGCGGCGGAAAAGTCCGGCCAGCTCAAGCCGGGGCAGACGGTGATCGAAGCGACCTCCGGCAATACCGGCATTGGCCTCGCGATGGTCTGCGCCGCCAAGGGCTATCCGCTGGTCGTCACCATGGCGGAAAGTTTTTCTGTCGAGCGCCGCAAGCTGATGCGTTTTCTCGGCGCCAAGGTGGTGCTGACGCCTGCGGCCGAACGCGCTTTCGGCATGGTGGGCAAGGCGCAGGAACTCGCCAAGACCCACGGCTGGTTCATGACGCGCCAGTTCGAGAACGAGGCCAATCCCGACATTCACGAGCGCACCACGGGGCGCGAAATCATCGCCGACTTCGCCGGCGAGCGGCTTGATTACTGGGTCACCGGCTTCGGC
>DASZWK010000394.1:0-5340 GCA_035546235.1 Xanthobacteraceae bacterium | reverse complement strand
CGCTATGCGGCGATCCGCCAGGCGCTGCGCACCGCCGGCGTGCAGGTCAAGGACATCAACGTCACGCTCGGCGGCTGCGCGTTCTGGCACGCGGTGATCTCGATCAAGAAACAGCCGGGCGAGGGCAAGAATGCGCTGCTCGCCGCGCTGTCGGTGATGGATCTGAAACACGTCGTCGTGGTCGATGACGACATCGACGTCAACGATCCGGCCGATGTCGAGTGGGCGATCGCCACCCGCGTTCAGGGCGACCGCGACGTGATGATCGTGTCGAACGCACGCGCCAAGCCGCTCGATCCGAGCCTGCCGCAGGGCTACGGCGTGGTGCCGACCGGCGCCAAGGTCGGCATCGACGCCACCATCCCGGAAGGCATTCCGCACGAATATTACGAGCGCATCACCTACGCCTACGCCGAGACCGCCAAGATCGACGATTACGTCAACGGCAAGAAAGATGCGGCCGGCGCGCGCGGCGACGACAAGGCCATTGCGGCGCTGGCGCAGCAAATCCTCGATGTGATCGCCAAGGAGCCGCTCTACTACACCGACATCGCGGAAAAATTCGCAAGTTTCGATTTCAACACCGTGGCACGCGCCATCGGCCACCTGCACACGACCGAAAAACTCTGGCAGGACCCGCGTGGCCGGCTGTGCGTGCGCGGGTCGGACTTCGCCGCCAAGCCGCCGAAGCGATAGCATTGGAGGCTGTCCATGCTGAAGATATTCGATCTCGCGGCGTGTGCGCCGGCGCCGATGGAAAACGGCCGCGGCGAGACGATCCGCCTGATCAATACCGGCACCGGCACCGAGAAGATCGATCTTCATCTCAACCGCCTGGTGCCGGGCGGCCCGTGGGGCAAGGTGCATCGGCATTCGCAATCCGATAACGTCTATATCGTGCGCCGCGGCGAAGGAACGCTGACGGCGGACGGTGCGTCCTACACGATCCGTGCCGATCAGGTGATCTTCATTCCGGCCGGCATGGCGCATTCGCTCAGCAACCTCTCCGACGAGGTCCTGGAAATATTCGAAATCTACGCGCCGGCCGGCCGTCAGTTCGATTTCACCGTGGTCGAATGATCGGACGGGCGTCTCCGGACAAAATCACAACCCGCCGGAATTGAAGTCATGAGCTACCCCGATCTGCTGTTCGTTTCGTATCAGGATACGCTCGAGCTCCTCGATGTCGACGATGCCATGCGCGTCTGCGAGGAGGTCTATCACATGCTGGCGCGCGGCACCGTCGCACATTCCAAGCCGCCGAGCTTCAAGCTCGACATCGCCGAGGATTTCAACAACCACTGGCACGTCAAGGCGGCGTTGCTGCGGGAAATTCCGACCACCGGCGTGCGGCTCTACAACTATTTCGACGACGGCAAACGCAACACGGTTGGTGCGCTCGAATGCGGGCGTTACATCGTGCTTGCCGATCCGAAGACCGGCCACGGCCTGGCGATGGTCGACGAGCATCTGACCTATGGGGTGCGCAGTGCCGCCGCGGCGGCGATTGCGTGCAAGTGGTTGGCTCCGGCCGCGCCGCGGACGCTCGGTCTGGTCGGCGTCGGCTCCATGGCGGTGAATTCACTGCGTTGCCTGACCCGGCTCTACCGGTTCGAGGAAATCCGCTGCACGTCGCGCCGGCGGGAGACGCGCGAGGCGTTCGCCGCACATTGGTCGGCCGAACTCGGCATTCCGGTGCGACCCTGCGACAGCGTCGAAGAGGTGGTGCGCGGCGCCGACATCGCGGTCGGCGGCACAACATCCTCCGAGATCATGACGCGCGAGCCGTGGCTCAAGCCCGGCTCGCTGTTCATTTCGCTGGCGCGCCGCGAGCTTGACCCGGACGGCTGGAAGCACATGGACAAGGTCGTGCTCGACAGCTGGGAAATGAACATGCGCATGCCGGTCTTCTCCTCGATGGTGGAGAACGGGCAGTTCAGCAAGGACATGATGTACGCTGAGATACAGGAGCTGGTGTCGGGCGCGAAGCCGGGACGTGCCAGCGCCGAGGAGCGCATTCTGCTTCACACCACGGGGCTGGTGGCCCACGACATCGCGCTGGCGCACTCCCTTTACGTCAAGGCGCGGGAGACCGGACGGGGAATTGTGCTGCCGGCGGCGCGGCCGCCGCAGCAATAAGGAGCGCGGGGTCCTTCATGGGCGGCGAAGATGATGCGCTCAGCCGCATTTTGTCCCGGATTGCCGCGTCGCGCATCCAAGCCGTGATGGTCGAATTGGCGCGCGTGCCAAGTCCGCTGACCGCGCTGTTCGAGGCCGAGCCGCAGCTCCGCGCTTTCATCGATACGGCGGTCGAACCGCGGCTTCGCTCATTGGGCATCAGCGATATTCGGCGCGACGCCATGGGCAATCTCGCGGCCACATGGGGCCGCGGCGAGAGCGGTCGCTCGCTGATGCTGGTGACCAACGCGATGAATCAGCCCGCCTCGACCATGCCCAATCCTTATGGCGGCGAAGTCCGCGACGGCGCAGCTTATGGGCTGCCGGGCGAAGTGGTTCTCGGCAAGGGACTGAGCGAACAGAAAGCGCCGCTCGCCGCGATTCTTGTCGCCATGGAAGTGATCGCGCAGAGCGGCGCGTCGCTTGGCGGCCGGCTGGTGTTTCTGTGTTGCGTCTCCGGCGAAACCGGACGGCATGACGCCATTCGCAGCATCATCGAAACCACCGGCGTGCGCGCCGACATGGCGGTGCTCAACGGCACCGGCAATCGCATCAGCCTCGGCAATCGCGGCCGTGTCGATGTCACCGTAACGGTCCACGGCAGCCCGTGTCACAGCAGCCGGCCGGCCGAGGGCTGCAACGCCATCACCGGCGCGATCGAGGTCATGCGCCGCCTGACCGCGGAGGTGCGGCTGCCACCGGCGCATCCGCATCTCGGGCCGGCGAGCCTGACCGTCAATCGCATCGCCAGCTTTCCCGACTCGACGCACACCATTCAGGCCCGTTGCGACATCGGCATCGACCGCAGGCTGTTGCCCGGCGAGACGCCGGAAGCGGCGGTCGCCGACATTGCCGCGATTGCCAAGACGGTGGATGGCGCCAAGGATCCGGCCAGCGGCAAAGCGTGGCGTGTGGAAGTGACGCAAGGGCCGATGATGTATCCGGCGCTGGTGGCCGAAAATTCCGGTGTCGCGCGAGCGCTGTCGCGGGCCTCGCAAACCGCGCTCGGTTCCGCGCCTGAAATGTATCATGCAACCAATGCCTTCGATCAGGGATTTCTCAATCACATCGGCATCGAAGCCTGCACCTACGGACCCGGCGAAGCGAAATACGCACACACCGACCTCGACATGGCCTCGGTCGACCGCACCCGCGATGCCGCCAAGGTCTACGCGACGCTGATCATGCAGCAGCTGGTTTGAGCGTGCGCCGATGCGGCATTCGGTGCGTTGCTCCGCCGTGATTTTTTCGCTCTGATCGGTTCTCTCGCTGGATGGGGCAAAATGTACGCGATGATGTCGAGATTTTTCCTGACGGCGCTGGCTCTGATGATCGCGGTTGGGGGCGCCGGCGCGCAGGGAGCATCCGGCGCGCAATGGCCGACCAAACCCGTCAAGCTTATCGTGCCGTTTCCCGCCGGCAGCAGCACCGACGTCGTCGCGCGCATTGTGGCGCAGTCGCTCGGACAGCGTCTCGGCCAGGGCGTTGTGGTCGAAGACCGTGTCGGCGCCAGCGGCATGCTCGGGGTCGAGTACGTCGCGCACGCCGCGCCTGACGGCTACACGATCGGTCTCGTCACCACGAGCACGCAGGCGCTGGCGCCGAGTCTCAGCGCGCATTTGCCTTACAATCCGCAGAAGGATTTTGCGCCGGTATCGATGATCGGCAGCGCGCCCTACGTCATGGTGACCTTTCCGGGGCTCGGAGCAAAAACGGTGGCGGACTTCACCGCGCTCGCCAAGGCGCAACCCGGCAAGCTGACCTACGGCTCCGCCGGTCCCGGCAGCCTCGCCCACCTTGCCGCCGTGCTTTACGCCAACACGGTGGGCGTCAATATCGTGCATGTCCCGTACAAGAGCACGTCGCAATCGGTCACCGATCTGATGGCAGGCCGGGTCGACATGCAGTTCGCCACCATTCCGCCAACGCTGCCGCTCATCCGCAGCGGCCAGATGCAGGCGCTGGCGACCACCGGCGCGAAGCGCAACGCGGCGCTGCCGGACCTGCCGACCGTCGCCGAAACCGGGCTGCCCGGTTATGAGGCCGTGCTGTGGATGGCGATCGAGACGCCGGCGGCCGTGCCGCCGCCGGTCGTTGCGCAGCTCAATCGCGCCCTCACCGCAGTTCTGGCCGAGCCGAAAGTGAAAGCCGCGCTTCTGGCGCAAGGCGTGAACGCCGAGCCAGGCACACCCGAGGCGCTGCGTAGCCGCATCGCCGGCGACATCGAGCGTTGGCGTGCGGTGATTGCGAAAGCGGGATTAAAACCGGAGTGAGTGTATCACTGTGCTCATGCGGGCTAGAAGACTGCCATAACCCGAGAGAGAGCGAACCGACATGACGGCCGATCAAACCAACCAAATCGAGCGCAAGCGCTGGAACGATCCGTTCTGGTCGGAGCATTGGCCGAAGCGCGAGCGGTTCACCGAGAGCGTCACGCCGTTGCTGATGAAGGCGCTCGCCTTGCAGCCGGGCGAAAGCGTACTCGATGTTGGCTGCGGCGGCGGGCCCGCAACCACCGCGGCGGCAGCAATGGTCGGCGGCGCGGGCAAGGCCGTCGGCGCCGACATCTCGGCACCGCTCGTTGAACTTGCTCGCAAGCGCACCGCCGCGTCCGGCGCCAAAAACTTATCATTCCAGGTTAAGGACGTGCAGCAGGAGCGGGTCGACGGTGCTCCGTTCGATGCGGCGATGAGCCAGTTCGGCGTGATGTTCTTCGACGAGCCGAAGACCGCCTTTGCCAATATCCGCGGGCATCTTGCGCCCGGCGGCCGGCTCGCGTTTGCCTGCTGGCAGCCGCCGGCGAAGAATCCCTGGTTCATCGGCCCGCTGCTCGCCGAGTTCGTGCCGCCGCCGCCGCAACCGCTGCCCGGCAAGAGCCCGACGGGACCGTTTGTGTTCGCCGATCCGGCTTACGTGCGGGGCATCCTGCAATCAGCCGGCTTCGCCGACATCGCGGTGGCCAATCACGACTATTCGATCGAGGCGCCGGAGAACGCGATGATGGACGACGCGCAACTGGTTTTCGTCGGTGTCGCGGCGGAGAAGATGCCGCAAGCGCGCGCGGTGGTCGACAAGCACTTGGCGCCGTTTCGCCTCGCCTCCGGGCTCTGCCGTTTCCCGCTCGCCGTGCAGATTTTCACGGCGCGCAATCCGGCAACCTGA
>DASZWK010000393.1:0-10808 GCA_035546235.1 Xanthobacteraceae bacterium | reverse complement strand
GCTGTGTCGTTGCGCACCAGAAGATCGACAAAAAGCTCAGCCTCCTCGCGGCTCGTTTCCTTCTCGAAGCGGAACAATTCCTCGAACTGATCGACCAGAATGCATAGCCGTTCGTCCGGCGCCGCGACGCCTGATGCGGCGGCGCTTGAAGCGAAGACTGAGGACAGCGTCGCGTTGCGGGCGCTGAAGGCGCCGACGATCTCGTCGATTCGAGTCACGTCGTCGGCACGTCCCTCCAGCCGCGCAAATTCGCTTGCCAGATTCCACAACGGACCGCCGGACGGCCGAATGCTGAAGGTGCGCCAGGGAGCACCGACGCGCAGATACTGTCCGGCAAGCAGCGGCAGCACGCCTGCGCGTACGAGGGACGATTTTCCCGAACCGGAGGCGCCGTGAATGAGCACGAGACAGTGCGTGGCGAGCCGATCGATGACATCGTCGATCATCTGCTCGCGGCCGAAGAAGATCGACCACTCCTCGGCCTCGAATGGCCGCAGGCCGGGGTAGGGCGCTCTGGGGCGCGCTGTGGTGAGAAGGTCGGAAATCGCCGGTGGAATCAGGCTCACGGGGCTGCGGCCGCCTTGGCGCGCGATCTGTCGAGCCAGGAAAGGAATTCGCCGCGCCAATTGCCGCCCCCGAGATCGAACCGCTCGATCTCGTGTCCCGCGACATCGATTGGCAGGCTTCTTCCGCCCGAGCGGTCGAGCACGGCGCAAGGCAGCGGCGCGCCGCGGGCGATCTGCATTCGGTCCCGTTCGTGAAAGCCGATGTCGATCAGATCGCCGATGAAACGCTCATCGCTGTCGCCTCGCAGCAGCGCGAGCGCGTCGCATCGTTTCGCCATCTCGATGCGGACGCGGCTTTCCCGCGTCAGGTCAGCGAGATCACGCGACGTATCGCTGACCGGAGTCAGCGGCACGATACCGTCCTGTACGAGAATTTTCCTCACTTCGTCGCGAACCGGTACGTCCTCGACGCCCGCGTGAAGATAGATCGTCTTCGGCCCGCCTGCCGGCGCCGCCGCACGATCGGCAGTCCGCTGCTCGCTGCGCTGGCGATTGGCCTGTAACTCGCGCAAGCGCTTCATCAGCGCCCCGCGCAGGCGGCCAAGTTCGCGGACATAGGCTTCATTGTGCTCGCGGCTGTCGCGATACCGATAGGGCATCGGATCGTCTGCGCCGTGAAAGCAAAACCCGGGCAGCGCATGCCCACGCTCGTCACGGAGAAAATCGGGCCACCTGCCTTCATCGCTGTCGACCGCGCGAATAACGAAAACGCGGCCTTGATCGCGCATCCGGTCCTGCACCTGGTGCTTGAACCATTCGAGCTCGTCCTTGCACCAGCTTGAAACGAGATAAAGAGGCGACATGACCACCATGAGGACGGCGGATTGCGTCACCTTGGCGCGAAGTTCGGGAGTGAGATGGACGGTCGGATCGAGTTGCTTGTCCACCCACACGTTCAGCGCGTCGAATTCCGGATCGACGGTCGGAATGTCCGTTGTCAGCTTGTTGATCAGCTCCAACGTCCAGTCCCTGAGCGGCGTGCCGCCGCTCGCCTCTCGCCTGCCGTGCGAATAGCTGACGAACACGTCGTATTCGTAATGCGGGAGGAGAAATGCCATCCCTACACGCGGCGCCCGATCGGTTTTCTTTGTGCCCGGCGCATTTTATCACCCGCCTTGGTCCTGTCGAGGCGGCATTTCCTCTGCCGCGGGGCATGCTGTAGCATGCCGCTTGCGACTTCTGCGATCCGTGCCTGCGAATGCGGCAAGGTGAGGAGGATTTGAAGAAGTTACTCGATTCACTGGCCGGCTCGCTGTTGGTCAACCGCGATCTCAATCTGCTCGCAGTTCATAGTGCGCTGCAACAGGTGGCGGCGGGCATCGTTTCCGCGTTCTCCGCCGTATTTCTGCTGCGCCAGGGATTCTCGCTACCGGCCATATTCCTTAGTCTGGGCGTGATCATCGTATTGCGCTTTGCGTTTCGCCCCGCGGCTGCTCTCGCTGTCCAGGTGATCGGCTTGCGATCGACGTTGATCGTCGGCACGTTCCTATACGCCGCACAGGGGCCCCTGCTGGCGCCCGTTCACGGGCTGAACGGCTGGCTGGTGAGTTACTGCTTGGCCGCCGCATTGGCTCAGGCATTTTATTGGGCGGCCTACCACGCCATGTTCGCGCTCGTCGGCAGCGCCGCCGATCGTGGCAGCCAGGTCGGCTGGCGCCAACTTGTGATCGCTCTTGCCGGCCCGCTGGGCCCGGCAATGGGCGGCCTCATGCTGACGTTTGCCGGACCTTGGGCAGCGTTCGGTGCCGCTGCCGTGATCGAGCTTGTCGCTATCCTGCCTTTGCTGGAGGTGAGCAGACCCACAATCGTTGCGACGGTGCCAGACGGTGCGTTCGCGTTTTACAAGCGCGGCATCCTGCTGCTCGGCAGCGACGGCTGGATTTTCTGCAGTTCGTCGTGGGCCTGGAGTATGATCATGTTCCAGGCTCTCAGCTCCCGCTATGACGCCTACGGCGGCGTTCTTGCTGTGCTGGCGGTGGTCGGCGCCTTCAGCGGTCTGGCGCTTGGTCATTTGATCGACAGAGGCCACGCGCGCCGCGCCGCCATGATCAACGCGGCGACGCTCGCCGGCACGCTCATTGCCAAAGTGGTGTGCGGCTCCAGCGCGGTCCCGGTTCTTGCCGTCGCGTTCGGCTCGACCTTGCTCAGCGGGCTTTATCTTCCGTCGCTCATGACCGCGATTTACAACGAGGCCAAGGCGTCGCCTTGCCCATTCCGATTCCATTTTGCTGCCGAGGTCGGATGGGATACCGGGGGTGCGCTGGCCTGTCTGATCGCGGCGGCGCTCTGCGCGCATGGGTTTTCGCTGCACGGGGTCATCGCGCTCGCGATTCCGATGGTGCTGTTCCAGGCATTTGCCTTGGACGCCAGCTATGCCGCACGAAAATCGCCGGTGGCGGTTGTTGAAGCAGAATTGCCCAGCCGGTAACACACCGGGCAGTGCTGTTGCCAGGCACGCGGTGCTTCTCCGCGAGCGTGATCGGAGACCAAGCTCACCTTGTTTCGGCAGAGACAGCGCTTGTCGTCGGGCTGGCGCGGCCTGCGCGCAACCGTACGCGGGCTTTCATGAGTCGTGCGCCTTTTTCTCCTCCCAAGGCTGCGGCGCCTCATGGTTCCAAGGATACGTGGCGTCGCCGTAGCGCGGGTCTTTCCGTTCATCGAAATAACATTTTTCGGCGCGCAGCAGCATGTTGCGTTGTTTTTCCGTCAGCACGATGTGTGACGCATTCCGGTAGTGCCAGCACGCACTGAAGTGAGCGTTGGCCGCAACCTGCTTTTCGGTGAGAGGGTGCCGTTTGAGATAATCCTGTTCCGCGTCCTCGTCTCTTTGGGCCGCGTGATTGGCGTACGCAACCAAGCCGACTGCGCCAATTACAAGCAGCGTCAGCGATGCGCGTCTCCAGAAAATATATTTCGATACTCTGTTGCGCAGCGTCATAGCGACCGGCCGCGGAAACCTGCATGAGCTTCAGCCGAATTTCTGCGCCATGGCTTTCTTCACGGCCGGCCGTGAGGCGACCCGATCGAGCCACGCCGCCACGTTCGGATAGTCGGCGACCTTCACGCGTTCGTGGTCAAGACCCTTGACGCGCGTGAACGGGATGATGTCGGCGATCGAATAATCTTCCGCAAACCAGCTGCGGCCCGCGAGGTGTCTGTTCATGGCATCGAGCTGAGCTTTTGCGCTCTTCTCAAGTTTGGCATTGTCGCCGTCCCGGAGGTTTCCCAGTGTCCAGAGCACGTTCGTTGCGTGGAACATGGACCATTTCAAAACGTTGGGACGGTCCGCCGGCGCGCCAAGGAACTTACCGATCTTCTCGGCCAAGTAGAGGCAGATCGCCACGGATTCAAAAAGTGTCGCCGGCTTTCCTCCGGGGCCCTCGGAATCGACCAACGCTGGAATCTTCCGGTAGGGATTGAGTTTTTCGTATGCCTCGGTGTTCTGGGCGCCGTTGCGGATGTCGATCTGATGCAATTTGAACGGCAGGCCGGATTCCTCAGCCATGATGAGGGCGCGGCGGCCGTTTGTTGTCCCCCAGGCGTAAAGATCGATCATTGATGTTCACCTTTCTTCGAGCGCCGCCGCCGGATAAGTCCGCCCCGTGAGAGGGCGCCCCAGCCGCCGGAAGTTACCGCGTCTTGTGCGTGTGTGTCGAACAATGCCGGTCATTGAGCGGTGAATGAATATAGCGTGGCAACGGCCCTGACGCGCCAACGGCCATCCCGGATTTCGCTTGCGCTCATTCCAGGCTACGGTCCTCCGGCAAGGGGGACTTTCGGAAATGACCATCAAGGGCAAGGCCTATATCGCGGGCATCTTCGAGCATCCGACGCGCCACGCGCCGGACAAGAGCGTGGCGCAACTGCATGCCGAAGTGGCGTTCGGTGCGCTCGGTGACGCCAGGCTCACACGCGACGACATCGACGGCTTTTTCTGCGCCGGCGATGCGCCGGGACCGGGGCCGGCGTCGATGGCCGAGTATCTCAATCTGCCGAAGCTGCGCCATGTCGACTCGACCGAGCTTGGCGGCTCCTCCTATGTGGCGCTGGCCGCGCACGCGGCGGAGGCGATCGCGCTCGGCAAGTGCAACGTCGCGCTGATCACGCTTGCCGGGCGGCCCCGCAGCGAGGGCGTCGCCACCGGCACAACGCCGCGGCTGCGCGATCCGAACCAGCCTGAGGCGGCGTTCGAGTTTCCCTACGGGCTGACCACGGCCAACGGCTACGCGCTTTGTGCCATGCGCCACATGTATCAATACGGCACCACCAGCGAACAGCTTGCCTGGATCAAGGTGGCGGCGTCACATCACGCGCAGCACAATCCGCACGCGATGCTGCCCGACGTCGTCACTGTCGCCGATGTGGTCAACTCGCCGGTCATCGCCGACCCGCTGCACCGGCTCGACTGCTGCGTCATCAGCGACGGCGGCGGCGCGCTGATCGTGGTCAAGCCGGAGATTGCCAAGAGCTTGCAACGGCCGTTGGTGAAAATCATCGGCGCCGGCGAGACGGTGAAACATCTTTCCGGCGGCACGTTCGATTTGACCACGTCGGGCGCGGCGCGTTCCGGACCGGCCGCTTTCGCCGAAGCCGGCATCAAGCCCGCCGATATCAGATACGCGTCGATCTACGACAGCTTCACCATCACGGTGCTGATCCAGATCGAAGACTTGGGTTTCTGCGAGAAGGGCGCCGGCGGCAAATTCGTCGCCGACGGCAATCTGATTTCCGGCGTCGGCAAACTGCCGTTCAACACCGACGGCGGCGGTCTGTGCAACAATCATCCGGCCAATCGTGGCGGCATGACCAAGGTGATCGAGGCGGTCCGGCAGTTGCGCGGCGAGGCGCATCCCGCCGTGCAGGTGAAAGACTGCGCGCTGGCGCTGGCGCAGGGCACCGGCATGCAGCTCGGCACGCGGCATTGCAGCGCGACGCTGATCCTGGAGCGGGAGTGAGATCATGGCGGACACACGCAAAATCCCGGCGCCGATCGTCACCGTTGAAACACAGGCGTTCTGGAACGCAGCCCGCGAACGGCGCTTCGTGGTGCCGACGTGCGGCGCCTGCGGCAAGGCGCACTGGTACCCGCGCGCGATCTGCCCGTTCTGCGGCAGCGACAAGATCGAATGGCGCGCCGCCTCCGGCCGCGGCCAGATCTATAGTTACAGTGTGATGCGCCGGGCCAAGGAGCCCTACGCCATCGCCTATGTGACGCTCGCGGAGGGCCCGGCCATGCTGACCAACATCGTCGCGTGCGATTTCGACGCGTTGCGGGTCGGGCAAACCGTCAGCGTTGTCTTTCAGGACTCGGAAGACGGTCCGCCGGTGCCGATGTTCAAGCCGGCGTAGTACACCGACATACCTCCTCACCCTGAGGTGCTCGGGGTGCAGCGCCGAGCCTCGAAGGGCGAGGCCACGGCGCCTCGGCCTGCATCCTTCGAGGGCCGCTTCGCGGCCACCTCAGGATGAGGTCAATAAATAATGCCGCCGCTCACATCCGCAGCAGTTGCTTGGCGTTGCCGGAAAGGATTTTCGCCTTGTCGGCATCCGACAGCGGCACGGTGTGCATCCATTCCATCGCCGGCGGGTTCATCACGAACGGCCAGTCGACCGCGAACAGGATGTGTTCGACGCTCATCTCCATGACGCAGCACAAGAGCGCCGGATTGGAGAAATTGCCGCTCGTCGTGATGTAGAAGTTATTGCAGAAGATATCGCGGAAGCTCATCGACTTCTGTCCGGGCCGCTTGAGCGCGTGATCGATGCGCCAAATCAGAAACGGCAACGTCTCGCCGAGGTGGCCGAGAATGATCTTCAGCTTGGGGTGCTTTTCGAATACGCCGGACAGCACGAGGCGGATGGCGAGCGTCGCGGTTTCCACCGTGTAGCCCCAGGCCGGCCGCGCCACCATCGGGAAGTCCTTGACGTAATCGTCATAATAAATGCGCTGCACGTCGGGCTGCGGGTGCGCCGGATGCAGATAGATCGGCACGTCGAGTTTTTCGGCGCGCGCATAGATCGGCCAGAACCGCTTGTCGTCCAGAAATTTCCCGTTGGCGAGCCCGTGCAGCATGGCGCCCTTGAAGCCGAGCTCCTTGGTGGTTCGCTCCAGCTCGTCGGCAGCGGCGTCCGGCACCGCGGTCGGCAGCGCCGCGAAGCCGACGAACCGGTCCTTGTGTCCGGCCATCGCCTGATGCAGCCGGTCGTTGACGCGGCGGGTCATCGCGGCCGCGGTTTCCGCCGGCAGCTTCTGCGTCGACGGTGCGCCGTGCGAAAGCACCTGCACGTCGATGCCGGCCTCGTCCATCTCCTTGATGCGCATCCCGGTAAAGTCGTGCAGCCGCTTGTACTGTTCACCCGGCCGTCCGGCCTCGCTGCCGGTGTAGGTCTTCTCCAATTCCTCGTCCCAATAATGCTCTTCGATTGCGATCACCGGGCAATGCGGTTTGGTAAACATTTTTTCTCCCCGTTGCGGCCTGTTTTTGCGGTTCCATCGCCGACCTGCCTAGCAAGCTGCGCGCGGCAAGTCATCCGCCGGAACGGAACCTCCGTAATGCAAGGACGTTGACGGCTCTGGGAGGGCGACCGGAGAACACCCATGATTCGATTGATTGCAGTGAGTACTCTACTGGCGGCGTCGCTGGCCGGCTCGCAAGCCTTTGCCCAGGGCAGCTACATGCACCATACCTTCTGTCTGCAGAAGGGCTCGACATCGGAATGCGCGTACGATTCGATGGCGCAATGTGAGGCCGCCAAGAGCGCCAACACGGATACGTGCTCGCAGAATAGCGCGCCGCAAAACCACTAAATGACAGTCTGACCGTCTACGCGGTCTTGGTCGAGCGCGGCGGGTTGATCCGATAATATTCCGTATCTTCCGCGCTCTGCTTCCAGTTCGGAGGTCCGCGCCAGTCGAGATGGCGCGCCGCCATATCGGTCCCGTAACGCACGCGGAACAGCAGTGTGCGTTGCGGGCCGTTGGCATATTCGTGCACCTCGCCGGGCGGATGCACGACGAAGGCGCCGGGCACGACGGCAACGTTTTTTTCAGGCGTCCGCATGGTGCCGCCGCCTTCAAAGCAGAAATAAATTTCGGTGGCGTGCGGGTGGCAATGATACGGGCTGATCTGGCCCGGCTCCCAGCAAGCGACGGTGACGTCTCCGTCCTCGACCTTGCCGAGAATTTTCTCGACGTGCTTTTGCGGATCGTACGTCGCTTCGCGCGCCAGATTGAAGACCTGCATCGAACTTGGTCCCTGTTGCCGGCTTGCGCCTGCGCAAGCCGGTGGAAGACCTGATTTTCAGGCCCGGGTTCGTTTTAGCCGAAAATCCCGAGCTGTTCGAGCCCGGGCGCAGCCGGTAAGATGGCATTAATTCCAAGGGGTTAGGCTTCTCGGGGATAGGCAGCTAGGCTCACGAGGGCAGCATGGCCGAACGCCGCGGATCGCAACGTCAAAAGAGCTTCTTGCGCGGCTGCGTCTATTTCAACAATCGCCGTAATGCGTTCGACTGTCTGATCCGCGATATCTCGGACGCCGGCGCGCGCATCATTTTTTCCGATGCGGTGAGCGTGCCGGACGTTGTCGATCTCTACATCCCGCAGAAGGAGCAGACCCTTCACGCGCACGTGCAGTGGCGCCACGGCGACGAAATCGGCCTCGCCTTTCCCGACGCGGTGCGCGCGGCTGGCGGCACGACGGATGCCGATTTGGCGGTGCGGGTGGCGCATCTTGAAAATGAGGTGAGCGTGCTGCGGCGGGAAATCAAACATCTGCGGCACGAGATCGAAGAGGGCCACGACCTCAGTGCGGTTTGAGTCCTTCCGGGCGCCGTCGTCGGCAACGAATGCCACGGCGGCGGCAGCATTGCGCGGTCGCGTCGGCCGTGCCAACAATCTGCCCTCACACCGCGACGGGAGGGCACAATGGCCAAGGCTTATTGGGTTGCGACGTATTTCTCTGTTTCCAATCCGGACGCGCTCGCCGAATACGCCAAGCTGGCGGGGCCCGCGATCGCGGCCGCCGGCGGCCGTTTTCTGGCGCGCGGCACCGCCGCCAAGGCCTACGAGAAGGGGTTGACGCAGCGCACCGTCATCATCGAGTTCGACAGCGTCGATAAGGCCACGGCCGCACACGACAGTCCCGGCTATCAGGCGGCGCTTAAAGCGCTCGGCAATGCCGCGCAGCGCGATCTGCGCATCGTCGAAGGGGTAGGGTAGTGGTGGACGCGTTCACTGGTTGAACATCCGCTCGCCCTGCAAATCGACGATCTGCCGCGCCTTGTTGAGCGTGAACGAAACCGCGTCGTCATAGGACGCGTACGAGTCGGCGCGAATAAAGCGGTGCTGCTTGCGCACGCCGCCGATTTCGCGCTCGATCGTGCCTGCGGTTTGATAGCCGCCATTATTCTTGTATGGCGCCGCGCGGATGATGAAGCCTTTATACTCGACCGGGTCGGAAACCTTTGCAGTCGCGGCGGCCTCGCGCCGGCCGAACAGCGCGCTCCAAAACGACATGGCGGCCTCCTGTCATGTGCATTTGCACAGCGGCAGGGATGTTACTTGTGGCGGCCGCAATGTCGAGACGCTTTGACGGATTTGCCGCTCCGCACGTCGCGGCGCTAGATTGTGTTTCGCCGCCACGGTGTGCAGCGATTGGCGCGCAACAATCCAAGGAGGATGTTAATGCCGAAGGGTTACTGGGTGACCTGCTACCGCTCGATCTCCGATCCGAAAAAACTCGCCGCCTATGCGGAGCTTGCGCCGAAAGCGACCGTGCCGTTTGGCTGCCGCTATATTGCCCGCGGCACTGCGGCCGCGGCGTTCGAGGCCGGCCAGAAGGAGCGCATTGTCATCTCGGAATTTCCGTCGCTCGAGCAGGCGATCGCCGCCTATAACAGCCCGGCCTACAAAGAGGCGCTGAAAGCGCTTGGCGACGGCGCCGTGCGGGACATCCGCATCGTCGAAGGAACCGATTAACGCGCTTCCCGGTTACGTTGAACCGGAAAGCGCTTGGTTTCAGCCTGGCGTGACGCCACCGCTCATGACATGCGATGCCGGGAATGCCTTGAGCGACGGACCATGCGGTGCTCTGCCAACGAATCGCCGTCCGCGCCGCCGTTGAACGCCGCACCTTCCTGCCGCCCGCCATCATAAGAGGCGTCTTGAGCGCGCGGGGCGGCGCGGTAGCCGCGGGCATAGAGCGCGACCGCGCGGCTCTCGTTGCCGCCGGCGGCGCGATAGGCGCCGGCCAGATAGCGCACCGCGTAGGTCATGTTGGTAGAGGCGTCGAGCAGACCCGCGGCCGAACCGCCATAGCCCATCGCGCGAGCAGTGCCGAGCCGGATCTGCATCAGGCCGTAATTGCCGCGACTGACCGCGCGCGGATTGCCGCCGCTTTCGCGGGCGATGACGCGATCGACCAGCGAAGTCGGAATGCCGTTCGCGCTCGCCTGTTGTTCCGCCATGCTTTGCAATTGCGAACCATTGCCAAAACTCTGTTCGGCCGTGCGGCTATTCCACCCTTGCTCAGATTGACGGCTTCGACGGTCGTACCGTGTTGGAGACGCTTCAGCATAACCACGAGACGCTGGATTGCTTGCGAAGTCTTGCCGCTGCCGGGAAGTGTTTTGCTGCCAAGAGTCTTGTTGCTGCCAAGAGTCTTGTTGTTGCCAAGAGCCTTCCTGCCACGAGTTTTGTTGTCCCGTGTCATCATCCGCCCTCACGAACCGGTTGTGACCATAATGGCGATAAGCGGAGTGCCGCGACGCGGCGGAATGCGTTCGAGCCAATGACGGTTGTGCCGATAATGCGACGAGACATGCAATCAATGTCAGAGGACGCCAGAAAAACACCATCAACTTGCTCCAGGTTTGCCCTCGCCTCAGCCTCCTTGTCGCGGCAGAACCCGGCGAACGTCTGACCCTTTGTTGAGTGTCAGAAGGCGATGTCGTGATTGTGGAACGAACAAACTGTCCAAAGAAAACGAAGCGCTGTTTTGATACAAAACTTTATTTTTCACATGATGGAACAAATTGTTGTCACGCCCTGTGCGGTTCAGCCGGCGATCTCAGTTCCCGCCGCCGTGGGGTGCATAACCCTTTGGGCCGGACCAGCCCTTCTCGCGCGCACGAGCGGCGTGCAGTAGGCTTTCGACCGACTCTTAGAGACACGGAGCAAGCCATGCCGCAGATTCAGATGCTCAATCCCGAAATTCTTGGCACGCCGCTCGGGCAGTACTCGCA
>DASZWK010000392.1:0-5093 GCA_035546235.1 Xanthobacteraceae bacterium | reverse complement strand
CGGGTTCACCTTGATGAGGCGGCGACGCTCGTCGAACGCAACCGAAGCAAGCCGCGCCCGGCCGGCGGATTGATCAGCGCGTATGCCGGTTACCCAGGCCGAAGTTCCGGCGAGCGCCCGATCGAGCGGGGCGACTTTTCGAACATTGCAACATTCGAGCCGGGCGGCGAGCGACGAACGCAGGCCGCCGATGCCCTGTCGGGCAATCAGTGCTTCCAGGCTGCCGTGGGATGGCGCGAATGCCACGACACGGCGGCCATAGCGCTGTTCAGTCTCAGCCCAGACCTCGTGGGTTTCCGGAAACAGACGACCGGTGTCGAGCGTGGCGACGTCGATGGCGAGGCTTTGCGAAAAAATGGCATGAGCGATGGCCTGATCTTCGAGGCCGAAGCTGGTGGTGAAGACGATCCGTCCTGTGAGCTTTGCGCGGATCACCGCCAGGCGCCCGAGCAGATCGAGAGGGGCAAGCTCCGCCGCCAAGGCCTCTACCTTGGCCGCTCCGATGCCGACGTCCCATGGCGCTATCGCGCGCGGGTTGGTGCCGCTCGGGCCGCGAACCTTCGACCTGTCGCTACCCGGCGCGATCTCTGACATAAACGACCTCACGACGAAAACCCTCGGCGGATTTAGAAGGAATTTCCTTAAATGCCAATATCGATCCACTAAAAAAGAAAAATACACTCCAACGGCGTCGTATCACAGATTTAAGTTTTGAATTATCCGGTGGCGCCAGGGCGTCCCGCGCCGCCTCCAATCAGATGCACGCCGTCATCGCGCCGTGAATTTCCGTAGACTATTGATCGCCGCGCGGCGCGATGGCAGCCCTGGGACCGATGTTCAAAAAGATTCTCACCGTCGGCGGCTACACGCTGCTCTCGCGCCTGACCGGCTTTCTACGCGATATCATGCTGGCGGCGATCCTCGGCGCCGGTCCTGCCGCCGATGCATTCTTTGTCGCGTTCCGTCTGCCCAATCATTTCCGCGCGATTTTTGCCGAAGGCGCGTTCAATGCCGCGTTCATTCCCGCCTATGCGCGCATCCGCACCCAGGGCGGCCACGAGGCCGCAAAGGCCTTTAGCGACCGCATCTTCACGCTGCTGATTGCAACGCAGGTCGTGCTGCTGGTGGTAGCGCTACTGTTCATGCCCCAGGTGATCGACCTGCTGGCGCCCGGATTTTCGCGCGAGCCGCGCCAGTTCGCGCTCGCGGTATCGCTAACCCGAATCACGTTTCCGTATCTGCTGCTGATCACGCTGGTGACGCTCTGGGGTGGCATGCTCAACGCGATGCATCGGTTCGCCGCCGCTGCTGCCGCGCCGATCTTGCTCAACGTCGCCATGATGGGGACCCTGGCGCTCGCCGTCTATTTCCCCGGCCCGGGCTATGCTGCGGCCTGGGGCGTGCTGATCTCGGGTGTGCTGCAGGCGGTCCTGGTCGGCGGCGATGTCGCGCGCAGCGGTGTGGCGACCTGGTTTCGATCGCTCCGCTTCGACGACGACGTGCGCCGCTTCTTCAAGGCGCTGTTGCCGGCAACTGTCGGCTCTGCCGGCACGCAGCTCGCGCTGTTCGCCGACACCATCATTGCCAGCTTTTTGTCGACAGGCGCCATCTCGGCGCTCTACTACGCCGATCGTATCGATCAGCTACCGATCGGCGTTATCGGCATTGCGGTGGGCACGGTGCTGCTGCCCGAGATGACCCGGCGGCTCGCATCCGGGGACGATGCGGGCGCGCGCTCGGCGCAGAACCGCGCGATCGAATTTGCGCTGCTGCTCGGGATTCCCTGTGTGGTGGCATTTTTGATCATGCCCGACATCATCATGCGCGGCCTGTTCATGCGCGGCCGCTTTAACGCCGGCGATGCGCATGCGGCGGCGGCGACGCTGATGGCCTATACGATCGGGCTCGTTCCATTTGTACTCATTCGCAGCGTGGTCGCGCCGTTTCTGGCTCGTGGTGACACGGCGACCCCCGTCAAGGCGGCGCTCACCGGCACCGCGGTCAACATCGCTCTGAAAGTCGTATTGATGGGGCCGCTGGCCCAGGTTGGCCTGGCGCTGGCGACCTCGATCGGTGCTTGGATCAACTTTCTCCTTGTGCTGTGGCTCGCGGGACGGGCGGAATTCATCGCCGCCGATCGGGAACTGAAAGCTTCGCTCGGCCGGCTGGCCGTGGCGGGCGTCGCCATGGCGATATTGCTGGCGCTCGCCGTGCCGCTTGTCACATCGCTGTTGTCGTCCTTGTCAAGATTCCGCAACGAATCGGAGCTGCTGGTGCTGACGCTCGTCGGCGGGGTCGTGTACGGCGTGCTGGTTCTTGTACTGTTCGGCCGCCGTTGGGCCACGTTGTTGCGACGGGGTTCTGAAGGGGGGCCGAGCCAGCCGGTATCGCCACCCGACGGCGGGGCTTGAGCAAACGGGGATTTGAGCGATGCGCGTCTGCATGATCGGCGCCGGCTATGTGGGGCTCGTCTCCGGTGCCTGCTTTGCCGAGTTTGGCCATCACGTGACCTGCATCGACAAGGATGCACGGCGGATCGCCGCCCTCAACTCCGGCGAAATTCCGATCTTCGAGCCGGGACTCGCCGAACTGGTCGATTCCAACGCGCGTCAGGGGCGGCTCGATTTCGCCGCCGAGACGGCGAGCGTCGCCGAAGCCGATGCGGTCTTTATCGCGGTCGGTACGCCGTCGCGGCGCGGCGACGGTTACGCCGATCTGAGCTTCGTCTATCAGGCGGTGCGCGAGATCGCTCCGCTGCTCCCGCCAAACGCCGTGGTGGTGACCAAATCCACCGTGCCGGTCGGTACCGGCGATGAGATCGAGCAGATTTTGCGCGACCTGCGGCCCGACGCCGATCTGCCGGTCGTCTCCAATCCCGAATTTCTGCGCGAGGGCGCCGCCATTCAGGATTTCAAGCATCCCGACCGCATCGTGGTCGGCACCGGCGATCCGCGCGCGCGAGAGATCGTGACGGACGTCTACCGGCCGCTTTATTTGAATGCCGCGCCGATGCTGTATGTGAGCCGGCGCACCGCCGAGCTGATCAAATACGCCTCGAACGCGTTTCTCGCCACCAAGATCACTTTCATTAACGAAATGGCCGACCTGTGCGAGCAGGTTGGCGCCGACGTGCAGGACGTCGCCCGCGGCATGGGTCTCGATAACCGGATCGGCGGCAAGTTCCTGCATCCGGGCCCGGGCTTTGGCGGATCGTGCTTTCCCAAGGATGCGACCGCGCTGCTCAAGACCGCGCAAGATCACGGCGTCCCGTTGCGCATCGTCGAAATCGTTTCAGCGGTCAACGATCAGCGCAAGCGCGCAATGGCCCGCAGGGTGGTCGCCGCGCTGGGCGGTTCGGTGCGCGGCAAGATCATCGCGGTGCTCGGGCTTTCGTTCAAGCCGAATACCGATGACACACGTGATTCGCCGGCAATTCCGTTGATTACAGCGCTCCAGGATCTCGGCGCGCAGGTGCGCGCCTACGATCCGGCAGGCATGGAGCAGGCCAAGCCCTCGCTGCCTTCGATCGGCTATTGCGGCAGCGCCTATGAGGCCGCCACCGGCGCCGAAGCGCTGGTGATCGCCACCGAATGGGACCAGTTCCGGGCGCTCGATCTCGGCCGGCTCAAAAGCGTCATGGCGCGGCGCGTCATTGTCGATCTGCGCAATATTTATCGCGCCGACGAGATGAAGCGAGCCGGTTTCCGCTACGTCGCCATCGGGCGGGCGGGAGTGGAATAGCCGCCCAATCCCGTCCTGACCGGACCGGCCAAAAAATTGCCCCTGCGCCGCGCGCCGAGTAAGATTCCGCCAGCGGAGACAATGCATGAGCGTTCGCGCGGGCCGAGAATTCCTGGCGGTGCCGGGGCCGACCAATATCCCCGACCAGGTGCTGCAAGCGATGCACCGGCCGGCGGTCGAGCTTTATTCCAAGCCACTGATTGCGCTGACCGACACCCTGTTGCGCGACCTCGGCCGTCTGTTTGGTACCGAAGGGCGCACGTACATCTATATCGCCAACGGTCACGGCGCGTGGGAAGCCGCGCTCACCAACGTGCTGTCGCGCGGCGACAAAATCCTTGTCCTGGAGAGCGGCAAGTTCGGACTCGATTGGGGCGACGCCGCCGCCCGGCTCGGCATCGATGTCGAGGTGCTCAAAGGCGACGGTCGCCACGCTGTTAGGCCTGACCAGGTCGAGGCTCGCCTGCGCGCGGACACGATCGGTTCGATCAAGGCGGTGCTTGCCGTGCAAATCGACACGGCTTCGAGCGTCGCCAACGACATTGCGGCGATCGGGGGCGCCATCGGATCGGCCGGGCACGGCGCATTGTTCATGGTTGACGCGGTGGCGTCACTCGGCTGCGTGCCGTTCAGAATGGATGCCTGGGGTGTCGACGTTGCCATGTCGGGTTCGCAGAAAGGACTGATGACGCCGCCGGGTTTGGGGTTCGTGGCCGCGAGCGAACGGGCGCACCGCGCTCACCAGAGGGCGGGGTTGCGAACGCCGTATTGGGACTGGACTACGCGAGATGGCGATTCCCACTATCAGAAATATGCCGGCACCCCGCCCGAACACCTGATGTTTGGCTTGCGCCAGGCATTCGACATGCTGTTTGCGGAGGGACTCGACAACGTGTTCCTGCGCCACCGTTTGCTCGCGGAAACCGTTCGCCGCGCCGTCGGCGTCTGGAGCAAAAAGAATATGCTCGCCTTCAACATCGTCGAGCCCGCCGAGCGTTCGAACACGGTCACTACGGTGCTCATGGCCGATGGCTGCAATCCTGAAGCGCTGCGCGACTACTGCGAAGAGAAATGCGGCGTCGTGCTTGGACGCGGTATCGGCAAACTGAACGGCAAAGCCTTCCGCATCGCCCATATGGGCCACCTCAACGCGCCGATGGTGCTCGGCACGATCGGCACCATCGAGATGGCGCTGCGCGCGCTCGGTATTGCGCATGGCTCGGGCGGCGTGCAGGCCGCGACCGAGTGGCTCAGTGATCAGGTCAAGCCGGATGTGGCCGGGTAGCCGGCGCTGCAAATGGCCCGTTGAGGACTACGATGGGACGCGAATTCGGTATCGGCGCGCGGCTGCC
>DASZWK010000391.1:0-4308 GCA_035546235.1 Xanthobacteraceae bacterium | reverse complement strand
ACTATGTGGTGCCGGATTTTATCGCGGTCGATAAGGCCAACGGCGACCTCGGGGTGATGGCGGCGCAGGTTCGCCGCGCCGTGGCTTGGACCTACAAGAATGCGAAAAGCTTCGGCGGCGACGCTAACAGGTTCTATGTCGGCGGTCATTCCTCCGGCGGGCATCTGTCCGGCGTTGTGCTCGTGACCGATTGGCAGAAGGAGTTCGGCCTGCCCGATGACATCATCAAGGGCGGCATGTGCATGAGCGGCATGTATGATCTGAAGCCGGTGCGGCTTTCCAAGCGCGGCAAATACGTGCATTTCACCGATGCGATGGAACAGGCGATGAGTTCGCAGCGTCACATCGACCGCCTTCACGCCCCGATCATCGTAACCTATGGCACCTACGAGACGCCCGACTTTCAGCGTCAGAACCGCGACTTTGTCGCCGCCGTCAAGGCGGCGGGCAAGCCGGTCGAACTGATCGAGGCGGCGGATTATACCCATTTCGACATGATGGAATCGGTCGGCCACCCCTATGGTCCGAATGGCCGCGCCGCTCTTGCCATGATGAAATTGTCGGCGACGTAATTGACTGTGTGGGCATGAGCAGGCTGCGGACAGAAGCGATCTTGTTGGTCACGGCGTTGGCGCTCGCCGGCTGCGACAGCTTTGGCGGATCGAAGCCGAAGCCGGATTTCGTGGTCAACCCCAACGTCTATCCGGCGAACTACCGCAAGCAGATCGCCGACCTGCTCACCATGCAGCTCACCAACCCGGTGGAGTTCCGCACCGCGCTGATCTCTCAGCCGGTGCTGAAACCGGTCACCGACGGCACGGAGCCGCATTACCTCGTTTGCCTGCGGTACCCGAACCGTGCCGACCACCAGATCAAGGTCGTGATCTTTCTGGAAGCCGCGCCGACGCAATATATCGACGCCACGCCGCAACAATGCAGCGACGCCGCCTACCAGCCGTTCACGGAGCTGGCGAAGATGTCGCCCGTCAAGTGAGAAGGGGTAGCGCCGCGAATGCCGGGTGTCAGCCCGGCAGAAACGCCGTTCGTCCGGTGTCGCGGTCGGTAATCAGTTCGACGGGCGTGCCGTAGAGCGCTTCGAGTTGCGGCCGGTCGAGGATCGCTCCCGTGGCGCCTTCGGCGATGCGCGTGCCCTGGCGTAGGAGATAGACGCGATCGGCGGTGCGCATCGCGTGGTTCGGGTCGTGCGTGGTGAACAGGACGCCGTGGCCGGCCGCCTTGAGCGCCAGGATTTCGTGCATCACCCGGCCCTGGTTGCCGAAATCGAGGCTCGCGGTCGGCTCGTCGAGCACGATGAATTGCGGTTCCTGCGCCAGCGCGCGGGCAAGCAGCACCAGCTGCCGCTCGCCGCCGGACAGCTCGGTGTAGGGCCGCTCGCGCAAATGGTCGATGCCGAACCGGGCGAGCGCGCGGACCGCGGCGTCGCGGTCGGCGCCGCTCGGGCGGCTGAACAGATTGCCGTGCGCGGTGCGGCCCATGAGGACCACGGTTTCGACCGTGAAAGCGAAGGTGGCGAAATGCGATTGCGGCACATAGGCAAGCAGACGGGCGCGCTCGCGATCCGAGTAGGCCGAAAGCGGCCGGTCGGCAAGCCGCACGTCGCCGGCCTGCGGTGCCAGGAGACCGAGCAGGGTTTTCAGGAGCGTGGTCTTGCCGCCGCCGTTCGGCCCGAGCAGCGCGAGCACTTCGCCCGTCGCCAGCGCGACATCGAGGCCGCGGCCGACAACGTGGCCGCTGTAGCCGATCGTCAGCGCGTGGCCGGAGAGCATCATCGGCTAGGACCAGGTCTTCGACATGCCGGCAAGAAGCCAGATGAAAAACGGCGTACCGACCAGCGCGGTGAGAATGCCGAGCGGAATTTCAGTCGCGGTCGCGGTACGGGCGAGCGTGTCGATCGCCAGCAGAAAGCCGCCGCCGAGCAATGCGGCGGCCGGCAAGAGCCGCGCGAAATCCGGCCCGACCAGCGTGCGCGCAATGTGCGGCACCACGAGACCGACCCAGCCGATGATGCCGGCCGCGGCGACGCTCGCCGAAGTCACGAGCGTCGCGGCCGCGATGATGGCGATCCGCAGCGGCCCGGTCGACAGGCCGAGCGCGCGCGCCTCTTCGTCGGGCAGCGACATGACATTCATGCGCCAGCGCAGCGCGAACAGAACGAGCGCGCCAAGTGCGACCGGCCCGGCCAGCGGCACAAGATCGGAAGATGTTGTCGCCGCGAGGCTGCCAAGCAACCAGAAGGTCATGGCCGGAAGCTCGCTGTACGGATCGGCGACATATTTGACGAGACCGACGCCGGCGCCGAGCAGTGCGCCGATCACCACGCCGGTCAGCACCAGGAGCAGGATAGGATCGCGCGCGCGCATCGCCGAGCCGATCAGATAGACGGCGCCGACCGCCACCAGGCCGCCGGCGAACGCGAAACCCTCGATGGCGAACACGCCGAGCGAGAAATAGATGCCGAGCACGGCGCCCAAAGCGGCGCCCGACGAGGCGCCGAGCAGATCGGGCGACACCAGCGGATTGCGAAACAAGCCCTGGAATGCCGCGCCGGCGATGGCGAGCGCCGCGCCCACCAGAACCGCGGCGAGCACGCGCGGTCCGCGGATCTGCAGCATGACGTCGACCGCAGCCGGCGACACGCCGGACGGCCGCCCTCCAAGTTTTGCGACGATCACATGGAACAGATCGCCGAGGCCCGCGGGGTAACGCCCGACCGTGAAGGCAAGCAGCAGTGCCGCGATCAGGACACCGAGTGCGATCAACATCCCAGGCGCGGAAGAGCGAGTCATGGCGAAAGCGTATCAGCCTTGACCGGCGAGAACGCGGTCAAGCTGCGCGTCGGTCAGGTCAATGTGATAGAACCGCTTATAGAACTCTCGCGTCAGCGGCCGCAGGTCGTCGTGGAACTGGTCCGGGTAAAGCGCCTTGGCGAGCCACCACAGGCCGATCAGTCGGTTTACCGACGGCGGAAAATCGACCCAGCCGAACGGCAGCCTGGGCGACAGATAAATGCGGCCGTTCTTCACCGCCTTGACCGGCGCCCACACCGCATCGCTGCGCACGGCCGCCGCGACCGCGGGCTCGATGGTGATGATCACATCGGGATTCCAGGCCAGCACCTGCTCGATCGATACCGTGGCCATGCCGCCCTTGCGTTCGCCGGCAACGTTCTGCGCGCCCAAAAATTCGATCGTCTCGACATTGATCGAGCCGCCGAGTCCGGTTTCAAGCCCGCGCGGACCGCGCGCATAGTAGACGCGCGGCCGCTTATCTTTCGGGATTTGGTCTATGCGTCCCGTGACCGTCGCTATTGTTGTTTCGGCGTAGCGCGCGAATGTTTCCGCAGCCTCCGCCCGGTGGGTCAGTTCGCCAAGCTTGCGATAAGTCGAGCCGATCGCGGCAAAGCGCCCATCGAGCAGCTCATAGGCAATGCCGGTCTGCGCCTGGATGCGGTTGGCGAGCGAGATGTATGTGTCGTTGATGGTGCCGACGTCCAGAATCAGATCGGGCTTCAGATTGAGCAGCACTTCAAGGTTCGTAGTGTTGCCGCGGCCGGTGAGGCGTCCGACCTCGGGCTTGTCGCAAGCCCCCGTGCCGAGGAACGCGCATTCCGCCGGCGTCGGCCGGCTTGTCCAGCCCAGCAGAAGCTCGGGCGCGAGGGTGTAGAGCAGGATTGCGGCCGGCGGCCCGGCGGCGAACACACGTTCGACTTTTGCGGGCGGCGCAAACATGCGCCCGATGCGATCGCCTTCGCCGGCCGCGCGTGCGATGCGCGGGGCAGCGAGCGCCGTTGCAAGCCCGCTCAGAACCGTGCGGCGATCGATCGTCATGGAAACCTCAACGCTTGGCGCCGCGGATCGAGGTCCGCTTCGCCGGCTGGTCCGAGCTCACGCGCTTGCCGTCACGTAGCGCGGATTCGAGGCGGCGCAGGCGCGTTTTGGCGGCGCCCGCCGCCGCCGTCTCGATGGCGCGATAGTCGCGCACCAGTCCGACGCCGAATTCGGTCAGCGCCGCGCCGCCGCCTTGCGAGCCGCCCGATTTGGCCCGCACCACGGCGTGGCGAAATGAGTGGTTCAAGTCGTCGATCAGGAGCCACGCGCGCCGGTAGGACATGCCGAGACTGCGGCCGGCCTGCGAAATCGAACCGCCGCGGCCGATTTCCTCAAGCAGGCGTATCTTGCCCGGGCCGATCGATCGTCTCGAGCCAAAGTCCACTCGCAAGGTCAGTCTGGTGTTGCTCACCGCGGCCTCTGTTTGCAGGAAGAGGAGCCGCTACGATACAACGGCCGG
>DASZWK010000390.1:0-11906 GCA_035546235.1 Xanthobacteraceae bacterium | reverse complement strand
GAGCGGCCGCCACCACGTGCGGGCGACGCGGCGGCGCTCGCACACCGCGAGCGTCACCGATTCGAGCGCGGTCAGGTGCGGAAACAGCGAGTTGATCTGATAGGTGCGCACCAAGCCGCGCCGCACCCGCTCCTCCGGCGGCAAGACGGTGATATCCTCATCGCCGAGAAAAATGCGCCCCGAATCCGGACGCAGCATACCGGTCATCAGGTTGATCAGCGTGGTCTTGCCCGCGCCGTTGGGCCCGATCAGCGCGTAGCGCACGCCCGGCGGCAAATCGATCCTGACGTCGGCGGCGACGACGAGCGAGCCGAAGCTCTTGTTCACGCCGCGCGCGGAAAGGGCGTTCCCGCTCACGATATGACCTTCAGACGCCGCGCCAGAAGTTCGAGCCCGCCGAGAATGCCGTTGGGCAGAAACATGACGATCGCGATCAAGAGGAGCCCAATCCAGAAATACCAGTATTGCGGGTTCAGTCCCGAAAACTGGTCGCGTGCCACCATATAGACGGCGGCGCCGATCAAGCCGCCGTAAAGCCGGCCGGTACCGCCGACGATCAGCATGACCAGCACGTCGGCGGAACGCTGAAAGCCGAGCGCTTCCAGCGAAACCGTTTCGGTGGTCTGCGTCAGGATGGCTCCTGCAACGCCGGCGATAATGGCGGCGATCGTGTAGATGGTGCGGATATGGGAAAGGATTGGCGCACCGATCGCCGGCATGCGTGCGCCATTTTCGCGGATGCCGCGCAGCGCCAACCCGAACGGCGAGTGGATGATGCGTCGCGCGACAAGGAAAATAACAAACAGTACGGCCAGCGCGTAGGCGTAGGCCGTGTAACCGTACAGATCGAAATCGAACGTGCCGAGGAGCTTCCAGGTATGAACGCCCTGCAGACCGTTGAAGCCGCCGGTAAGCCAATTCGCATCGTTCGCGGCCTCCTGCAGCAGCAAACAGAAGCCGAGCGTGATCATGATCAGCGCGAGGTGGCGAAAGCGAGCAACGACGAAGCTCGTGACATAGCCGACGATGCCCGCGGCGACGCCCGCGACCAGCAGCCCCGTCAGCGGCTCGCCCCATCCCCACACGGAAATCAGGCCGGCCGTGTAGGCACCGACGCCGAAATAGGCGGCGTGGCCGAGCGAGACAATGCCGGAGAAGCCAAGGATGAGATCGAGCGACAGCGCAAACAGCGCGGTAATCGCCACTTGGCTCGACAGCAGCAAATAATCGGGAGCGAGCACGAACGGCAGCAGCGTCGCGAGCCAGAACACGATCTCGCTCCAGTGCCAGCGTGCCTGTGCGTGCATAAATTCGTGCGGAGTGGCCGGCGCCGCGGCAGCGACGGCTGAAAGCGTCTCGCTGGTCACAGCCTAACGCCTCCCGAACAGGCCGCTCGGCCGCCACATGATCATTACCAGCATGACCAGATAGATCAGGACCGAGCCAAGGGCTGGAACGTAATATTTGCCGGCCATGTCGGCGACACCGAGCAACATGGCGGCGGCGAACGATCCGGCGATCGAACCCAGCCCGCCGACCGCCACGACAATGAGAACGTAGATCAGATAAGTCAGCGCGAATGACGGGTCGAGCCCCAGCATCGGAAGGGCAAGTCCGCCGCCGAGCCCCGCCAGGCCGCCGCCCAGCGCAAAGGTAAAGGCAAACAGCCGGTCGACGTCGATGCCGAGACCGCGCGCCATGCGCTGATTGTTCACCGCGGCGCGGACCTGCGCGCCGAAGCGGGTCGATTCCAGGGTCACCATGAGTACGGCCGTGATCAGCGCCGCCACCACGATCAGAAACAGCCGGTAAACGGCGAGGTCGATGCCGGCGACGTGGTAAGAGCCCCGCAAATACGAGGGCAACTGCATCGGCTGCTGGTCGGTGCCGTAAATGTAGGCCGCAGTCGCGATCGAGACGAAAACGATGCCGATGGTCAGCAAACACTGATTGAGTTCGTTGGAGTTGTAGAACCGCCGAAAAAAGATGCGTTCGAGCACGATGCTGGCCGCCGCGCCGGCGACAAAAGCCGCCGGCAGCGTGGCGAGGAACGGCCAGCCGGCCGCGTTCATCAGCGTGACGGTAACGTAGCCGCCGAGCATGGCGAAACTGCAGTGCGCCAGGTTGACGAAATTCATCATCCCGAGCGTCACCGACAGCCCGACCGACATCAGGAACAGCAGCATCCCGTAGGCAACGCCGTCGAACAACACGCCCAAAGCGGGGAGCATGAAAGTCTGCCTACGGGTAACCGGTCATTCGTTCCGGGTCGCTTACTTCTTCGCGCCGTGCGCCGGGTCTTTGACATTCGGCACGGCGGCGATTTCGACGTTGAGCAGTTCGTTGCCGACTTTCTCGACGCGGCGGATATACACCGTCTGCACGATGTCGCGCGTTTCCGGATCGATCATGATCGGACCGCGCGGGCTCTCCCAACTCATGCCTTTGGCGGCCGCAATGAGCGCGTCTCCATCGGCCTTGCCGCCGGTCTTCGCCAGCACGGCGTAGATCAAGTGCGCGCCGTCATATCCGCCGATGGAGAAGAAGTCGGGATTACGGTGGAATTCGTCGTTATAGGTCTTCACGAATTCCTTGTTCATCGGCGACTGATGATTGTAGTCGTAGTCGGACACCGAGATGATGCCGAGCGAGATGTCGCCCATGCTCTTGAGCGCCGTCTCGGAGGCAAGCGCATCCTGGCCCAGGATCTTCGTCTTTCTGGCGTCGATGCCGCGCTCAGCCAGCGCCTTGCCAATGGCCGCGGGCTGGGCGCCGCCAGGAATCCAGATGTAGATCGCGTCCGGATTCTTGTCCTTGGCGGCCTGGACGAAGGAAGAGAAATCCGGGTTCGCTATCGGGAAGCGGACGGAACCCACGATCGTGCCGCCGTTGTCCTTAAAGCCCTTCTGGAACCAAGTCTCGGCATCGATGCCTGGGCCGTAATCCGACACCATCGTATAAACCGTCTTGATGCCGTTTTTGGCCGCCCACTGGCCAAGCGTGTAATTCAACTGCGGAGTGGTCGACGAGGTCCGTGCGATGTAAGGCGACTTCTCGGTGATGATCGAGGTCGCCGCATTCATCACAACCATGAGTTTTTTGGCTTGCTTGGAGACATCGGCCGCGGCGAGCGCGTTCGGCGTCAGCGAGAAAGCCCCCAGAATGTCGGCATGATCGCGCACAATCGCTTCCTGCGCGAGACGCTTGGCGGTGTCCGGAAACATGCCGCCGGTATCCTTGCGAATGAGCTCGATCTTCTTGCCGGCGACGGTGTCACCATGCTGCTTCATCCAGAGCGTGACGCCATGGTCGATTTGCGCGCCGGTGTCGGCGAACTGTCCGGAATACTCGTTGATCATTCCGATTTTGACCGAGTTCTGGGCGCTGGCCGACCCGGCGCCGAGAAACGCCAGCGCCACGCCGGCCAATCCGCACAACAGCTTTTGCATCGCTCCCTCCCGATTTTCGGAATGCTCGATCCGATTGCGAGCGCCTATCCTCGTTCAGGTCGCGCCGAAGTGCAACGTGCCAAAGCGGCGCAAACGCCACATGCGATACCGGCTTGGGCCGCCGCCCGCCGCGGTTAACCTTGCTTGCCGCAAGGATCGCCTGTTGAATGGGCGGCAATCCACAAAGGGAGAAAACCATGCCTGCGGGCAAGAAATACGAAGCCATCCATGTCGAAAACGAAGGCGGCATCACCTGGCTGATGATCAACCGGCCCGACAAGCGCAACGCCATGAGCCCGCAGGTCCACCTCGAAATGGACGAGGTGCTTGACGAGCTGGCCGTCGATCCGGCGACCGAGGTTCTGGTCCTGACCGGCGCGGGCAATCAGGCATTTTCGGCCGGCCAGGATATCAAGCTCTATTTCCGTGCCAATGCGGGCAATGCGGCGGCACGGCACAAGCTGCGGCGCGCTTCCAACAACTGGCGCTGGCAGAAGCTGTCGACGTTCCCGAAGCCGACTATCGCCATGGTCAACGGCTACTGCTTTGGCGGCGCCTTCACCCAGGTCTCGGCCTGCGATATTGCGCTCGCCGCCGACGAAGCCATGTTCGGCCTCTCGGAGGTCAATTGGGGCATTCTGCCCGGCGGCATCGTGTCCTGGAACGTCGCGCAGACGATGAACTACCGCGATGCGCTCTATTACGCCATGACGGGCGATTCATTCGACGGCAAGCAGGCCAAGCAGATGGGCTTCGTGAATTTCTCCTATCCCAAGGAGCGGCTGCGCGACGAGACCATCAAGCTCGCCAAGAAGCTGATGGAAAAGAGTCCGACGACATTGCGCTATACCAAGGAGGCAATCCGCGCCGTGCGCTTCATGAATGAGCCGCAGGCCGCTGATTATCTCAACGCCAAGAGCGACGCATTGCGCTACAACGACAAAGAGAACAGCCGCGAGGAAGGCATGAAGCAGTTTTTGGACGAGAAAAGCTACCGTCCCGGCTACGGCCACTTCAAGCGCAAACGCGCCAGCGCCTGATCGACTCGCCATGGACCGCCAGCAGAAATCCGCGGGTACCATCGACGCCGGCGAAGTCGCGCACTTTACGCGGCTGTCCGGCCAATGGTGGGATCCGCGCGGTCCATGGGCGACGCTCCACCGCTTCAATCCGGTGCGGCTCGGCTATATCCGCGACCGCACGGCCGCACATTTCAGCCGCGATCCGGCGCGGCTCGACAGTCTCGCGGGCTTGCGCATCCTCGACATCGGCTGCGGCGGCGGCGTTCTGTCCGAGCCGCTGGCCCGGCTCGGCGCCACAATGGTCGGCGCGGATCCTGTCGAGGAGAACATCGCCGCGGCGGCCCATCATGCCGCCCAGGCGGGTCTCGCCATCGACTACCGCAGCACCACGGCGGAAGCGCTGGCGGAAGCCGGCGAACGCTTCGACGTTGTACTTGCCATGGAGGTCGTCGAGCACGTCGCCGACGTCGATCTGTTCATCGAGGCAGCCGCCGATCTGGTGAAGCCGGGCGGCCTGATGTTTGTCGCCACGCTCAACCGCACCATGAAAAGTTTCGCGCTCGCCATCGTCGGCGCCGAGTATATTCTGCGCTGGATTCCACGCGGCACCCACCGATGGGACAAGTTCATTACGCCCGACGAGCTTGAACTCGCCCTCGAACAGGCGGGCCTGCATGTGATCGATGAGGCCGGCGTGATCTACAACGTGTTCGCCGACCGCTTTCAGCTCTCCACCGATATGGACGCCAATTACATGGTGGTCGCGGAGAAAGCCGCGTGATCCTCGCTGGTTGGCTCTGGGCCATATTTACGGTCATCGCGGCGTTTTTTCAGACCCTGCGCAACGCCATGCAGCGCGAGCTGACAAGTGCGCTCGGCACCGTGGGCGCCACGCATGTCCGGTTTCTGTTCGGCTTCCCGTTCGCGCTGATCTTCCTCATCGGTCTGATCGTAGGCACCGACGTGCCGCTGCCGCGGCCCGGCTGGGGGTTCTGGCCATGGGTGATCGACGGCGCCGTCGCGCAAATTGCCGCGACAGCAACGATGTTGATGGCGATGGGGCAACGATCGTTCGTCGTCACCATCGCCTACATCAAGACCGAGCCGATCCAGGTCGCGATCTTCGGACTCATCTTTCTTGGCGACGCCGTATCGTTGCCGCTGATGACCGCGATCATCGTTGCTACCGCGGGCGTGCTTATCATGTCGACCAAGCCCGGCGGCATGGTCGGCGGCCTTAAGCCGACGCTGATCGGCCTGTTTTCCGGAGGTCTGTTCGCCCTGTCGGCAATCGGCTTTCGCGGCGCCATTCTCGATCTTCACCTGCCGAATTTCGTCATGGCGGCGACCTTCACGCTCGTCGTCGGCCTGTTCATGCAGGCGGTCGTGCTGTCGCTGTATCTGTGGTTGCGCCAGCCCGCGGTGATGACCGCCATCGCGAAATCGTGGAAGCGCTCGCTGTTCGCCGGCTTCATGGGGGCGCTGGCCTCGCAATTCTGGTTTCTCGCCTTCGCGCTCGCCACAGCGGCCAGCGTGCGCACCTTGGCGCTGATCGAAGTGCTGTTTGCGCAGCTCGTCGCGCGCTACGCCTTCGGTCAGAAGACAACGCCGCGTGAAGGAATCGGCATGGTGTTCGTCGTGGCCGGTGTTGTGCTGTTGATTTTGGAGCACTGACGGTTGCGCACGCGGCCCGAGCCGGGCGCTAACCATGCGGCTTTCACGCTAACCAATAAGCCAGATTGTCCACACAATGCGACACCACCGCACTTACGTGGGGCGGAGGAATCTGCGTAAATTCGACATAAACAAGTCGGCACTTCGGCCGAAAGAATGGGAGGAACGGGGCGACGACTCCGCCGAAGGCGGACATCACAGACGACATCGAACACTGCGCCGAGACATCGTCGGCGTGAACTCGCCGGCCGGTCGGCCGGCGGGAAGTAGTTGTGTTCTGACTTTGGAAGAGAGTTGAAAAAGGGGTGACAATGCACGGTCCAGTAAAATACAGCGTGCTTGAAACGCAGCAAGGCGCGCTTGTCGCGGAGGAGCGGCACAGTTCGCGTGTGCGCGAGCGTTACGACAGACTTGCACCCTACATCACACTCATCGACCATCTTTTGCTGATGTCGCTGTGTCGCATCCGCGGGCGCGCGATGCGATGCCTGCCGATTTCAGAGGGCGATACGGCGATCGAACTCGGTTGCGGCACTGGACGAAATTTTCCGCATTTACGCGGCGCCGTTGGCCGCGACGGCCACGTGATCGGGGTCGAATTTTCGCCCGGCATGTTTGCTCGCGCCGTCGACTTCGCGCGGCGCGAGAGGCTCGACGTCGCGTTGATCAAGCAGGACATTGCGCAGTACCGTGTGCCGGTCGCCGATCTTGTCCTCCTCTCGCTTTGCTATCACACGCTGGAATATCCCACGCAGACCCTGGCGCGCATCTGGGATTCGATGAAACCCGGGGCCTGCCTGGCGATTATCGACGGCAAACAGCCGAACTTCGCCGAGAAGCTCATCCGTCCCTTCGGCGAGAAGGTCTTGGAGTCGATCTTCATGGGCGACGCCGACCTCAAGCCGTGGGAGAATCTGGCGCGGCTTGGGCCGATGCAGATGAAAGAGTTCGTCTTCGGCGCTTACTACGTGTGCTGGGCAGTCAAACCATAAGGGCGCACGCGCGCGCTTAAGGTCTGCACTTACGGATCCGGTTTAATGTCCGGTGGGGTCGGGCTCCGCGAAGGCCCGTGGCTGGCGCTCCTGAGCCATCGCGCTCTTGAACGCACCCCGTGAAACTGCCACATCCACTCCGCCATGAACATGCCCGTACCGACGCCATCGGGCGCCGAAACCCTCTCGCCCATCGCGACCGAGGTTGGACGACGCCGCACTTTTGCGATCATCTCCCACCCGGACGCCGGCAAGACCACGCTGACGGAAAAGCTCCTATTGTTCGGCGGAGCAATCCAGCTCGCCGGGCAGGTCAAGGCCAAGCGCGACCGGCGAACAACCCGCTCGGACTGGATGGCGATCGAACGGGAGCGCGGGATTTCCGTCGTCACGTCGGTCATGACCTTCGAATACGGCGGTCGAGTATTCAATTTGCTCGATACGCCGGGCCACGAAGATTTTTCGGAGGACACCTATCGAACGCTCACGGCGGTCGACTCGGCCGTCATGGTGATCGACGCCGCCAAGGGCATCGAGCCGCGCACCCGCAAGCTCTTCGAGGTGTGCCGACTGCGCGATATTCCGATCATTACCTTCATCAACAAGATGGATCGGGAAAGCCGCGACCCCTTCGACCTGATTGACGAGATCGAGAAGACATTGGCGCTCGACGCCGCACCGATCAACTGGCCAGTCGGACAGGGGCGCGACTTCGTCGGGACTATTGACGTCGCATCGGGAGGTGTGCGGCTCCTCGAAGGCGACTCCGGCAGTACCGGCCGACTGCGCGAAATGCCCTTGGCCGAAATCGCTGGTTTGAATTCCAATCTCGACGCTGCGGTACTCAGTGGCGAGATCGATCTGGTACGTCAGGCCTGCAAGCGTTTCGATTCGCTTGCCTTCGCCGAGGGCCATATGACTCCGATTTTCTTTGGCAGCGCGCTCAAGAACTTTGGCGTTGGCGATTTACTAAATGCTCTCGGCGATCTGGCGCCGCCGCCGCGAACACAGACCGCGGACAAACGGATCGTGTCAGCTGCCGAACCCGGCATGTCGGCGTTTGTTTTCAAGATCCAGGCGAACATGGACCCGAACCATCGCGACCGCATCGCCTTCGTTCGGCTCTGCTCCGGCAAGCTCAGTCGCGGCATGAAAGTCACGCAGACCCGGACCGCGAAGGCCATGAGCCTGCGCGCGCCTCAATTTTTCTTCGCCCAGGATCGGGCGCTCGCCGATGAAGCCTACGCGGGCGACGTGGTTGGCATACCCAATCACGGAACGCTGCGCATTGGCGACACCCTGACCGAAGGCGAGGATTTGAACTTTGTCGGCGTGCCCAATTTCGCGCCGGAAATCCTGCGCCGCGTTCGCCTGGCGGACGCCATGAAAGCCAAGAAGCTAAATCAGGCGCTGCAAGAGTTGTCGGAGGAAGGAGTGGCCCAGGTCTTCCGGCCGAGCAACGGCACAACACTTCTGGTCGGTGTCGTTGGTCCGCTCCAGCTCGATGTCTTGAAGGTCCGGCTTTCCGCCGAATATGGACTGGACATCGATTGGGCGACGCCGGATTTTCAATTTGCGCGATGGATTTCGGCGGCCAACCGCAAGAACCTAGATCGGTTTATAGCGAGCTATTCGTCGTCCATCGCCGAGGACTTCGATGGCGATCCCGTCTTCCTGGCACGCAGCGCCTTCGATCTTGAGTACACCGGCGAACACAACAAGGATATTTTATTCTCTGACGTGAAAGACATTCACCATCGAAAGCAAACTACCTAAGCCGCGTCCTCATTAGTTGAATTCATCCGGCAGAATCGGCAACGGATGAAATTCGATGCCCTCCTCGTGCAGCGCCTTGGCGTCCTCCGGCGATGCTTCGCCATAGATCGAGCGGTGCTCGATTTCGCCGTAGTGCATCTTGCGGGCTTCTTCCGGAAACTGCGGACCGACATAATTGGCGTGCTTGGTGACGTGGTCGCGCAACTCTTTTAGCTTCTGGCGCAACTCGCGTTCCTGCGACGACATCATCGCGACTGGCGCCTTGCCGGGAGCGACCGGCGGCATCGACCCGCCTGTCGCGGCGGGCGGCATTGGTGCGGGCGGCGACGGCAGTTGCGGAAGCTCGGCCGCCACGGCGTCGGCGCGCCCCAGCCGCGGCGCCATGATGGCCTTCTCGACCTTGGCGGAGCCGCAAACCGGACAGGCCACGAGCCCGCGCTTGTTCTGTTTGTCGAACGCGGCCGAGTTCGCAAACCAGCTTTCGAAGTCGTGGCCTTTGGCGCAGTGAAGCGTGTAGCGGATCATTTACGGGGCTCTTACAGCGTGCAGATACGTCGGTTCGGCCATCGGTTCGACCAGTTCAAAGCGCCGGCCGTGATTCAGCGACGGAATTTTGGCGCGTGCCGCAGCGACTTCGGCCGGATCGATCTCGGCCAGCACCACGCCGGGCTCGGTGCCGCCCTCGGCAAGGATGCGGCCCCAGGGATCGATGATGAGCGAGTGGCCGAACGTCTCCCGCCCGCTCTCATGCTTGCCGCCCTGCGCCGCCGCAAACACGAAACAGCCATTTTCGATCGCCCGCGCGCGCAGCAGCACGTGCCAATGCGCCTCTCCGGTCTGCCGCGTGAACGCCGAGGGTATCGCGAGGAACGACGCGCCGGCTTCGGCCAGCGCGCGATAGAGCGCCGGAAAGCGCAGGTCGTAGCATACGGTCAGACCGAGGCGGCCCCACGGCAGATCGGCGACCACGGCGAGTTCGCCGGCGCGGTAGGTGTTGGATTCGCGATAGCTCTCGCCGCCGGCCAGATCGACGTCGAACATGTGAATCTTATCGTAGCGCGCGACGACGTCGCCCTTGCGGTCGATCAGGAAAGAACGGTTCACTGCCTTCTCGTGCGACGCCTTAATGGCGAGCGAGCCGATATGGATGTAGATCGAAAGCTTGCGTGCGACCTCGCGCAAGGTCGCCAGTGTCGGATCGTTGTCGTCGGTTACGATGTTGGCCAACAGGCGATCGCGCTTGCTTTCAAGCACGTTGGTCATTTCCGGAGTCTGCACATAGTCGGCGCCGGCACGCTTGGCCTGGTCGATCGCCGCCAGCACGGCATTGAGATTGGCCTGCGGGTCAATGCCCGAGCGCATGGCAATCAGGCCGACCTTGAAGGTTGAGCTTTTGGTGCCGCTCATACGGGCGCTTCCTTCGACTGATCCCTTATTTTCTCGAGCAAAGGATCGAGCTCGCCTGCCTCTTCAAGCGCATAGAGATCGTCGCAGCCGCCGACATGCGTCCCGGCGATGAAAATCTGCGGGAATGTGCTGCGGCCGTTGGCGCGCGCGATCATTTCCTTTCTCGTGTCCCTGTTCCCACTGGCATCGATCTCGTGGAAGCCGACGCCCTTGCGGGTCAACAGTTCCTTGGCATCGGCGCAGTAGGGACAGTAACGGATCGTATAGATATCGATATCGGCCATGATGATCGGTAATTTTTATCGATTTCTTTATATGGAAGTTCGGGCCGGATCGGCAACCCGGGCGAAAACCAGCACATCGACGTTGGCGGCGCCGGCCCGCAGCAAGGCCCGAGCGCAGCCTTCCACCGTGGCGCCGGAGGTCAGCACATCGTCGACCAGAACCAGCCGGCGGCGTAAAACCGAGCCCCTGCCCTCCTCGGGTACCTTGAAGGCACCCTGGACGTTGGTGGCGCGCTCGGCGCGGGTCAGGCCGACCTGCTGGGCGGTGGCCTTGACGCGTTTGAGCGCACCGGCCGCGATAGGCACACCGCTCTCGGCCGAGACGGCCGCTGCCAGCATGGCGGACTGGTTGAAGCGCCGACCCCATTGCCGCCGCCAGTGCAGCGGTACCGGGACGAGCGCATCGGCTTCGGCGAGCAGTTCGCGTCCGGCACGGCCGATCCAGCATCCCATCATCGGCGCAAGATCGAGCCGGTCGCCATATTTAAGCCCGTGCACCAGCGCGCGCGAAACGTCGTCGAACCGGACCGCGGCGCGCGCCCGGTTGTAGGCCGGCGGACTCGCGATCGCTTCCATTGACAGAACGCCGGGGCCGGGATCGAACGCAAACGGGATGCCGAGCCGCTCGCAATAGGGGCGCGTGATGAAAGACAGTCTCGACCAGCACGAAGGGCACAAACCGTTGCCGTCGACCGGCACGCGGCACACCGCACACAGCGGCGGCAGCGCCACATCGAGCGTCGCCCGCAACAGGCCGCGCACCGCTTCGGCAGCGCGCCTGATGGGCGCCGGAATGGCTATGGTGACTGTCACGGCCATGGCGCAAGCGTATCGCCCCGCACGGACGTTGTCATTGCGGATAGCGAGCCTTTTCGCGTGCGCGCTTTGCTTCGCACCATGCGGCGGATGTGAGAAAATTACCCGATGACCGGTAACCCTCTGATTTTTGACCGTGTGCTCGTGCGAGCGCGCCGCAGGCGCGCGGCACAGCTCGGGCCGGCGACTTTTTTGCTCGATCGCGTTGCCGACGATCTCGCCGAACGACTCACTGCGGTTCTGCGCCGCTTCGAGCTTGCGGCCGACATCGGCACCCCCGGCGAAGCGGTGCGTGCGGCGCTCGCCCGGCTCGGCTCGGTCGGCACCGTCGTGGCCGCGGATGCGGTGCCCGAAGCGCGCGCGCCAGGCACGGGCAAAAACCTCGTCGCCGCCGACGAGGAGGCGCTGCCGTTCCGCGACGCTTCGCTCGATCTCGCCGTCTCGGCGCTGGCGCTGCAATTCGTCAACGACCTGCCCGGCGCGCTC
>DASZWK010000389.1:0-1810 GCA_035546235.1 Xanthobacteraceae bacterium | reverse complement strand
GCCGCCGACAACACCGCCGACCAGACCCCCGACCGGGCCGGCTGCCTGGGCGCCGACATAAGCACCATGTGACACGCCGTCCGGCACTCCCTGCGCGTGCGCGGCCAATGGAAACGCCAGTGACGCAGCCAGCACAGCTGCGGATACGAGATGAAGTTTCACGCTACGACCCCTCCTGGTTGTTGGGTATCGCCCAGTTGCCGCCAAAATGGGCGAATGCGCGGCACCATCATGGCGAGTGCGATTACCTGCTTAAGTGAGACAAAACAGTCACACTGATTGGGCCGATCTGTCGCATGGAACCGCGCGCCTTGGCGCATAAGCCTCAGCGAGGCACTATGCGGGCGAGTTCCATCTCGTAGATCCGCACATCTCGTAGATCCGCACATGGCCGCCGCCCCCGCAAACGCGTCTGCATCTCCCCACGCCGAACCGCGTCAGCGCATCGCCGTTATCGGCCTCGGCAGCATCGGCGGAGCCGTGGCTGGCTGCCTTGTCGCCGCCGGCCGCCATCATGTGGTCGCGTGCACGCGCGAGCCGATCGAGCGATTGACGCTTGAGTCGCCGGCGGGCACGGCCGAACTGCCGCTCGCTGCGCTCACCGATCCCGCTCAGGTCGCGGAGCCGGCCGACTGGGTCATGCTGTGCACCAAGACGCATCAGACCGCAGCAACCGCGCCGTGGCTGTCGCGGCTGTGCACGCCCGCGACGCGCGTTGCGGTGCTGCAGAACGGCATCGGCCATGTCGAGCGCGTCGCCCCGCTGGCGAACGGCGCCGCCGTGCTGCCGGCGATCGTCTATTTCAACGGCGAGCGGCTCGCTCCCGATCGCGTACGGATGCGACAAGGCAGCGAGCAGGACATTGCCGTCACCGACGATGAAGCCGGCCGTGGCTTTGCCAGCCTGTTTGCTGGGACGCCGCTCCGTGTCTTGCTCAGTCGCGAGTTCGCGACGCTGGTGTGGCGCAAGCTTTTGATCAACGCCGTCGCCAACCCGATCACCACCCTGACCCTGCAGCGCCAGGCGGTATTGCGGCGGCCGGACGTGCACGAGCTTTGCCTGAAGATCCTCGACGAGGCGGTCGCGGTGGCCCGCGCCGAGGGCGTCGCTGTCGCCGACGACGAGCCGGCGCGCGCCATGGCGACGCTGTTCACGTTCTCGGGCGAACTCGGCACCTCGATGTATTTCGACCGGCTGGCCGGGCGGCGTCTCGAAGTCGAAGCGCTCACCGGCGCCATCGTGGCCGCTGGCGAACGTCACGGCATCGCGACGCCGCTCAACAGCGCGCTATTGACGCTGCTGCGCGTGATCGATGACGCGATCGGGAAAGACTGAACGCCAGCTCTGCGCCTATACCCGATCGACACGCGCAGCGTAGCAGCCGGGTGCGGCGAAGTGGACGTGCAGGTAGGCGGCGCGCGGCTCGGCGAATAGCCGCCCGATGGCATCTTCAAGCTTGCCGCCGTCGATCAATTCCCAACCGGTCATCATGCCTCCGGCATCGAAGCCGCGGACCGCGAGCGTACGCGTGCGCAGCTGCTCGGGCACGGTATCTACGGCGTCGAATGTCTGCTCGCCTTTGCGCACATAGATGGCAAAGCGCATGCGGTAAGGCGAGTCGACCGCGTGGTGCTCGTAATTGGTCAGAATGAGTTCGTCACCGGCAGCAGCGTCGGTGAGACTGATACGGCACGGATAGCCCGCCTTGTCGGCAATGCGGCGCACCGCGCCGCGCTCCTCGAGCGCCCAGTCCGGCATGGCAAATAACGATTCGAACGGCTCGGCCGGCAGGCCCTGGATGCGAAAATGC
>DASZWK010000388.1:0-6154 GCA_035546235.1 Xanthobacteraceae bacterium | reverse complement strand
CGGTTTGCCGATGGTGACGGCGTGCTGCGGCTGTTCGCTCGGGTCTGACGCCTTGTTCCCACTCGGTAAACCCATCGCGAATGGACCGGCAGGAATGACGATCATTTGCGGACAATCGCCTGAGCATTCCTTGAAGGAATCTTTCGGCTTAAGTGCCTGCTCGGCGGCGGCACTGAGGACGAAAGGCCGCACGCGCGCGTTCATATAGGGGCGCGTGACCGTGACCCATTTCCACAGCGCGTCGATTCTGCGCTCCTGCATCCAGGCCGTTACGGCTGTGACAATCGCCAGCGCCAAAACGGCGATCAATGCGCCAAGCCGCCGCCGCCGCGTTCGCGCTGCCCTGAGACTTAAAACGATGAACTGTCGTTCAGGCGCCGGGATGTCTGCTTCCCTCCGATGGAGCCAATTCGCCGCGTTAGTCGCAGCAAGGCCCATCAGAAGCGCATCATCTTTCGAATGCGAGGGCGCCGCCTGCCATGTACGGCGGGCGGCTTCCAAGCCACTCCGCCAAGCGAGAAATTCACGTTCCGCCGCGATCCATTCCTTTAGCTTGTCCCAGCGCCGAAAGATCGCCTCGTGCGCCACTTCCGCAAAACTATCGCCAGCCTCGGTCGTCACGATCACGAGAAGCCGGTTGGGATAATCGGCAAGTTCCGAAACAAGTTGCCATTCCTCATCGGTGAACTCGCCGCGCATGGCGCGTCGCCTGGTTGGCTCGCCATCCTCGCGTACGGTGGCGAGACGAAGCGTCAACACGCGCCGCAATGCATCCTCAGCGCCAGCGTGCGTCTCAAGAAATCTGTTGGCGCGATCGACCAGAACGCGGCCAAGCTCAAATGACTGTGCGGGCAGGCGCAGGATTCCGTCACCGCGCTGCATCATGCTGGTCCACATGTCGTCTAGCGTGTACGACAACAGCGGCAGAGCGCCCACGTCCTTGACTGAATCCTCGGCGGTGCGTCGGCTAATTACGTCAATGAGCCTATCGCTCTCGAAACGAGCCGAAAGCAGTTGCGCGGGGCGGCTGACAATCTCGCGCAACTGCTGCTCTCCGAGCGGCGGCACATCTATCTGCTGCCGCGCCTTGAACAACGGCGTGTCTGCCTGCAGGTGGCCAAGAAAATCGGAGCGCATGCTCATGATCGCATGCAGGCGCGGGTCCGGCAGCGCCTGTACGAGCAGTTTTGAGAAACAATGTCGTTGGCTCTCCTCCGCGCGTGCATAAAGCTCCTCGCCTTGATCCACGTAGAGCAAAAATCCGGGCGGCTTGGGCTGGTCGAGTTCCTTGCGGCGTCGCTCAGTTGCGTCGATCAGGTCGGGCAAGGTCGCCTTGCCGCCGAGCAGAGCCTCGATCCAGCCATGCTGCCGCGTGACCCGCTCAGGATCGGTGGCAGCATACTGCCAAGTGTCCAGGAACACTTCGACCAGCGCTTTGAGCGGATCGGTTCCCGGCTTCAGCGATAGAAAGCACCACTGGCGGCTGTTCTGGAACGCCGCGGGCCAGGCATTCGGGGCCTGGGCATCTTCGGGCCAAGCTTGGCGCTTGAGCGACGCCAGTACGCCGGCTTGCGCCAGCGAGGATTTACCCACACCCGAATTGCCAATGAGAATCGGCAGTCGGTCTGGTGCAGCGGCCAGGGCGGACAGAACTTCAACAGTCTCGACCTTGCGGCCGAAGAAATAATCGCTGTCCTTCTCCTCCATCGCCTCCAAGCCGCGATAGGGAGACGTGTACCGCCAGAGTTCGCCTGGGCTTGAGCCGACACCTGACAGCGCGTCGAATATGCGCGCGATGTCCTTCTCGGACGAAGGATCGGGCGTGATAATCCAGTGCAGCTGGCGCAGAAACGCCAGGCCAGGCGCGATCTGCCCTTCAAGCAGGACGACGATGAGCGGAAATGTCCTATCTGATTTGACCCACTTGTCGAGCGCCTCGTCATATTCGGGTACCTGCCATTGGCCGATGCCCGCTTGGCCGATGAGCAGAACGAAGGCGGTTGCGTCGCCGATTTCCTGGGCGAGCTGAGCCGACCAGGCTCCGCCGGCTCTCAGGTTTGTGGGAGCGAAAAAGACCTGGGCCGCAGCATCTTTGCGTTCGATCGCGGCCTTGAGACGTGCCGCCAACGGTTCGTCCGGCGTGTGATAACTAAGAAACCAGCGATATGGCACGACCGTCCCCCCACAGTGGACGGCAGTCTAATAACGCCGCGGCCGGCTGCAAGGGCCGTCTGCGACCAGAGTTACTAGCGCGCTCTTAGCGGATAAGGGAGATGACAATCAAAGAATAGTCGTCTAAATCTTCAGTTCCGCTTTCTGCAGTAGCATTGTATTGACCCATGCCGATCTGTGAAGCTGACCCCTGGCGTCTGCAATATTTCTCTCACGTTCAGACCAGCGTCAACATCCCGACCGAAGACCCTGACGCTTGGCAATGGTATCCTGCCTACCGTTGGGTATATGACAAACTTGAGATTGCCCTCAGTCAGAATCTCGACGCTGGTCCGCACGGCACGCCGCCGCCGCATTATCCGGTCTTCTCCAAGCCTATTATTAATCTTAAGGGGATGGGCGCGGGCAGCCGTGTGTTGCGGTCGGCGGCAGAGTACGAGAAGTTCTACGCTCCCGGACACATGTGGGTGACGTTACTCGAAGGCCGTCACGTTTCTTCCGACGTTGCCGTGGTCAACGGGGAACCGCGCTGGTGGCGGCATGTGACCGGCAAGCCGGCCGGGGAGGGCACCTTCGATTACTGGTGGGTCCATGCCGAGCCTGACAGCGACATCGAAGCAAATTGTGGCGAGTGGATACGCAGGCACCTCGCCGGTTATACCGGCATGCTCAATCTGGAAACGATCGGCGGCTCTATCATCGAGGCGCATCTGCGGTTCGCGGACCAATGGCCCGACCTTTACGGTGACGGCTGGATCGATGCGCTGGTGAAGCTCTACGAGAAGGGCATCTGGGAATTTTCTGATCAGGATCGGCGTGATGGATATAGCGTCGTCCTGTTCGGCTCCAATGGCCGCCATTATGTGCATCCCCCGCAAGCGCTGATCGACGAGGTTGGCCGCATGGACAGCGTTACCAGCGTGCAAGTGACGTTCCACGAGGACTGGAGTCCAGAACGGCATTCCATGCCGCCGGGCGGGTTTCGCCTTGCCATCGTCAATTGCTTTGATCTGGCGCGCGGGGAGGCAGCCCGCGCGCGGTTTAAGCAGTTTTTTTTATCTGATGCGACGGATGGCGCGAGTGTCCGGCACCGCTAAGCACACAGGTGGAGGCCCGCCGCGAAGGCAGATGAATAGGGATCGCGGCAGTATAGATAAAAATTGACTGCCATGGTCCGGGCGCGCCGAATTATACTGAATTTTACTGGGTCCGCTGCGCCGCGTCGCTGACGACCTTGTAGGCGTCGTAGAGCGCGGGTTTTTCCTTGGCGACTCCGGCGACCACGTCGGCGAACGTCGTCATCATCTGCGCCTGCTCGGCGGCCGGCAGGTCGATCAGTTCGCCGCCGCCTGCGACCCAGCCCTTGCGCGCCTTGCCGACGATGTCTTCCGCCACCGGGCCGATCGCCTTCTGCTGCGCGGCGGCGTCGTCGTCGACGATTTTCCTCAGGTCCGCGGGCAATGCCTCGTACCAGGCCTTGTTGACCTCGGCCATGACGAACACGGCCGGTTGGCCGGTCTCGGTCACGTATTTGGCCGCATCGCTGAAGTGCATCGGGGTCCAGACCACGATGCCGCCGACCGCGCCGTCGATGGTGCCTTGCTGCATGGCGGGCACGACATCGGCGAGCGTCATCGCCACCGGCGTGGCGCCGAGCTTGGCGATCGGCGCCATCTGAAACGGCGAGGCCAGCACGCGGATCTTCTTGCCTTTGAAATCGGCGAGATGCCGGATCGGCGTCTTCGCGATCACCGAGGACGGCGAATTCATGAACATGGCGATGCCGTGCAGGCCCTTGTTGGCGCCGAGACTGAGCATCAGCTTGAGCGCAGCCGGATCGGCGGCGACGCGCTGACCCTGCGCGAGCGAGCCGACCAGGCCCGGCGCCGCCATCACTTCGAAGCGGCTATCGACGCCGACGAAAAATTCCGGCGGCAGGATCGCGCACTGAATCGAACCGAACTGCGTGCCTTCGATCTGCCGCGGAATGGAGCCGAGCTGGCTCAGCGGAAAAATCTGCGGCTTGATGCGGCCGCCGGAATCCTTCTCCAGCGCCGCCGCATAGTTTTTGGCGAATACGTGGCTCGGATCGTTGAGGGTCGGCAGGCTGATTTTCATCGTGTAGGTCTTGCCCTGCGCCGAGGCGGCGATGGGCAAAAGCGTGAGTGCTAAGCCAAATGCGAAGCCGCTGGCCAGCGCTCGGGCAACAACGTTCGTGTGTCGATTCCTCATAACTTCCTCCCAGCCGAACCTTTGAGGCCTTCATCTTATCGTGCCGCAGGGAAAGCGATACGTCGCCAAAAAGTTGTGGCGGCGCGCGCTTTTATTCCGGCACCACCGCGATCGCCTCGACTTCGTAGAGCGCGCCGTCGCGGGCAAGCTTCGAAATCTGGATCGTGGTCGAGGCCGGCGGATTTTTGGTGTCGACGTAGCGGTCGCGCACTTCGAAATAGACCGGCAGGTGCACCATGTCGACAAGGTAGTTGTTGAGCTTCACCACGTGCTCGAATGTTGCGCCGACCGCGGCGAGCCCGGCCTTGATGTTTTCGAAGCATTGAGTCGCCTGGGCGCGGAAATCGCCCGGCCCGCCGGCGAACTTGCCGTCCGCCGTCATGCCGAGCTGGCCGGCGAGATAGATCGTGCGGCTTGGCCCCTTGGTCTCGACGACATGCGAATAACCGCGCGGCGCCGGAATGGCTGAAGGATTGAGAAAGCGATGAACCGCCACGTTGAACTCCCTGGGATGCATTGCACGTTACAGAGCGAATGTCGCCGGACCGATCTCAGTCCAGCTTGAGATTGGCCGCGCGGATGACCTTACCCCACTTATCGTTCTCGGCGGCGATGAACTGAGCGAATTCGGCCGGCGATTTCTTCATCGGCTCGACGCCCAAAACGGCAAGCCGCGCCTTGGGCGTCGCCTGGTCGAGCGCGGCGTTAACGGCGGCGTTGAGCTTGGCGATGATGTCGCTAGGCGTGTTCTTCGGGGCGCCGATGCCGTACCAGCCGATGGCCTCATAGCCGGGCACGAACCGGTTCACTGTCGGCAGATCGGGCAGAGCGGCGATGGGCTCCTTTGTCGTGACAGCAAGCGCGCGCACTTTGCCGGCTTTGACGAATTCCACCGCCTGCGGAATCGGATTGATCACCATCTGCACTTGGCCGCTGATCAGGTCCGGCATGTAATTGGTGCGGTAGGGCACGTGTACCAATTCGATTCCGGCCATGGTCATGAACAGCAGGCCGAAGATGTGAGACGACGTGCCGATGCCGCCGGACGCGAAATTGATCTTGCCGGGATTGGCCTTGGCATAAGCGATCAGCTCCGGAACGGTCTTTGCCGGCAGCGATTGGGTCGTGAGCACGACGTATGGCGCGTTGGCGACGGTCGCCACCGGCGCGATGTCGGTCAAGAAATTGAAGCTGAGATGATGATAGAGCGAGGCATTGAGAACGTTGCTCAGCACGTCCGCCAGTAGTGTGTAGCCGTCGGAATCGGCGCGGACGACGATCTCGGTGCCGATATTGCTGCCCGCGCCCGGGCGGTTCTGCATGACGAAATTCTGGCCGAGCCGTTCCGAAAGCCATTGTCCGGAAAGACGCGCGATGATGTCGGGCGAGCTGCCGGGGGGAAACGGCACGATCATCTGCACCGGCCGCGACGGATAGGTGTCGGCAAAGGCCAAGTGCGGCAGCGCCGGCAGCATGGCGGCGCCGGCGGTCAGATGCAGGACGCGTCTGCGGTGCAGTATCATCGTATCCTCCGGCTGCCGGCGCTCGTTGCGGGTGTGGCGGCGCTCGGCGACAATAGATCGCTCGCTATCTCTGGCAAGCCTGCCTTTTTCAGTTGCGTCCCTCAAGCGCCGCGCATAGGCGAATAGCCGCAGGATCAAGCTCGCTGTGACGCAGCCGTTCACCCCGCACCTCGTTTTCGGCCTTGACCCGATGTGGACGTCGGCGGCGATCCTCGCGCTAACCTATG
>DASZWK010000387.1:0-6239 GCA_035546235.1 Xanthobacteraceae bacterium | reverse complement strand
TAGGATCGACGAGGGCGTAAAAGGCGCGCTTTTGCCCGGGATGGTTCCGGCGTTATCGGGCCAATTCATAGTTGCCAATGACAACTATGCTCCGGTTGCTCTGGCTGCGTAAGCAGCTCGAAAGACCGATTTAAAGCCCTGACGGGTTAAGCTCCGTCAGGCGGGGTTCGGAGGCACCTGGCAACAGAAGCCTCCACTTTCCAGGGATTCGATAATCGGAGGTCAGAGACAGAATCGCTCTGGACCGCTATGATTCACGCCCTATGTGATTATTGACCTCTGACTCAAGCTTCCGGCATGGCTGAAGATCATATCCGCTACGACCTCCTGGCCCAGGCTGCCTTGCGCGGCGTGGTGCGCACCGTTCTGGTCGACGCCGCCAAAAACGGCCTGCCTGGCGAGCATCATTTCAAGATTTCGTTTGCGACCGCGGCGCCCGGTGTACGGTTGTCCGATCGGATGCGCGCGCAATATCCGAACAACATGACGATCGTCCTCCAGCACCAGTTCTGGGATCTGGCGGTGCGTGACGAGGCGTTCGAAGTCGGCCTGTCGTTCGGCGGCGTTCCGGAAAAGCTGACAATACCATTCGAGGCCGTGACGGCGTTTTTCGATCCGGCGGTGCAGTTCGGTCTGCAATTCGCGCCGGCCGAGGCAGAAAGCGAAACCGGGCCCGGCGCCGAGCCGGCGGTCCCCGCTCAAAAGGCGGCCGGCGGCCCCGACCGGGGTGAGACTCTGCCGGCTCCCGAACCCAAGCCGGAAACGCCTTCCGGCGCGGGCGCGGAAGTCGTCAGCCTCGATCGATTTAGAAAGAAATGACTTTGATCCGTCATCCTGAGGTGGCCGCGAACGCGGCCCTCGAAGGATGCACGGCCCCGGCCGTCGCCCTTCGAGGCTCGCTGTGCTCGCACCTCAGCGTGACGGATCGCAAATCATGAAAACTCGCGCCGAAACTGATTCCTTCGGCCCCATCGACGTGCCGGCCGACCGCTACTGGGGCGCACAGACCGAGCGCTCGCGGCAGAATTTCCGCATCGGCGAGGAACGCATGCCGCGCCCGCTGATCGCCGCTCTGGCCCTGGTCAAACGCGCCGCCGCGGAAACCAATCTGGAGCTGGGCTCGCTCGATGCAAAGCGCGCCAAAGCCATTGTCGCCGCCGCGCAGGAGATCATCGACGGCAAGCTCGACGGCGAGTTTCCGCTTTCGGTCTGGCAGACGGGCTCCGGCACCCAGACCAACATGAACGTCAATGAGGTGATCGCCAACCGCGCCAACGAACAGCTCGGCGGCAAGCGCGGCGCAAAGGAGCCAATCCACCCCAACGATCACGTCAACATGAGTCAGTCGTCGAACGATAGCTTCCCGACCGCGATGCATATCGCGGCCGCGCAAGAAATCGTGCATCGGCTCATTCCGGCGCTCACGCATCTGCAGGGCGCCCTGCGAACGAAGACAAAAGAGTTCGCTTCGATCGTCAAGATCGGCCGCACGCACACGCAGGACGCCACGCCGCTGACGCTCGGCCAGGAATTTTCCGGCTACGCCGCGCAGGTCACTTCAGGCATCGCCCGCGTCAAACTTGGTTTGAAGGAGCTTTATCCGCTGGCGCAGGGCGGCACCGCGGTCGGCACCGGACTGAATTCCAAGCGGCAATTTGCCAAGCTGTTCGCCAAAAAAGCCGCGGCCCTGACCGGCCTGCCTTTCGTCAGCGCACCCAACAAATTCGAAGCGCTGGCCTCGCACGGCGCGCTGGTCTTCGCCCATGGCGCGCTCGACGCGCTCGCCACCGACCTGTTCAAGATCGCCAACGACATCCGCTTCCTCGGCTCCGGTCCGCGCTCCGGTTTCGGCGAACTCATTCTGCCGGAGAACGAGCCCGGCTCCTCGATCATGCCCGGCAAGGTCAACCCGACCCAGTGCGAAGCACTGACCATGGTGTGCTGCCAGGTGTTCGGCAATCAGACCACGATCACGATGGCGGCGAGCCAGGGCCATTTCGAACTCAACGTGTTCAAGCCGGTGATCGCCAACGCGGCGCTGCAATCGATCCGCATTCTCGCCGACGCCGCGAACTCGTTCACCGACCATTGCGTCGTCGGCATCCGCGCCAACGAGCCGCGCATCCGCGCCTTGATGGAGAACTCGCTGATGCTGGTCACCGCGCTCGCCCCGCGCATCGGCTACGACAGGGCGGCCGAGATCGCCAAAACGGCGCACAAGAACGGCACCACGCTGCGCGAGGAAGCTGTGAAGCTCGGCTACGTTTCCGCCGCCGAATTCGATCGCCTGGTCAAGCCGCAGCGCATGACACATCCGGATGCGCCATGACGATCGTCATCGTCCGCCACGGCGAGACTGACGGCAACGCCGCGCGCGTTCTGCAGCGCCCCGATGTGCCGCTCAACGAACGCGGGCTGCGTCAGGCGGAACAGGTGGCCGAGCGTCTGGCGACCTCCGGCCTGGTTCGCATCCTCTGCAGCGACTTGCTGCGCGCCCGCATGACGGCGGCGCCGCTCGCCGCTCGCTCCGGGATCACCGTCGAGGAAGATCCGCTCTTGCAGGAGCGCAATTTCGGCGATTTGCGCGGCACTGCCTATGCGGCAGTGGCTGAAGATCCATTCGGGCCCAATTTCGCGCCGCCCAACGGCGAAGACTGGCCGACATTCCACACGCGCGTGGCCGAAGCGTTCGCCTTCATCGTCAGCCGGCGACGCCGCGCGAGCGGCACGCTGGTGGTCATCACCCATGGTCTGGTTTGCCGCGCTCTGGTGGAACGGCATGCGCAGGTCATGCCCGGCACCGTCGTCCCGGAACGCTTCGAAAATACGGGCGTGACCGTCCTGCACGAAGACGCGCCACATCGGGTCGATCTGATCAATTGCACCCGGCATCTCGCCGCTTCGCTGCAAGCGGATCAGGCGAGCGGTGCGGCCTGACCGCATCATCAGGTGTCCGGCGCCAATATTGAACGCATGACGCCGGGTTACGGGCGCGCAATCGGAGACAACATCGCCGATTCTCAGAACGGACTGAGCCCCATACGTGGTATTACGGAGTTTCCCCGTGTCTCGTCGAGGAATACTGTCGCATGCACGCGCACATCGGCGCGCGTCGTTCAAATAAGCGTGTATTGCCCGGACAGGCGATATGGTCACATTCTCTGCATCATTTGTACCGGTTGCGTCGTAAACCTTAGCGGATTTCGCCATGGGACCCGTCGTCAATCTGCGCACCGCGCGCAAACAGGCCAAGCGGCGGCAGGCCGAACACGAGGCGGCGCAAAACCGCCTGGTCCACGGCCAGCCGAAGGCCGCGAAAGCCCTGGCGCGGGCGCGGGATGAACAGGCCCAAAGAGTTGTCGAGCAACATCGGATCGAAAGGAAGGACGCGCCATGAATTCCCCGGTCGTGAAACGCTCGATCGTGATCGCTGGACACAAGACGAGCGTCAGTCTTGAGGATGCATTCTGGAAAGGGCTGAAGGATATCGCGGCGGCGCGCGACACCACGCTGTCGGACATGGTGGCGGCGATCGATTCGACGCGGCGGCACGGCAATCTGTCGTCCGCCATTCGGCTGTTCGTGCTCGACCACTTTCAGGCGGAGCGCGGCGGCCACGGCGCCGGAAACGGCGGTACCGCCCAGTCGCATCCGAGAATGGTGCTGGCGCCCTCGACGACGCCTTCCGTCCTGCGTCCGGAATAGTTTTCGCCACGCGGATCTAATCGGCACGCGGCGTCTCCGGTGATGGCGGCGCAGCCTGCGGCGGCGTCTCCGCGGCACCGACCGCGGCGGCGGGCTTGTGGGCGCGCGGCTTCGGCGCGGGCTTCGGCTGCGGCACGAACGGCGCCAACAGTGCGCGCACCGCATCGCTGCCGGCGGCTCCCGAGCCCGGCGCGCTTGGCGCCGGCGCGGCGGGCGTTGCGGGTGCCGGCGGCGCCAGACGCAGACGCTCAAGCCCGCGCGCACCGGGAACCGGCATGGCACGCAACTTGGCCGGCAATTCCGATTCCAGCACCGTGCCGGGCGACAGCGTGTGCAGGCCCGGCGCCACCACCGGCGGCGCCAGATTCTGCGGTCCCTGCTGCCGGTTGGCTTCGATCATCTCGATCCGCCGCATCTGCAGCTCGGCGGCGCTCAGGCTGAGCCAGCTGTTGAGCACGGAGAGATCGAGCGTGCGCAACGGCGTGGCCAGCGGCCCCGCGATGCCGACCGAAAGTTCGGGCCGCATGTCGATCAGCGCCGCCGCGGGTGGCGCTTCCGACAGCGCCATCTGGGCGTTGCCCGTGGCGCCGTTGAGATCGATGGCCTCGGCGAGCGAAAGTTCGGCGCCGCTTTCCGCCTGCAGTGCCACGCGCTTGAGCGTCACCACGCCGGACGCGATGGTGATGGCCGCTTCGCCATGCGGCACCGTCACATGACCGCGCGCCAGCGCGGCGCTGACGGCGGACTGCACTTTGCCGAGATCGATCGCACCACCCTGCCCTGCCGCCTGCCGCGCCGCTTCGAACGCCGCCGGGTCGAGACCGGCGAACTGCACCGCCTTGAGCGTCACGCTGCCGCCGCCGTGCAGCGAGCTGATAACAGCCGCCGGCGTCGCGCCTGCGCCGTCGCTCGCAAGTGTCATGCTCAGGGTGCCGCCGGTGACTTGCAGACCCGGACTCGCAATGGCCGCGGCCGCAACATCCGTGAGATCGAGCCTGGTGTGCAGCGCGAGACCATCGGCGTTGCGGCGGAACGCCAGCGATCCGCCAAGACGCCCGCCGGCAAGGCGTGCCGCTACATTGTCGAGCGCAATCGCCGAGGGTGTGAACGTCGCGACGCCTGTCAGATCCTGCGCGGCGAGCGCCGGCGTGAGCGCGGCTTGCGCAACCTTGAAGGTGACGGCGCCCGCCAACGGCGCGAACGCGCCGCCGCCGAGCGGCGCATCCGACCACGATACGGCCGATCCATTCGCCGGCACGCCGAGCAGCAGCGCGGCGGCGGCCGGCGCGTCGACCGCCTCGGCCGTGATGGCGCCGTCGATCGCGATCGGATTTTTGGAAAGGTCGAGCGCGACGTGCCCAGCCAATGAACTCTGACCCGCGTGCGCCACAATATCGGTGACGGGGAGCTTGCCGGCGCCGACCGTCACAGCGGCGCGCGCCGTAACCGGCGCCGCGGCCCCGGGCTGCCCGGTGAGCAGACGATGCAGCGGCCGCAAATCGGCCGCCGTCGCCTGGACTTGGAAAACGCCCCACGATGCCGGATGGCCGGACAAGTGCAGCGTCCCGGTGACGGCGGAATCCAGGCCGCTGGCTTCGACCTTGCCGTCGACGTGGATGTTGCCGTCGAGCGGTCCCTTCGCCGCAAGCGTCAGCCGCCCCGGCAATTCGTCGACCGCCAGCACCTTGTCGAGACCGAGCAGCGCCACCAGCGCGGCGCCGTTATCGGCATCGACGCGGCTGTCGATCTGCACCGCGGCGGCGCCCGGATGATCCGTCTGCCCGGTCGCCTTGCCGTCGAGCCCGATCCGCATGGCGGCGAGGCTGCCGCTCAGATGAAGGTCGGCGATGCTGCCCGCCGATGCGGCGCTGCCGACATCGAGCACGGCGTGAACTTTCGCCGGCGACAGCCGGTCGGCCGCGCGGCGCAACGCCGGCGCGGCCTGCGGCGCGAACCTGGCGGCGATGCCGCTCAGGCCGTCGAGCGCGGCGGCGTCGAGATCGAGCGTGATCTGACCGCGCGGCCGCGACGACAAGGCGTCGATCTGTCCGCTCAGCGCCAGCTTGGCGCCGGCCAGATCTCCGATCGCGAGGCGGTCGATCTGAAGTTTTCCGGCGTCGAGCTTGACCGCGGCATTGACCGCTTGCGCGCGGACACCGCCAAACGTCGCGGTGCCGATATCGAGCGCCAGCGTCGCCTCTTGCGGCAGCCCGAACCCGCCGCCCAGCGCCGATCTGGCGAAACCCGACAGCGCGTCGAGATCGAGCGCGCCGGCGCGCAGCTCGGCATCGACCCGCGCCGGGCGATCGCTGCGCGACCACGCATAGGCGAGCCGCCCCGCGACGGTCTCCTCGCCGAGCGCCGCCGTCAGCCGCTCGACCGCGATGCGATCGCTGGCGAGCGTCACATCGCCCTGGGCGGTGAAGGTCCGCACTTCCTTGGAGGCGCGCGCGCCGTTGCGGCCGTCGAGCCAGGCGAGCAGCGTCTCGAAATCGGCCGACGCAAGCTTCGCCGGGCCGCTGAATGCGAAGCCT
>DASZWK010000386.1:0-3763 GCA_035546235.1 Xanthobacteraceae bacterium | reverse complement strand
GAAGTCGTTGAAGCGGGCCCCGGTGTCACGCGCGTAAAATCCGGGGACCGCGTTGCCGGTAATTTCTTTCAGCGTTGGCCCGGCGGCGAGGCGGCTGCCGACACCCACGCCAGCGCGCTCGGCGGCGGCATCGACGGGATGCTCGCCGAATATGCGATGCTGGAAGAGGACGGCGTGGTGAAAATCCCGTCGCATCTGTCGCTCGAGGAAGGCGCGACGTTGCCGTGCGCGGGCGTCACCGTCTGGCACGCGATGATGGAACACGCCAAGCTCAAGGCCGGCGATATTGTGCTGCTGCAGGGCACCGGCGGCGTTTCGATTTTCGGCCTGCAATTCGCCCACGCGCTCGGAATTGCCGCCATCATCACGTCGTCGAGCGATGAAAAACTTGCGCGCGCCAAAAAACTCGGTGCCGCGCACGGCATCAACTACAAGACCACGCCGGACTGGGACAAGGCGGCCGTGGAATTCACCGGCGGCCGCGGTGTCGATCACGTGGTCGAAGTCGGCGGCGCCGCAACGCTGACGCGCTCGTTCCATGCCATTCGTGCCGGCGGCAAGATCACGCTGATCGGCGGTTTGAGCGGCGGCGCCAACGAACTCAATCCCGGGCTGATCTTCGCGCGCCGCGCCAACGTGCAGGGCATCTCGGTCGGCTCGACACAGATGTTCATGGCGATGAACCGCGCTATCGAAGTGAGCGCGATCAAGCCGGTAATCGACAAGGTATTCGATTTCGCCGACGCGCAGGCCGCCTACCATCACATGGCTTCGGGCGCGCATTTCGGCAAAATTGTCATTCGCATAGGGTGAACTGCGCGCGGATCGCTCTCACGTTCGGAGGTGGCCAGATGAGGATAGCTTTTCCGGTCGCAATGCTGAGCTTGGTCTTGCTCGGTTCGGGGATCGCACGGGGGACAGACTGCTCTCCGCATTGCGATTATGTACACGACTACGGACCTTATGATTTCTCATACGTCCGTCCTGGACTTGCCGGCTATCCGGTCTGCGACTGGCAAGGCAGCTGCGCTCCGCGCGTCGTCTATTATTACGCGGGGCACCGTCGGCCCGGGGTGAGGATCATCATCAGGCCGACGAATCCAAACAGATAGATTTTCGAAGGTGCGCTACCACGCGCGAGTTTTGACGGCCTCTGGCGGATCGAGGCCCCGATCTTGAAATTGAATCTCAGATCGGGGCTTCGCGTGCCGCTGTTTACCAGCGCCGCCCGTAACCGCGTCGCCAACCCCAGTACGGTCCAGGTCCATAATAGGGGCCGTAGCCGTAGTAACCCGGCGGCGGGTAATAGCCGGGTGGAGGCGGATAGTAGCCGGGCGGTGGCGGACCGGCATACCCCGGAGGCGGGGGGCCGGGTGGCCCGGCGTAGCCGGGGGGCGGTCCCGGGCGTCGCACCGGGCCAGGCGCACCGGGCGCGATGCTGGTCTCGATGATGTAGCCGTTCTGGTCATGAAACGCGATCTGACACCAGCCGCTCTTGCAGCCGTTCACTTCAACGGGCGAGCCGGCGGGAATCAGAGTCACGATCGTGAAAGTGGTTCCGGGCCCGTTGCGCAGGTTGACGTTGGCGTGCGTGATCGCGTGCGCTCCGCGGGACGCCGCCGGCCCTGAGTCAGGCGGCGGCGGTGGAGGGGGTGCGGCGGCGGGCGGCGGAGGCGGCGGCGCTGCCTGGGGCGGCGGCGGTGGGCCCGCGGGCGACGCCGCCGGGGCTGGCTGGGCCGCGGCGGGCGGAGGTGGAGCAGCCTGATTGGGCGGTGGCGGCGGCGCCTGTGCGGCCGCGGCATCAAGCGCGATCGTTGCAAGGGCGGCGCCCGCGACAAGCATCGACAACGCGCTGAAATGTCTGGAATTCATCGCTAATCCACTCCCTCACCGCGCCCCGTAAGACGCACCCTGCGGCAGAATGTAGCGGGTTTTGGCCGGGCGAAAAAGCCGTGTCGGCACCGCGTGACCACTAAGCCGGCTTCACCTTCTCGGCCCGCATCTCGACTGGGCCCCCTGCCTTTTTCCATTCACCAAAGCCGCCTTTGAGGTGCGCCACGGGCTTTAGTCCCATGCGGTGCGCGGTCTGTGCCGCCAGCGCCGAGCGCCAGCCGCCGGCGCAAAAGAACACGAAGCGCTTGTCCTCGCCGAACACCGGCTTGTAGTACGGGCTGTCGGGGTCGATCCAGAATTCGAGCATGCCACGCGTGCAGTGAAATGCCCCGGGCATGCGGCCTTCGCGCTCGAGTTCGCGAATATCGCGCAGGTCGACGAACACCACGTCGTTTTGTCCGTGCAGCGCGCGCGCCTCGTCGATCGAAAGCGTTTCGATCTCGCGCTCCGCGGCGTCGACCAGCGCGCGAAATCCCGTGGTGATCTTCTGCGGCATGGCAGCATCCCTTCATAGGCTGAAGGCACTCTGTCACGGATTGATCCACACGTCGATAACGTGGCAATTGAACGGACACACAGCGCACACAGCCCCGCTTCAGAGGCCGGAGGAAAGCATGGACAATCTCGGCTACCCAGACCTGCACGCGCACATCGCCGCGCTGGAGCGCAAGGGTCTTTTGATCCGCGTACAACGCCCGATCAACAAGGATACCGAGATGCATCCGCTGGTGCGTTGGCAATTCCGCGGCGGCATTCCGGAAAGCGAGCGCAAGGCGTTTCTGTTCGAGAACGTCACGGACGGCACCGGCCGCCGCTACGACATTCCGGTCGCTGTAGGCATTCTCGCATCAAGCCGCGAGATTTACGGCGTCGGCATCGGCTGCGATGTCGCCAACATTCAGCAACAGTGGGAACGCGCCGAGCAGCATCCACTGCCGCCGGTATTCGTCGATAACCCGGCGTGCCAGGAGATCGTGGTGCAGGGTGATGAATTGAACGAACCCGGCAAGGGCGTTGATGCGCTGCCGATCCCGATTTCAACGCCGGGATTCGACAATGCGCCCTACGCGTCGTGCTCGATGTTCATCACCAAGGACCCCGATACCGGGCTGCAAAACATCGGCAACTACCGGGCCATGGTGAAGTCTCGAACCCGCATGGGCATGAATCCGGAGATCGAACTCAACCAGGGCATCCACGAGCACTTTCTCAAGTACAAGGCGCGTGGCGAAAAGATGCCGGTGGCGCTGATGCTCGGCGCCCCGCCGGCGATCACGTTTGCTTCGGTGCACAAGCTACCCAAGCATCTCGACGAACTTTCGGTCGCGGGCGGGTTGGTCGGCGCGCCGATCCGCGTCTGCAAGGCCAAGACCGTGGACCTGATCGTGCCGGCCGAAGCCGAAATCGTGGTCGAAGGCTACATCGATACCGAATGGCTGGAGCCGGAAGGCAGCTTCGGTGAATCCCACGGCTACATGAATCTGAAGGAATACAACGCCTATTTCGACGTCACCGCCATCACGCGGCGCAAAGATGCGGTGCTGGTGTCGATCATCAGCCAGGTGACGCCGAGCGAATCGTCGCTGATCAAGCGCGTCGCCTACGAGCCGGCGTTCCTGCATCACCTGCGCCACCACCTCAATATCAGCGGCGTCACGCGCGTGTTCATGCACGAGCCGCTGACAAACCTGCGCAAGCTCGTCGTCATCCAGCTGAAAGCCGATACGCTCGATGCCGAAATCTGGCGCGCGCTGTATGGCGCCTCGTCGTATTCGTCGTCGGTCGGCAAGATGACGATCGCGGTCAACGAGGACATCGATCCGGAGAATCTCGACATGGTGATGTGGGCGATGGCCTACCGGATGCGGCC
>DASZWK010000385.1:0-3357 GCA_035546235.1 Xanthobacteraceae bacterium | reverse complement strand
CGATGGCCGACGCTATCTGGTCGTGCACGGCGACGTGTTCGACATGGTGGTCAAGCACGCGCGCTGGCTCGCGCTCCTCGGCGACACCGCCTACGACCTTGCCATCCTGATCAATCGCTATTTCAACGCCATCCGGCGGCGGCTCGGATTCTCCTACTGGTCGCTATCGCAATGGGCCAAACACAAGGTCAAAAACGCGGTCAACTACATCGGCGCGTTCGAGCAGACACTGGCGGCCGAGGCGGAGCGCCATCACGTCGACGGCGTGATCTGCGGCCACATTCACCACGCCGTCATTCATGACGATTTCGGTATCCGTTACGTCAATTGCGGCGACTGGGTCGAGAGCTGCACGGCGGTCGCTGAGCACGCCGACGGTCATCTGGAAATCATCAGTTGGACCGGCGAAGAGGAACGCGCGAAGCTGCTCGCGGCTTCACCGCACCTCGCCATCGAAGACGACACCGAAATCGCGGCCTGAGATCAGCGGCGGGCAAGCCGGGCAGCGAATCAACCGTGACGGATTTTCAGCGCCAGGATCGTCGCCGTTATGGCGAAGGTGATGGCGCTCGACCCGATCAGCGGTGGGTCGGCGATTGCCACGCCATAAATCAGCCATAGCAGGACCCCGAGAACGCACAGCAACGTTCCGGGCAGTGAAATTGCCCGGGTTTCCCGGTCGCGCACGATCTTGAGCGCCTGCGGAACCCAGCACAGCGTCGTCAGAATAGCGGCAAGCGCACCGATCGTTTCCACGAACGCCGGCGCCATCGCTGCAGTCCCTTCAGTATTCGAATCGCTGAAAATTTTAGCGGCGTCTCGATGTGGCTGTGATGACAGCGCGCCCCGCCATGCGAGGCAGTACCTATCGCCTTGTCATCGGATGGTCACGCGTAAAGCGTAGAATCATCAATGCGTTGCACGAAGCGCATTGGAATCGCAGCAGATCATGATTGTTTCCGATCACACCACCAAAGTGTTCGACGCCGACTTGATCAAGCTGACCCAGAAAGTCGCCGAAATGGGCGGCTTTGCGCAAAAGCAGATAGCCGACGCCATGGAGGCGCTGGCGCGGCGCGACCTTCTTCTCGCCCACCAGGTCGTCGCTGCCGATGCGGTGGTCGACGACATGCAGCGGCAGATCGAGGAAAAGGCGGTCGAAACCATCGCGCTGCGCCAACCGATGGCGATCGATTTGCGGGCCATCGTCGCCATGCTGCGCATCGCGAACGATCTTGAGCGCATCGGCGATCTGGCGAAGAACATCGGCAAGCGCGCCATCGCCATGGGCAACCAGCCCTCGCAACGCACCTGGATGCGAGGCCTGCGCCACATGACGACGCTTGCGGTCGCCCAACTGGCCTCGGTGCTCGACAGCTTCGTCGGCCGCAGCCCGGTCAAGGCGCTTGAAGTCTGGAAGAGCGACAAGGATATCGACGCGCTTTATGTGTCGTTGTTCCGCGAATTGCTCACCTACACGCTGGAGGATCCGGGTTCGATCTCGATGTGCATCCATCTGTTGTTCTGCGCCAAGAACATCGAGCGGATCGGCGACCACACCACCAATATCGCCGAGGCGGTGCATTACATGGTCGAAGGCCACCCTATCGAGGGCGAGCGGCCGAAAGGCGACACATCGAGCTACACCAGTGAACTGTTCGGCGGGGCGAGCAGAGTTCCGGCCTGACGGCAATTGCGCTCATCGCAGCCGCATCAGCGGCTCGCCGAGGCGAATTTTTGCCCCGTCCTTGATGTTGTCGCACAGCGCGAAGCGCGCCGGCGCGAACACAACGATCGTCGAGCCGTGCTCGAACCAGCCCATTTCGTCGCCTTTGCGGAACTCCGCAGCGCAGCGGACGCCGTTGCTGCCCGCCGGCTTGAGGCAGCGTTCGACATCCACAAAATGCAGCCGGATACCGGCGACGAGAATCGCTCCGACGGGAACAAGAGAAACGACGTCGCCGGTCGCCGTGAGCCGCGTGCGCAGCACCGCGCGTTCGTTCTTGCAGTAGAGTTTATCGACCCGCCGCAGCGCCGCCGGATTAACGTTCCAGGTGTCGCCCGGAATGTAGGCGACATGCTCGACGCGGCAATCGTACGGGGCGTGGAAGCGGTGGTACATGCTCGATGTGAGCCGCAGCGTGACGTAACGGCCATTGCGATAGGTCTCGGCCAGCGCGTCGTCGCACAACAGCTCGGGCAATTCATAATGCGCGCCCTTGATCTGATAGAGCGTGGTTCCGCGAATCGCGCCGTGGGCGCCGACGATTGCATCGCACGGGCTGACGAGAATATTCGGATCCTGGTCAATCGGCCGTGCGCCCGGCTTTAATCGCCGCGTGAAGCAATCGTGCATGCTGCGGAACTGCGAATCACGCGCCTCGCTCAGATCGAGATCGGAAAAAAATCGCCAGACAGCGATCGACAGATCGCGCACCAGCGGCTGCTCGATGCGGCTGAACCAGCCGGCAAATCGGTTCAAAACGCGGCGAGGAAGCCGATTGGTGAGGACGAAGTTGACGTCCTCACGGTCGAGCGCCCGCAGGATGCGGCTCTTCACCGTCATGTTCCCGTAAACTCCCTGTTCTATAGCCGATTCGATGAAATGGGCTGGCACCACACTGGCATTCTCGGGATTGGGCGCGGTCGCGGTCGCCGCGTCGGTGGCAAAGCTGAAAGAACGACTGCAGCTGTCCCACGGCAAGCATCCCTCGCTTGCTGGCCATAGCCGCCTGGCGCGGCGGCTGGCATCGCTGGTTCGTTTCTACGAATACGATGAGACCCGCTTTTTCCGCGCCGACGATGCGCCCGACGACATTGCGGCGCGACGCCGGGTCGCTTTCATGCACCTGTCGAGCCTGTATGCGCAGCGCTTTGCCAAAACCACGGCTCTGACAGATGCAACAATCGACGGCATTCCGGATCTGCAGTTCACCGCGGCTTACCGGGTTCCGTTTCAGTTCAGCCGCATGGTGCGCAACCACCTGAAAGCGGGCACGTTCCTTGAATCCTCCGCGGGCGTCACCGTGACGGACCTGGACGGCAACGTTTTCTACGACCTTACCGGCTCTTATGGCGTCAACGTGCTCGGCTACGATTTCTACAAGGAGGCCATGGCGCGCGGCTTCGAACGCGTGCGCGCGCTCGGCCCGGTGCTCGGCGCCTACCATCCCATCGTCGCCGACAACGTGAAGCGGCTGAAGCGAATTTCCGGCTTCAACGAAGTGTCGTTTCACATGTCGGGCACCGAAGCGGTCATGCAAGCAGTGCGGCTCGCCCGCTATCACACCGGCCGCAGCCACCTTGTACGCTTCAGCGGCGCCTATCACGGCTGGTGGGGCGACGTGCAGCCGGGCA
>DASZWK010000384.1:0-22530 GCA_035546235.1 Xanthobacteraceae bacterium | reverse complement strand
GCGCGCGGCGCGCGAGATGGGGAATACGAAATGTCGTTCGCGTCAGGATTAAAGGCGCTGCACGCCTCGCTGGTGGAATCCGCCGGCACCATCGTGTTCGGCATGGAAGACGGCACCGTTTCGATTTTCGGCCTGATCTTCGGCGTCGCGGCGACGACCAGTAGTTCGGCCGCCGTGCTGATCGCCGGCGCGTCGGGGGCTGTGTCGGCCGCGGTGTCGATGATGGCGGGGGTGTTTCTCGACGTCGAGACGACGCGCGACGAGATGAAGGTGAAGCGCGCCAAGCTGCAAGCCTCGCTGTCCGCCAATGCCGCCTCGGTTTGCGCGGCGCTTCCCGGCGAGCTGACGGCGGCCGGTCTGACGGCGCAGCAATCGGCGGCGCTGACCGGCGCGGTGCTGAACGATCGCGATGCGCTCAATGGCTTGCTGCTGGCGCTGCACGGCTCGCCCGAAAAGCCGTCCAATCCGTGGGTGCAGGCGCTGTGGATGCTGATCGCGGATTTTGCCGCGGCGGCGGTGCCGATCCTGCCGTTCGTCTTTCTTCACGTCCCGCAAGCACGCGTGGTTTCCGCAGGCGTGACAATCGCGCTGCTGGTCGCGCTCGGCGTCGGCCGCGGCCGGATCGCCGGAAACAACGTTGCGCGCACGGTGGCCGAGACGGTCGGGATCGGCATTGCGGCGGCGCTGGCGGGGGTGGCCATCGGCGTGCTGATCAACGAGACGTTCACGGGGTGATGCGAACGACATCGTGATTGCTCTTTTAGTTCGGCCTCTCTGCAACCGAAGCTTCCAAACCGACCGATCGCAGGCCCTTGGTCCATGGCGGATGAGCAAGAAACATTTGTGTTGCGGCCGGGCAGGGCGCGCATCGTCCTGCTCACCATAGGTCTCGTGTTCTGCGGCGCGGTCTTCTACTTCATGGCCGCGGTCTGCCTCGCGATTCCGGTCGACAATGTGCTTGCGCGGTTTGCGTTGGCGCTCCTGGCGCTGTTTCTGGCCGCGCTCGCGACCTATTTCCTGCTACTCCTGCGCACCACGATCATACGGATCGAGGTGGGACCGGAGCGGCTGAAATTGCGGCTGCCGCGCGTGCGCGGACCATTGCCTTTGCTCAGCACAATTCGCGCCGATCTGCCGTATGGCGACATCGTATCCGTGGAACATCGTGAAGAGGCCTACGTCAGTTTCGGCCTTGTCACGGTCCAGCGTGTCTTCAGCATTGTTACGCGAGATGGCGTGCGCATCGTGCTTGGCGTCATGACGGAGAACTGGGGCGCGCAGATGCCCTACGATCAGGCCGCCGCGCGGATTGCCGCGCGCGCTCACGTGACGGTCGCCGATCGCGGCACCGTGCGCGTCGGCGGGGTGATCCGCGCGATGATACACGACGTGCCGCCATGGGGCGGCGAGACGACAGACTCCGCGGAGCGTTCGCGGTGGCACCGCCGCGCCACCTTGACGATGCAGTTGTTGATGCTGCTCATGGGCCTTATCGCCGTGTTGCGCGCCTGTTCGCATTCCTGATGGGAAAGGGCGAATTTGATCCCATCCATCGAAACAGCTCCGTTCCCGATTTCGGAAGACACCGCTGAGCCGTCGGGCTTATTTGGCGGAGTCGCGACGCCGATATGAGAGGCAGCGCGCAACGGAACAAAGTCTTGCGCGTCGCGTGCATTCATGCAAACGTTTCGCAGCCGCTCGTCATGCGAAATGTCGCCGAAGTTTTCGCAGAGGCCAGGGCGGCGGGCGTGCCATCGGCAGGCATCGAACTTTTTCACACCGACCTATTTGTCGGTTTCCCTTCATCATGAAGATGGTCCATGCGCCCGGGGCGAGCGCAGGGCACGCACGGAGCCTCATATGCAATCCACACATGCACGAGTTTTGTTGGCTGCAAGTGCCTTCGCTATCAGCATCGCTGCCGGAACGCTGCCTGCTGCTGCTGACGGAGGATTTTTCGGCGCGGGGTTTCTCAATGGGCTGCTGAAAGGAACCTACGCCTTCACCGGAACGGCGGGATGTCTCTACGCACCGGGTTCGGCCGCAAGCCCGCCGTCGCCGGGTAACACCCTGCCGTTGGCGAATGCCGGCTTCAACAGCTCAAACCAGCCCATCGAGACGAACACGTCTTTCTCCAATACGAATTCCGTCGAGGGCACCCGGATTTTCAACGGTAACGGCACCGGCAGCGTCAAAGGGACGGAAATGGGTTACGTGGGCCGGCCGACTCCTGGACCGGGCAATTATCCCTCATTTCCGCCATCGGCGGAGGCGGCAACTTTCAGCTATCAGTTTACCTATACGGTAAGTCCTGACGGAAGCTGGACGGCCGATATGGTGCCGGAAGCTACACGGGGACATTCGTGAGCGGGCCGCGAACCGGCCAGACCTACACCACCACGATTCCGCGATTGAGCGGCCTGATCGGCTCGTTCGGACAGACTTTGACGGCAATGCATCTCGTTCCGACGGTGGAAGTTATCATCTTCTCCAATGGCGATGCGTGGCCGAGAATCTGTCATCGATCCCGGGTCCTCACCGACATGGATACCTGGGGTCAGAATCTGATCCACTAGAGAGCAGACCGTTCGGGGTTGCCACGGCGATGGCGCAGAGCGCCATCGCCGTGCTGATCGGCCGGACCCTTACGGGTGAGGCTGGGCGCTCAAAACAATTCGTAAAGGTCGTCAAAGAAGCGCAGATTGGCTGGATTGAGCGCGGTGCCGTAACTGCGGGCGAAGTGTTCGATCCATTGCGGGCCGAAATGTTCTTCAATGTCGCTCGTGACGGCTTCGAGATCGAGGGTGCGGTCGCCGCGGCCGGCGTGGCCGCAATCGATGAAGCCGAGATCGCCGTCGCGGTCGATCAGCAGATTATCGAATGTGGCGTCGCCGTGGACGAGGACGATGTCTTCCGTGATCCGCGGAGCGTCGGCCGCGAGCCTTTCGTAAATCTCAAGCGGCGAACGGCCAAGATTGCGATCGTCGAATTCGTCTGGATCGACGCGACCAGCCGCGATCATCGCGCGGGCGCGCGCCAGTCGCGCCGCCGTGGTCTCGTCGAACGGACAGTCGGCGGATGGAAAGGCGTGAAGCGTGCGCAGCCCGCGCGCCAGGGACGCAACAATGTCGGCGGCCGGCTGCGCCGCCTCATGCGGATGCGCGCCGGGCAACGCTGTCATCAAGGCGATGCCGAGCCGGTCGTCATCGAACACATCGAGGATGTCGGGCACCTTGATGGTCCGGGCGGCCAACCACCGCGTCCGCTCGATTTCGTCGCGAAATTCGGTCAACGCCTCAGCCATCGCAGCCTTGAGATAAAGCGTCTGACCGCAGCGCCCACGCAGGCAAAAGGTATGCGCGTCGCTCATGCCGCGCTTGACGGATTGGAAGCGATAATCGCCAAGCCGGCGCCGCCAGTGTTGCGGTAACGCCGCGAGCAGTTCCTTGCGCTGCATGGCTGCCATTTTGCCGCCATCTTGCGAGCCGTTACAGGCTCGCCGGCCGATTGAGCAAATATATTTTAATGGGAGCCAATGATGAAACGGTTCGGAGCGGCTTGCTGTCTGGCAATGATGTGTACGGCGCCGGCTTTCGCGAGCGACCTGCCCGCGCGCAAGGCCGGTCTGTGGCAGATCACCACGACCGTGACGTCAGGTCATACGGTCTCGATGCAACAATGCGTCGATGCCAAGACCGACGAGATCATGCAATCGCGGTTCGCTTCGCTGCCACAACGGAGCTGCTCCAAGCACGACGTGCAGAAGTCCGCCGACAAGATCACGATCGACTCGGTGTGTACCATCGCCGGGCGGACGACGACGGGCCACACCGTCATCACCGGCAGTTTTGACAGCGCTTACACGATGGTGTTGACGAGCGAGGTCAAGGGCGTTCCGACGCCGCGGAATGTGACCATGTCGGCCAAGTGGCTCGGTCCGTGCGCCGCGGGTCAGAAGCCCGGCGATGTGGTTCTGCCGAATGGCAAAACGGTCAATGTCGTCGATATGGAACGCGCGCTTGGTGTGGCGCCGCGGTAGGCCGCGTCGGCGTCAACCGCACCATCGAGATCAGTCATCAAATCACGGCGTGCTTGGGTCGGCGGGGCCGACGATGCCGTTGAACCCCGGCGCGGGGGCCAACGTCTAACCTATCGAGACATGAAAGTAGCCGCTAACCCGGTCCTCCCCATCCCCCGACAGGGACCGACACCCGAACCGGGTTAGCGCGCGCGGCGGCCGGTTCTTCCCCGAGAACCGGCCGCAACCCATTACCGGCAAAGACGCCAGAACTCACTGAACTTGCAGTTTTTTCCCCGACACGGACGTGCGCTGTCCGACCCCTTGCGCACGTTCGGCAGGCTCGGTGCCGATGATGGCTTTTGCAAGACGGAAAAACGCCCTCCGGGGGACAACGTGCGCGCCTGTGAACCAAAAGGCGGCTGCACAGCACTAACAGGCAGGAACGCCGCCAGCGTACCGGGGTTGAGCAATGGCTGTTCGGGCTGGGCGGTGGGATGTGCGGCAGGTTGATGCGATGAGCGCGCTTTCTCACGTCTACTCCGATCGTTCCCGCCGCGGCGGGATGCGTCGTCGTCCGCTGTCCTCCTATCGGCAAACCCTGGCCGCGCTCGCGGTGAGCGCGGTGGCCGGTCTTGCGATCTTTGTCACCACCTCCGGATCGCTGCTGCAAGGCGCGATGGCGGAGCCGCCCGCGATCAAAAGTCCTCTGCCCGGATGGATCGATATCGCGTTCGCGGACGTGGATGCGGCTTCCGCCCGATCTACGATGCGTTCGCAGCAAAATCAGATCACGCAACAGCGAAACACGAAAAAGCAGAATACGCGAAAGCAAGATCCTTGCGCCGATTTTGTTTATTACTTTCTGAATACGAATTGCTCGGTCAAACGCGTCGGCTCGGCTCGCCGCGACGGTATGGCCCGTCGTGCGGTCGCGGCGCGCAGCGTGCCGGTGCCGAGCACGCAGCAGACGGCCCGCGCTCCGGAGCGTGTGACCCTCGCGGCGACTATGACGACCGTGACGGATTAGTCCGGCTCTCTGAACGGCCGACACTTAAAGCAGATTGGTTGGAACTTTTGGGGCCGGCGGCCATTGGTGTTCCGGCGTTTTGCTGCCCGGCATCGTAGCCCCTCCAACGCGGATCGTTGAATGTCGGCCACTTCTCTGACCGCGCCTTTTCGGCGTCTCGCCCCGGGTGTGGCTGCGACGCGCGATCTTCGTTCCGTGCTCCGCAATGCCACGGCCGGCGACCACGCTCGGCTCGACGCGCTTTTTGGACAGTGCGATCTGCAGACATTACCCGGTTACCGCCGCTTCCTGGAGGCGCATGCTGTGGCGGTGTTGCCGTTGGAGACGGCGTTGGCGAACTCCGGTGTCGAGCGGCTGTTTCCGGATTGGTCCTCGCGCTCGCGCAGCCGCGCCCTTTCGGACGACCTTGAAGGTCTCGGCAGTGAGGCTCGGCGCTTCCCGACGCTGCCGCGGCTCGATTTCGGCGGCGTCCTCGGCACGATGTATGTGCTGGAAGGTTCGCGGCTGGGCGCTCGCTTTCTTCTCCCGCGGGTGCAGCAATCGCCGGATCCTACGGTCGCCGGCGCGACAGCCTATCTGAGTCACGGTGCGGGATCGCGGCTCTGGCCGAGCTTCCTCGACTTGCTGGAGCAGCACGCGACGACGCTCGGCGATCCTGCGAAGGCGGTTGCAGCAGCGCGCCGGACCTTCAATCTGTTTGAACAAGCGGCCATGCGCCTTGCCGGTTGCGGGGTGGCGTGTCCATGAATCAGCGCATCGATCTGACCAACTGCGATCGCGAGCCGATCCATATTCCGGGCAGTGTCCAGCCATTCGGCTTTTTTCTGGCACTGCTGTCGGACTTTTCGATCTGCATGGCGTCGGCCAATGCGGCCGATTATCTCGGCATCGCGTATGCCGAACTTTTCCAGCGCCCGCTGCACGACGTGTTTTCGGAAGGCGCCGTCGCGGCGATCCGAACCCGGGTCGATTATCTCGCCGGCAAAGACGCGGTCGAACGGATGTTCGGCCTGCAATTGCAGGACGGCGGCAAGCCGTTCGATGTCGCGATCCATTTCTCCGGCGCCTATCTCGTCATCGAAGCCGAGCCAAGCGTCATCGAGCCGGGGCTGAATTCGGGCGAGCTGGTTCGCCTGATGCTGGGGCGCGTTCGCAAGACCGCGTCGGTCCAGGAGCTCGCCCAGGAATCCGCGCGGCAGATGAAAGTTCTGACAGGCTTCGATCGCGTCATGGTCTACCGCTTTCACCCCGACGACTCGGGCGAGGTGGTCGCCGAGGTGGCCAGCGGCGGGCTCGAACCGTTTCTCGGCCTGCACTATCCGGCCTCGGACATTCCCCGCCAAGCCCGTATTCTTTATCAGCGCAACTGGGTGCGCATTATTGCCGACGTCAACGCCAAGCCCGCATTGCTGAATTCGGCGCCGAGCCACAGCGCGGCGTTGCTCGATCTGTCGATGAGCGTGCTGCGCTCGGTGTCGCCCATTCACATCGAGTATCTGCAGAATATGGGTGTCGCCGCGTCGATGTCGGTTTCGATCCTGCGCGACGGCGCGCTATGGGGATTGTTCGCCTGCCATCACTACAGCCCGCGGCATATTTCGTTCGAACGTCGCACCGCGGCCGAGCTGTTCGGCCAGATGTTTTCCTGGATCTTGGAAAATCGCGAGCGCGAGGCGGATATCACTTACGAGAGCCACGCGCATCAGATCCAGGAACGGCTGATGGAAGTGGCGGCCTCGCACGCCCACAGCAGCGGCGCCATCGCCGATTTCACCGCCGACTATCGCAAGATGATCGCGTGCGACGGCATCGCGGTCTGGTCGGATGGCCACATGACGCTGTCGGGCCAGACGCCCTCCGAAGCCGAGGTAATGGATCTCATCGCCTTCATCAATCGCACGACGCCGGGCCGCATCTGCGCCAGCGCCGAGATCGCCAAGGTCTACGCGGCAGGCGCGTCGTTCCGCGACGGCACCGCCGGCTTTCTTGCCATCCCGATTTCGCGCACGCCGCGCGATTGCCTGATCTTTTTCCGCCGCGAAATCGTGCGCTCGGTAAAATGGGCCGGCGATCCCAACAAGGCCTACACGTCGGGGCCGCTTGGCCCGCAGCTGACGCCGCGCAAGAGTTTCGAGCGGTGGCAGGAAATCGTCCGCGGCCAATCGGCGCCGTGGAGCGCGGCCGACCTGCGGATCGCCGAGGGGCTGCGCATCACCTTGCTCGAAGTCATCCTGCAGCTTGCCGACCTGGCCGCGCGTGAGCGCCGCGCCGCCCAGGAACGCCAGGAACTGATGATCGCGGAGCTCAATCACCGCGTCCGTAACATCCTGAGCCTGGTGCGCGGGCTGGTAACGCAGAGCAAGAATTCGGCCACCAGTCTCGAAGACTTCGCCAGCGTTCTGGGCGGCCGAATCCAGGCTCTGGCGCGCGCGCATGATCAGATCACGAGCTTGAGCTGGGCGCCCGTCGCGCTGCGGTCGCTGGGGGAATCCGAGGCGGGCGCGTATCTCGGCTCACGCGCCGGTCGCGTCCACATGGGTGGGCCCGATGTCGCGCTCGATCCCAAGGCCTTCGCCACCTTGGCCCTCGTCGTCCATGAGATGATGACCAACTCGGCAAAATACGGCGCGCTCGCCGATTCGGCCGGGCAGGTGGAAGTGGCGTGGCGCCTCGATCAGGGGGGCCGCCTGATCATCGAATGGACGGAGAGCGGCGGGCCGCCGGTAAAGCCACCGTCGCGCCGCGGCTTCGGCACCACGCTCATCGAGCGGTCGATTCCGTTCGATCTCAACGGCGACGCCGAGTTGCGCTTCGATCTCCTCGGCGTGCGGGCGCGGTTTGTGGTGCCGGCCAATTATGTCCAGCCCATGCGCCCCGTGGCCAAATCCGTTCAGGCCGACGAGGGCAAGCCCGAACGCGCGAACCTGACCGGCACTGCGCTGGTCGTCGAGGACAATCTCATCATCGCCATGAGCGCCGAAGTCATTCTGCTCGAACTTGGCGCGCGGCACGTTGAAACCGCGGCGTCGGTGGCCGAAGCGCTAAAGTCCATCGAACGAATCAAGCCGAGTTTCGCGCTACTCGATCTTAACCTCGGCGGCGAGAACTCAATCGCGGTCGGCAAGAAGCTCGCGGAATTGAAAGTGCCCTTCCTGTTCGCAACGGGTTACGGCGAGCGCGCCCCGATACCCGCCGAACTCGGCTTCGCGCCGGTTATTCAGAAGCCGTACACGCGCGACACGATCGAGCGCGCGCTCACGCACCTCGTTCCCGCCGAGCCCGGAATGTAACGTGCCGCTCTTGCGCGACGACGCCTCGGCCTAATGCTCCGGCGGAATGTGGGCGTCGCGGATCACCTCGGCCCACTTTTTGATGTCGGCCGTGACAAAGTCTTTGAATTGCTGGGGCGACATCGGGTTCGGGGTACTGCCAAGAGCGGCCATCTGCGCTTTCACGCCTGGATCGGCGAGGGCGGCGTTGACGCTCTTGTTGAGCTTGGCAACGATCTCGTCGGACGTTCCTTTCGGCGCAGCGATGCCTTGCCAGGTTTCGGCCTCGAAGCCAGGTATCGTCTCGGCGACGGTCGGCACGTCGGGCAATACCGGCGAGCGCTTTGCGCTGGTCACGGCCAGTGCGCGCACCTTGCCGGCCTTGATCACCGCCAGGGATTCGGGCAGCGGGCTGAAATAGACCTGGATCTGTCCGCCCATCAGATCGGTGATCGCAGGCGCTCCGCCGTGATAGGGCACGTAGACCATCTGGGTCCCGGTCTTCAGCATGAAGAATGCGCCGGTGATATGTTGCGGCGAACCGTTGCCCGATGTCGCGATGCTGATCTTGCCGGGATTGGCCTTCACATAGGCGATGAATTCGGGGACGGTCTTGGCTGGCACCGACAGATTCACTTCCATCGCCAGCGGAAAACTGGAGATCATCGCGACTGGGACGATGTCATGAGAGATGTGGAACGACAGATTGGTGTACAGCGTTTCGTTGACCGATACCGAACTCGGCATCAGAAGCAGCGTGTAGCCGTCGGCGGGTGCGCGCACCACGTACTCGACGCCAAGATTGGTGGCTGCGCCCGGCTTGTTCTCGATGATGAACGATTGCCCCATATGCTCGGACAGGTATTTTCCGATCAGGCGGGCGTGAATGTCGAGCGCGCCGCCGGGCGGTACCGGTACGATGATACGAACCGGACGCGTCGGATAGTCGAGCGCCGAGGCCGACTCCATGCCGGCCGAAAGCGCAGCCGCGCCGGCCGAAAGCTGCAGGACAGTTCTTCGAGTCAGAGTCTTGTTTGTCAGATTCACCGTTTCCACCCTGTGACGATTGTGCCGCCGCCGATACCTGCCTTGACAGGCGGGGTCAAGCCGCGTTCGCCGGAGCCTATGGGGTGCACCAGTTATTCGAGCGGCGGCAGGTTGAGTGCCCGATCCACCAGTCCCGTCGCCCGCTTCCAGTCGAAATTACGATAGACGTTCTGCTTCACCAGGAACGACGCGCCGCCGTAGAATTTTTCGTACTGCGCGTGGCGGCTGCCGAATTCGGAACCGAGGAAATCCCAGATCAGCCGCATCAGTTTGACGCGCGTCTTGGCGTCGGACGTCGCCGAGCGCATGTAGCGTTCCAGATCGGCGGCGATTTCCGGATTGCCGAAATCGGCTTCCGACGATGGCAGCGTGATGAACGCCGCTCCGGCGAGTTCGCGGATGATTTCGAGCATTCGGCCGTTGAGTTCGGATTGCAGCGCCATCGCCGAATAGAGCGTGACGACTGACGGCCACAGCACGCCGTCTTTGATCGGCGCCGCGATCTCGTGCGCAAGCAGCATGGTTTCGTAGACGGTCGCGAGCGCGGCGAGTTCGCCCATCATGATCTGGACCGGCGGCTGCGCGGCATTGCCGGTCATCTCGTTCATGCGCTGGGCGAGGCCTGCCATGAAGCGCAGCTTGGTGACGTAGCGCACCTGCGCCTGGTGATTGCCGTAAGAGTGCGACGGCGTCTTGAACCATTGGTCGCGCGACAATTCGACGTTGCGGTAGATGAACACGCGCTCCCACGGCACGAACACGTTGTCGAACACGACGTAGGCGTCGGATTCGTCGAACCGGCTCGACAGCGGATAATCGAAACCGCTGCCGGGCCGCGCGAACGGCCGCCGCGGATAGAGCTTGACGCCGTCGGCACCAACCGGGACGGCGAGACAATTGGCGTAGTTCTCGTCGCCGGGCTGCAGCGGATGAATGCAGCTCAAATGGATGTAATCGGAGATCGGGCCGCCGGTGGCGAGCTGCTGCGCGCCGGAGATCACGATGCCGTCGTCGCGCTCCTTGACGACGCCGGCATAGAGCGTCGGGTCGCTCTGCTTGTGCGCCGGCTTGGAACGGTCGATCTGCGGCGGCACGATCGCATAACTCGCATAGATATAATTGTCGCGCATGAACTCGTAGAACGCGACCGCGTTGTCGGCGAATTTCTGCTGCGTGCCGCCCGCCGCGAGCACCTGGGGCGTCGCCGCGTAGCCGGCGAAAAAGCTCGCCACATGGTCGGGGGTCCGGCCCATCAGCCCGAAGGTCGCTTCGGCCCAGGTTTCGCTGAACAGCCGGCGCGCCTTGAGGTCGGCATGGCTCTTCGGAATCTGGTAGGCGCGCCACACCGGCGCGCCGGTTTTCGGCGACGGATAGGTCATGCGCTCGCGCAGCGCCGGATCGGCGGCAATGTCGAACAGGCCGGCGATCGAACGCACGGCCTGCGCGAAAGCCGGATGTTCGGTGACGTCCCTGACCCGTTCGCCGTCGATGAAAACGCGCCGCCCATCCTTGAGCGAACGCAGATATTCGGCACCTGTGCGCATGAATTATTCTCTCACCTGAAGTCCAGCAATTTCCGGCACCTTGTTAGCCGACCGTAACCGGCCTGTCATCGCTATCGTCGCGGTGCCGTGGTAACATTGGGGCCGGGAAAAGAGACCGGGTTCAGGGAGCCATAGGTCTCTTGGGGGCAGGCGATGACGATTATCGTATCGAGCGCGACGGATTTCACCGGCACGACGAATGCCATTACCATCACGAACGCGACCTTCATCGGCAACGTCACCAATGCCGGAAAGATCACCACGAATGGCATAACCGTCACCAACAGCAGCATCGGCGGTTCCATCGTCGACACGGGCGTCCTTGTTGGCGGTATTAAAGTCGACGCGACGAGTATGATCGCCGCAACGGCGACGGCCGCCACGGACGTGGCGATTGCCGTCACGGGGTCGACCTTTTCCGGCGGCATCTCCAACGGCGGTACGCTCTCCGGCGGTGGCGGCACCAGCACCAGCGTCGCGCAGCCGATCATTCTGATCGATGGCGTGTCGCACTTTGCCGGCGGCATTCTCAATACCGGAAGCATTGTCGCCTCGACCCGCGATGCCTTTCAGCAAAGAGCCATTCTGATCGAGAACGTCTCGACCTTCAGCGGCGGTATTGCCAACAGCGGTACGATCTCGGTGCCCGGATCGCAGCGGTTGAGTCTTGCGGCGATCCTCGTCACCGACTTCTCTGTCTTCCAGAATGGCATCTCGAACGGCGGCGTCATCACCGGACCAGGCGCCGGATACGCGATCGTGGTGCAGGGCACCGCCGGCGCCACCGGCGTTCACAACAACCTGCTGAACAAGGGCGTCTTCGCGGGCGGCATCACCAACAGCGGCAGCATCTCGGGCTTTCCCACCGCCGGCGTGAACGTTGTCAGCGTTTCGAGCTTCTCCGGTAATATCGTCAATGCGAATGGCGGCCTGATCAGCGCCGGGCCGGTCACCGGCGTGCCCGGTCAAGGTATCGCTGTCGCCAACGTCCTGACGTTTGCGGGAAACATCAGCAACGCTGGAACCATCCTCACTGGCGGCGTGGGCATTGTCGTCGCCGGAGTAAGCGACGTCGCCCCCGTCAGCTTTCTCGGCGCAATCAGCAACAGCGGCACGATCTCAGGCGGCGTCGAGACAGGCATTGCGGTTGCGGGGCTGGCGACCCTCTCGTCCGGCATTTCCAATAGCGGACTGATCAGCGCGCTCAGAGACATCCGCGTCACCGCGGGGGAAACGCCTTTCGGCGCTGAAGTGGCCGCCTCGACATTCTCCGGCGGCATTACCAATACCGGTGTGCTGACCGCGTTTTCCGTCGGCGTTGCCGTGACCGACGTGACGAGTTTCCAAGGCAACATTTCGAATCAAGCGACCATCGTCGGAGCGGTGGCCGCTGTCACGACCTCGCTTGCACTGGCCGGCAGCAATATTTCCGGTAGCCTTGTTAACAGCGCCGCGCTGACACTCGCGTCTTCCGTTGTGGCGATCGCTCTGACCAGGGTTGGCGGCCTTTCCGGCAATATCACCAACTCCGGCAGTATTACGGCCCGGACCGGCGTCGATCTCGTTGACACTACCCTCGCTGGTGCGATCGTCGATACCGGCAACATCGTTGCGGCCAACAACGGCATCCTGCTCGACAGTTCAAGCAAGATTCTTTCCGCCGGAGTCGCGGTTGAAATCGCCGGTCCGACATTCACCGGGGGCATCGCGAACAGCGGTACAATCGCCTCCACCGGCGCGACGGGCCTCCTCATCGAGGACACCGCAAGTTTCGCGGGCAATATCAGCAACTCCGGCACGATTACCGGCAATGTCGGTATCGTTATCGGCGCCGATGTGGCGGTTGCCGGCGGTAGCGGCATCGTCAATTCGAGCAACATCACCGGCAGTGGCGGCGTGGCGATCGACGCGAGCGCGGCGACGGGCGCAGTGAGCATCGCGCAAGCCGCGGGAGCAATCACCGGCGCGATCAAGCTGTCGGCTCATGCCGATGTGCTCACCGTCTCGGGCGGCGCTATCGGCGGCAACGTCATCGGGCAGGGATCGAACGATACCGTCGATTTTGCGCCCGGGAGCGGCAACACAATCACTTATGCGCACGTCATCAGCGGCGTAACAACGATCAGCCTGGCGAGCGGCGATCTGGCTCTCGGCGGTGGCGGTTCGATTGCCGGCAATGTCACTTTCACGTCCGCAAGCGCCACCTTGCAGCTCGATACTGGCGTGAGCCAACTGGGCGGCGACATTGTGGGCGCCGTGACGGGCGATGCTATCGATCTGCGCTTTCAGGCATTCGCGTCCGGCGATCAGGCAATCTGGCAGCAGAATGGCACGACCGGCACGCTGACGCTGGAAACAGCCGGCGGATCGACGCTCGCAGTGCTGACCTTATCCGGGCAATACACCTCGGCCAACTTCTCGGCCGGATCGGATAATCTTGGTGGCTCCGTCATCGACCTGGTCAATCCGCCACCGCCTCCGCCGCCACCGCCGACGGCGCCCGGTACGACCGCCGACATGATCATGCGCGACGGCAACAACGGCAATTATGAGATTTATGATCTCGGCAACAACGGCATCCTGGCGGCTGCGGCGTTGGGCCAGGTCGGCTTGGAATGGCAGGTCGCGGGCCTCGGCGGCTTTTTCGGCACCGATACGTCGGACATGGTGCTGCGCAACAGCAATACCGGCCAGTTCGAAGTCTACGACATCAGCAATAACAGAATCACCAACGCCGCCCCGATGGGTCAGGTCGGCCTGGAGTGGTCCGTCGCGGGCTTCGGCGATTTCTCAAGCCGCGCCGGCGAAACCGACATGCTGATGCGCAACAGCAATTCCGGTGCGTTCGAGATTTACGACATCGGCAACAACCAGATCACCTCGGCGGCGCCGATGGGGCAGGTTGGCCTCGAATGGTCGGTCGCGGGCTTCGGCGATTTCTCGACGCGGCCCAACGAGACCGACATGCTGATGCGCAACAGCAATACCGGTCAGTTCGAGATTTATGACATCAGCAACAACCAGATCACCTCGGCGGCGCCGATGGGTCAGGTCGGGCTGGAATGGTCCGTTGTCGGCTTCGGCGATTTTTCCGGCAACGCCAATGAAACCGATATGCTGATGCGCAACAGCAATACCGGCGCATTCGAGATTTACGACATCAGCAACAATCAGATCACATCGGCCGCGCCGATGGGGCAGGTCGGGCTGGAATGGTCGGTAGTAGGCTTCGGTCCGATCAAAGGCGCAGGCTCAAGCGACATGCTGATGCGCAACAGCAATACCGGCGCGTTCGAAGTCTACGACATCACCAACAACCAGCTCACGTCGGCCGCACCGATGGGGCAGGTCGGCCTGGAATGGCAGACCGCCGGCATCGCCGCCGATTCCTCTGAAGCCGCGAACGCACAACTCGCGCAGGCGATGGCCTCGTATGCGCCGGGTGCCGCGTTGCCGACTGCCGGCAATCCGGTCGCGGCCGTCACTCAGGTCGATCCGGTGAGCCAGATCGTGCCGACACCCCGGCTGTCGTGACGGTGCCGGCGTTCAGTACACATCGGTGTGGTAGCGGCCGTTCTGCTTGAGATCGGCGAGGAAGGCTGTCGCCTGGTCCGGCGTGCGCACGCCATGGGCCGCAATGACATCGAGCAGCGCGCGCTCGACGTCCTTGCCCATGGCGATGGCGCCGCAGACATAGACCGCGGCCCCCTCGGCGAGCCAAGCCCACAGATCGCGTCCGACCTCGCGCATGCGATCCTGAACGTAGAATTTATCGTGGTCGTCGCGCGACCAGGCGAGCGACAGCCGGGTCAGCAGTCCGGTCGCGCGCATGCCGATCAATTCATCCTCATAGAAGAAATCGTAGTCGCGGCGCTGGTGTCCGAAGAACAGCCAGTTGCGGCCGGGCGCGCGCGTCGCCATGCGCTCGTGAAGGAAGGCGCGGAACGGGGCGATGCCGGTGCCCGGTCCGATCATGACGATCGGGACGGACGGATCGGCCGGCAGCGCAAAGCCCTGCGACTTCTGCACGTAGGCCTTGAGCTTGGCACCCGGCGCGATCCGCTCGGCGAAGAATGTCGAAGCGACGCCGACCCGTGATCGCGTGCCGATGGCGTAGCGGACCGCGTCGACGCTCAGCGCCACCTTGCCCGGCACTGTTTTCGGCGAAGACGCGATGGAATAAAGCCGCGGCTGCAGTGGATCGAGCGACTCGACGAACGCCTCGGGGTCGGGCCGGATGCCGGGAAATTTTTCCAGCGCGCCGAGCACGTCCAGATCCTTGGCGTCGCCGTCGGGGTCGCCGCCCGCCGCGAGCGCCTTTGCCTTCTGCCGCCGCTCGCCGCCGACGATATGGGAGATCAGCTCGAACAGCATGTCGGGGGCCGGACTAAGCGAGCAGTCGTCGGTCAGGGTGTCGCGTAGCGTGCGATCGGCGATCGGGAAGTCCGCCGGCATGCCGGTGGCGGCGATGACGGCGTCGACCAGCGCCGGATCGTTGCGCGGAAAGATGCCGAGCGAGTCCCCCGGATTATAGGCGAGCCCGCTGTCGGCGAGATCAAGATCGATGTGCCAGGTCTCCTTATTGGACCCCGGCTTGTTGAGCCTGGTGCGCGATCCGAACGCAATCTCGACCGGCCGGTTGCGCGATGTGCCGGCTTTGGTATTGGGCTCGGTGGCGGGCGCGTGCAGAGCCGGCGGCGCCTCCGCAAGCACCGGCGCTTTTGCCGTAGCAGGAACAGCGCCGAATTCAGCAAACAGCGCCTTGAGCATCCGGGTCGTGTCTTTGCCGCCCGGCACACAGAGATTGAGCCGCTCTTCGTTCTTCAACGCGATTGCATTGGCGTAGTCTTCGCAGTTGTAGCCGCACTGGCCGCAATCCTGCTGCCCCATCGCCGCCATCATGCGCCGCCGCAGCGGCCGTTTGTCGGCCAGTTGCATCCGCTCGGGCAGCGGCATGGTGGGATCGTGCCAGGGCGCTCCACCATCGTCGCCTTCATCAAGCGGGCCGCGCGCCGCAGGCGCTCCGGAGATGCCTGCAAGCAGCGCCGCGGCTTCCGCCGCCGGCAGCGGGCTGATGCCGCCGTCGAGCGACAACAGCCCGGCGAAAAAGCCGTTGAGCCAGACCCGCTGCTCCGGCGTGAACGGCGCGCTGTCCGGAATGAGCGTCGGAATGGGTGGAGGTGCGGTGTGCGTCATTCGCCGGCCTGTTGTGAGACGAGGGTCTTGATCGCGTCGATCTCGTGACGGCGCATGAAGGCGAGAAAACCTTCGTCGGCCGAGGTGCGTTGCGACAGATACGCCTGGAGCACACGCGCGACGACTTGCGGCGCCTCGTCGGCTTTGACGTCGTGAAACAATTCGCGCCCGCAGACCGCATCCGGGCCGAAGCCGCCGCCGACATGGATGTGGTAGCCCTCGACCTGGTCGCCGTCGTCCGACACCGCAACCTTGGTGCCCACCAGTCCGATGTCGCCGATGTAATGCTGCGCGCAGGAGTTCGGGCAGCCGGTAAGGTGGATGTTGACCGGCCCGTCGAGTTGCACGCGGGTCTCGCACCAGCGCGCGATGTCCTCGGCGTGCCGCTTGGTATCGGCGTTGGCAAGGCGACAGCCGGCATTGCCGGTGCAGGCAATGAGACCGGCGCGGATCGAGCTTGCGCTGGTCGAAAGTCCGGTGGCGGCGATCGCGGCCTGCGCCGCCTCGACGCGTTCCGCCGCGACACCCGAGATCAACAGGTTCTGCCAGACCGTGAGACGGATATCGCCGTCGCCGAACTCCCTGGCAACGGCGGCGAGGCCGCGCATCTGTTCCGGCGTAAGCTTGCCGACCGGAAGCGCCACACCGATCCAGAACAAGCCGCTCTGCTTCTGCGGGTGCGCGCCGATATGGGCGAGACGGTCGAACGGCGGGCGCGGCTCGATCGCTTCGGCAGGCGCGCGCATGAGCTTGTGGCCGAGTCTCTCTTCGATTGCGGCGAGAAATCTTTCAAAGCCCCAGGCGTCGAGCAGATATTTCAAGCGCGCCTTAGCGCGATTAGTGCGATCGCCGTGCTCGATGAATACGCGCACCACCGCGTCTGCCGCCTTGGTGGCGTCTTCGGGCTTGACGATCACGCCGGTATCGCGCGCGAAATCCTTGTGGCCGGTGATGCCGCCAAGCATCAGGCGGAACCAGACGCCCGGCTCGATGCCAAAGCCGTCCTTCACCACGACAGCCTGAAAACCGATGTCGTTGGTGTCTTCCAGCACCGGGATGACGCCGCCGCCGTCGAAACCGACATTGAACTTGCGCGGAATGCCGTAGAGCGAGCGGTCGTTGAGAATGTGGAAATGCCACTCGCGCGCGCACGGCCGCGTGTCGAGCAGTTCCTGCGGGTCGATGCCGGCCGTCGGTGTGCCGGTGACGTTGCGAATATTGTCGGCGCCGGAGCCGCGCGAACTCAACCCCAAGTCCTGGATCGCCTCCATCATGGCGACGGCGTTCTTGGGCGCCACCTCGCGCATCTGCAGATTGGCGCGCGTGGTCACGTGCGCGTAGCCGCCGGCGTAACGCTCGGCGAGATCGGCGAGGCCCGAGAGCTGCCAGTGCGAGAGGATGCCGTTTGGAATGCGCAGCCGGCACATATACGAGCTTTGCGTCGGCGCGCAGTAGAACAGGCCGAAGAAGCGCCAGCGGAAATTATCGTCGGCCTTCGGCGCTTCGTTGTTCGCCGCCTGCGCTTTCAGCTTCTCGTAGCCGTCGAGCGGATTAAGCTCGCGCTTGAACTTTTCCGGATCGGACAGCTTGCCGCCCGATTTGATGACCTGGTCTTGCGCGCGCAATGCCGCGGCGTCCGGGCCGATCGGCTCGGGCGAAGGCGCGGTGGCTGATCCCGATATAAGGCCGTTGCCGTTCGGCAGTCGCGTGCCTTTCGCGATCTGCAAACCGGCCACGAAGCCTTCGAGATAGCGCTTCTGTTCTGGCTCGAAATCCCCCGGCATTATCGGTTCCGCGGTGTTCGCTCTCCGTCGTTCAAACGCGTGGTGTTAAACGCATGGCGATCCGTGGCGCCTACTCGGCGGGCACGCCCGTAGGCGTCGGCGCCAGAATTTTCGCCGGCGCGGGCTTTGGCTTGTAGGTCACGTAGAGCGCGAGCCCGGTGAAGGTGAAACCGCCGACCAGATTGCCGAGCGTCACCGGAATCTGATTCCACAGCCACCATTGGGCGACCGTCACTTTGGCGCCCATCATCATGCCGGTCGGAATGATGAACATGTTGACGACGGAGTGCTCGAAGCCCTGCGCGAAGAAGATGAAGATCGGCATCCACAATGCGGCCAGCTTGCCGACCGTGGAGGTCGTGGTCATGGCAAGCACGAGCGCGAGACAGACCATCCAATTGCACAGCATCGCCTTGACGAACACCGTGACCATGCCGGCCGTGCCCAAAGCCGCGTAGCCCAGCGTCTTGGCTTCGGCGATCTGCACGATGCGAGCGGCAACGCCGGCGGGAGGGGTCGTCCCCATATTGGTCAGCGCGATCGCCAATAGCGCGCCGTAGGCGACGGCGCCGATCAAGTTGCCGATGAAAACCCAGCCCCAGTTGGTCACGACGGCCGCAGCGCTTGCCTCGCGATCGAACCATGGCAACGGCACCAGCGCGAAGCTACCGGTGATCAATTCCAATCCGAGCAGCACGATGATGCCGATTCCGACCGGGAAGACGAGCGCCCCGACGAAAGGCTGTCCGGTCTGGACCGCGCCTGTGAACGCAAGGCTCGTTGCAATGCCGAGGATGGCGCCCGACAAAATACTGCGAATGAGAATGTCAGAGGGCGCAAGTGCGAGCTTCCGTCTGCCCGCTTCGATCATTGCGCGCGCCACCTCGGCTGGCTGCACGTAATCCATGAACGATCTCCTCAATGGCCGCGCGACGCGCGCACGGCCTCACGCATTTCAAGATGCATGCCAAGGAGGCGGATGCCTAAAACGTAAGGTTTTACAATAGCTTGTGTCGTTCCGGCCGCGGCGCTCGATTGTCTGCGTTGCCTGATTTCAGCGCACGTCGCCGCGCAATTGTGCAATGCACAAAATGTGCGCAACTGACGATCGTGCAGGCATTAATCAGTTATTAACCGCCGGCGGCCGCGACACGACTTTGGCTTCGTGCATCATTTCGCGACGCCGGGCGCGGCGATCAGCGCGCGGGCGCGCTGCACCACGTCGCCCGAGGCGCTGTAGAGCTTTTCGACCGTCTGCTGCACCATCTCGGCTGTCGCCGGATGGATGCTGAGACGGGCTTTTTCCGCATCGGCCAGGAATTGCGGATCGTGCAGCACGGCTGCGAAAGCGTCGCGCAATATCTTCGCCTGCGCCGCCGGCACGCCGGGTGGCGCCACATAGGGCCGCGAAAATACCTGCTGGCCGGTGACCAGCGAAACGGCCTGTTTGTCGAGATCGTTTTTGACGAACGACATCAGATTCGGCACCTTCAGTGCCGCCAGTTCGGCGTTCGGCGCGACCGCCGCCTGGATTATCACGTGAGCAGTCTTGTCGCGCAGCCATTGCGGCCGCTGCGTCTTGAAACTCGACCAGTCGATCCCGCAGATGCCCTCGGCCTCGCCCCGTTCGATCGAAACCAGCATCTCGGCGGTGCCCTTATAGCCGTTGACGATATTGAGGTTGGCGCCGGTCGCGTTCTTGGTCATGAAGGCATAATCGCTGGTCGAACCGCCGGTCTGTGAAGCCGCGATCACGGTCTTCTGGCTCATGGCCTGATCGAATGTCGTGATCTTCGACGACGGACCCGTCACGCAAATTCGCGCATCGCTGTCGGCGCTGGCCAGATAGGTGAACTTGGTGGCGTCGAAGCCGCCGGTCGAGTGCTTTTGCAGGAGCGGATCGATGATGGCGCCGGGCATCAGCGCACCGATCGTGGTGCCGTCCTTCGGCGCAATACTGTAGATATACGCTGCCGCCTTGCTGCTGCCGGCGCCCGGCATGTTCTGCACTACCACGGTCGGCGCGCCGGGAATGAAGCGGGCAAGGTGCTTGGCGACAGTCCGCGCATAGACATCGTAGCCGCCGGCCGCGTCGGCGCCGACGATGAAGGTAAGGTTCTTGCCGGCGTAGAAATCCGCGGCCCGCGCGGGTGGCGCAAGCATCGACGCGGCAGCAAACGCGCCGACGACAGCGTTGATAGCAACAAATCGTTTCATGATCGCCTCCGCGAAATTTTCTCCAGCTTAGCGAAACGGTCCGCGCGTTAGAACGTGAATTCCTCGCCGCGTCTGCGGCCCTGTGACACGGGAAGAAACAGCTCGTCGAGGGGGATGTTGCGCTTGATCAGGCCCTGTTCGAACGAATAACCGACCAGCGTCTCGAGATTGTGCTTGTTCCGATCGGTCAGGCCGTATTCCCAGGGATCGGACTGGAAGATTTCTTCCTGCTCTTCCCAGGCCTCGCGGTACCAGACGATCGGTGCGATGCGCGGGTTTTCCATACGCTCCATCGCAATTGTTTTGGATTCGTTGAGCGCCTGAAAAAGATTCACGGGCACCCACGGGTACTTGTCCACGATCTCCTGCTTGATGCCGATCACGTGCATGATCGGATAAATGCCGGTCTTCTTGAAATAGGCCGCCTCGTCGGCCTTGTAGTTCGGGAACAGGCGGCCGACGCGCGGGTCCTTTTCGCGCAGCGGCTTGATGATGTCCGGGTGCAAAATGGCATCGAGCTCGCCCTCGAGCAGCATGCCGATGATCGATTTCGACGCCGGTACGCGCGACAGCCGCAGGTCCTTGGGGAAGGCGGCCTCGGCGATGTCCTCGTCCAGTTCGGTGTACCAGTCCATCGATTTGAACGGCACGCCGTATTCATGCTCGAGAATGCCGCGCAGCCAGAGCGCGGCGCTGTTGAGAAAGAACTTTACGCCGACCTTCTTGCCGATCAGGTCCTGCGGTGTCTTGATCCCCTTGGCGGTGTTGACGAAGGCAAAGCCGTGGCGGAACCGCCGGTGCGGAAACACCGGGATGGCGCGGAACGGGTGGCCGTTGTCGCGCGCGGCGATGTAGGACGAGCACGAGACCTCGGCGACATCGAACTCGCGACCGCGCAGGAAGCGCCAGTGCCGGGTCGGCGAATCCATCGCGGTGACGACCTTGAGGTCGATGCCGTCGGGACGGACCGTGCCCTCCTTGAGCGCGCGCATGATCTCGTAATCGCCGCACGCCAGCGTCAGTTCAATTCGGGTGGACATTGCTGAAGACTCCTTCGGCATTGGCGGCGGCAATCTGGAGAAGCGGCGACGTTAGCCGGCCAATTTGCAGATTACGCGTGGCAGAGCGCGGTGTAGTCGCGGCAAGCGAATGCGCCGTACAGTCAGGTCGCTGCGCCGGCCGGCAGCGCGCGCCCGGCCTCCCAGTCCTTGCCCAATCCGGCGCTGGTCGGGAAGATCAGTGACTTGATCACGACCGGCACGGCGCCCGAAGTATCGAGGATGGCGCCGATATCGATGTAATCGAACTCTTTCAGCTCAAGCCCATCGATCGAGACGATCGGGTTGTTGAATTTCATTTCCTCGCAATAGTGGATGCCCATCAGACCGCCGACATCGCCGTCGCCGGCGAGCACGATCGGATGGCCGCGCGCGATGACGGCCTCAAGGCCGTCGGCCACGCCCTTGCAGAAGTCGTCGAGCCGCCGGAAGGTCGCCGAGCCGCGCCACGGCACGAAGATCGCGACCGGGGTTTCCCCGCCGCCGAGGTCGAGCCGCTTGAGCGCGCTCTTGATCGAGGCTGACACCGCGGCGGAATCGATCGCCTCGCCGTCGAGCGAGAAGGTCGGCGCGATCACCGGCACGTTGCGAAGCGGCAGCGTCTCCAGCGGCCAGACGAAGATGGTCGAGCCAGACACCTGCATGGTGTATTGCGAGGCGCCGATCACGGTGGCGCGAATGCGCGCCTCTGGGCGCGCCAGTTCCGGTCCCCAATCGTGCAGCCGCGCGCGCACTTCGGCGGCGAGCTGCGGGCCGATGTCGCCGAATGCCTTGGCTTCGCCGCCATAGATGTATTCCGAGACGCCGCCGGAAAAACTCACGTCGGACAGCTTGCCGCGCCAGCTCAGCGGATCGAGCCGCAACAGGTCGGCGTCGCCGGCACGCGGCGAACGTCCTTCCATCGCTTCGAATAGTCTGTCGGCCATGCGCGCGGCGAGCGCTTTGGTTTGCTCGTCGGAAAGCTGAAAACCGAGATCGAGTTTGAGCCCAAGATCGGCGCCGAAACGGCGCCCGGCTTCCTCCAGCCGCACGATCTTATTCTCTGCATCGACCACGATGAGCCGCGCGCCGACATCGACCGCGGTGACGTCGAGCACCTTGCCGTCCTGGCACACGGCGATCTTCGAAGTGCCGCCGCCGATATCGACGTTCATCACCGGCGCGTTGTTCTTGATCGAGCGCGCGGCGGCGCCCGAACCATAGGCTGCCATCACGGTTTCGAGCGAGTCGCCGGCGCTGACCGCGACCATCTTGCCGGCCTGGGCGGCAAACAATTCGCCGATCGCGCGTGCGTTGCGCCGGCGCACGGCGACGCCGGTCAGGATCAGCGCGCCGGTGTCGATCTCGTCCTTATCGACCTTCGCGTC
>DASZWK010000383.1:0-26455 GCA_035546235.1 Xanthobacteraceae bacterium | reverse complement strand
GGTACCAAGCTCGATTAGGACGCGGGGTTCGTGCGTTTCGATAAGCCAAAAGGCAAACGGTGCATGCTCGAGCCAGGCCGACTCATTGAGGTTTTCGGGAATCCACGTGGACGCGGCCGAGAGAAAGTCGCAGACGCTGCCCTTCTGCTCAGGCGACATGCGCGCCCTCCGCCTTTGCGGAAAAGCGACCCGCATACTCATCCCATGCGGCCTCCTCATCCCAGCCGCCGGCGTAACGCGTGGCAGGATCGGTGTTCACGCGTATCACCGGCTCCAAAAACTGGATCTGCGGCAGCAGCGTCACGGCGCAATGCTGGCCGGTGCGGCGGGCGATCTCGCGGGCGACGCGCTCGACGAACGTGCCCTGGCTCTCGACGTAGCCGCTGGGGTTGAGCTTGCGAAAAGCGGGAGCGGTGTCGGTTTCTTCAACAAACCGCTGATAACAGGCGGCGAGCAGGCCGACGTGGATGTTGTCGCGGATGTAATCCGGGGTCTTGATCTCGGCCGCGTCGCCCGCCGCCCAGGTGCGCGCCAGATAGGCGCCGAGCCGCGGCTGCTCCAGCGGGCCGAACGGGTTGGGGATGACGAATTTGCCAAACGATACGCCGATCTCATGGCAGCGGTAGCGGACGATCTGTGCGGTCACACCCTTCGATACGCCGTAGGGCGAAAATGCCATGAGCGGCGGAGTGCCTACGCCCTCATCCTGCTCGAATATACTTCCCGTGAGCACCACGCCTTTGAGGCCGCGTTCGCTCATCGCACGCAGCACACTGCGCAGGTTCAGCGTGTTCGATGCGGCGGCGCGCGCGATATCGAATTCGGGGTTGCGGTAATCGCCGACCTCGGCGCCGTGATGACACAGCACATCGAAATCGTGGCTGTCGGCAATGCCGAGAAATTTTGCGCTGCCAAATCCGCAAGCGGGCACCAGCTCGACCTTGTCACGTAGCCGGCGCAGCCGTTGCGACCGCTCCGCGTCGTGCGGGCTGTCGAGATTGCCGCGCAACGGCGCAACAATGTCGTGACCCGCGGCGGCGAGCGTTCGCGCGAACCAATAGCCGGTGAACGAGCTTGCGCCGGTCAGCAGGATTTTCACGGCAGACCCCGCATCAGGTCGACGCCATGGAACGCGGGATCGAAATCCGGCCACGCCGCATCTTTGGACGACACTTCAGCCGGCACGGTCGGCCACGCGATGCCGATGGCCGGGTCGTCCCAGCGGAGGCCGCGTTCCTGCTCGGGGCCGTAGAACGTCGACACGAGATAGATCGCCTCGGCGTCGTCACTCAACGTGAGGATCGCATGGGCGAAGCCGCGCGGCACATACATCATCAGGCGGTTGTCGGCCGTGAGCTCGGCGCCGTACCATTTTCGGTATGTCGGCGAGTCCGGCCGCAGATCGACGATCGCGTCCCACAGCGCGCCGCGTACACAGCGCACGACTTTGACCTCGGCGGCGGGCGGCAACTGATAGTGCAGGCCGCGCAGCGTGCCTTTTTGCCGGCTGAGCGAATTGTTGATCTGAACAAAACGGGTTTCCAGGCCATTCGCTGCGAATTCCTGCTCGCAGAAATAGCGGGCGAAGAAGCCGCGATCGTCGCCGCGCTTCTCCTGTTCGATGACGTGGGCACCGGCCAGCGGCGTATTGTGGAATTTCATGACGCCGCCCGGTTTTCCTGCCCGGCCCACCGCAAGTCAGGCGCCAGGCGGCCGGCCGCCAGGTGACGGTCCAGCGTCTTCAGACGGATGTAGGGCGAGTTCCGGAAATCCCTGTCGGCGAAACCCATCGCCGTGAGCCCGTCGCGCAGGCGTCCGATCGACTCGGCAAGAGTCAGCTGCGGGATATGGCTGGGCGCAAGCGCTCTGAACAGCGAGAAGTCGACCTTGTAGGACCGCCGGTCGGGCGGCGCCTTGGTGTTGATGCTCACCCTGGTGCCGGGCACGGCGGCGGCGACCGCTTCGGCCAGGTCGCGCACCTGATAATTCCACTCATCGCGCCCGACATTGACCGCCAAGAAACGCCCGCCCTGCGACGGCGGCCGTGCGATCGCCCAGGCGATGGCGCGGGCCATGTCCTCCACGTCGATCAGCGGCCGCCACGGCGTGCCGTCGCTGAGCACGGTGATCTCGCCCGAGGTCACCGCGCAGGCAACGAAGTCGTTGAGCACGAGGTCGAGCCGCAGCCGATCGGACATGCCGCAAGCAGTAGCGAAGCGCAGGCACGTCACCGTCGTGCCGTTCAAGTCCATCTGCTTGAGCGCGTTTTCGGTGCCGATCTTGGAGCGTGCATAGGCCGTGAGCGGATTTGTTGCGTCGGTCTCCTTGCGGGGGCCGCCTTCGGCGCTGCCATACATGCTGCAGCTCGAGGCGAACACGAAGTTGCGTACGTCAGCCTTGCTGGCCAGCTCGGCGACGCGGACGCTCGCCTGCTGATTCACCTGTTCGGTGACCGCTTCGTACTTACTGCCCATCGGATCGTTGGAGATCGCCGCGAGGTGCACGACCGCGTCGGCGCCTTTCAGCACCTCCGCGTCGAGGTCGCGGATGTCGCCGAAATATTGGCGGTCGAATAGCGTCTCGGGCAGGACGGCGGAATTGGTCAGGCAGTGGCCGAAGAAGCCGCTGTCGTATCCGACCAGCGTGCAGCCGCCGATCTTCGCGCGGAAAAACCGCGCCAGCACCGGCCCGACATATCCCATATTCCCGGTGATGATGATGCGCATGGGCTGAGCGTTCGAGAGCGTTACGCGTCCTGGTGCCGAGAAAACCGTGTCGCGGGAATGGACGCCTCCGCGAGAGCCTGTTCCGCAGTTGGCGCGGATGGCTGTTTCTTCATTCGGTCAAGATGCCGTTGCACGATCGGATTGAGCGAAGGTGAGGCGGCGAGGGAAACCCATCTGCGCGTATCGAGGCCGAGCGGGTTGTCGCGGAGCAGCTCGATTTTCAGCGCAGGGCAGCCATAGCGCGCAATGAGCAGGTCCCACAGCGCGTGGGATGGATTAATGTGGCAGCGGCCAACTTGCAGGAACGAACGCCACTGCGAGAGCTGAGGGTTCGTCAGGACATCATTGTTGATGGTGTCAATCGAACAAAGGGCGCCGACCGCCAAGCCGGTTTCCAAAGCATGCTGCGTCAGACCGAGCTCCAAGCTGGCGATCTGGCCGTACTTGGTCATGTAGGGCGTTGATTTGATTGTTTCGGCAAACCACGGCAGCAGGGTCTTCTGTGCATTGCGGCTGAAGCCGAGGAAATAGCTTTGCAGATGATAGCCGCATTGGCGGCTGTCGGTTATGCCCCACAGGTCCAGTTTCGATGCGGCCATTTGAGCAAACATTCGGCCGCAATCGACGACGGGAAAATATACGCTGTCATTGATGAAAAGCACATACGCGTATCGTTCCCTGAGACTTGTTTGGATACTCTCAAGCGCAAGGTACCAGGATCCGAAATCGCGGCCGGCGTTGTTCTTTATGATAATCCGAAACACGAATTGACGTATTTTTTCCAATTCATTCGGCGCTGCCGTGGAAGTAATGAAGCAGATGTCGGCGCCGGCGTCGCGCAGAGCGCTCAAATAGCGAACGACATATTCGTCGATGATGCCGTCTCGATCGTAATGGGCGAATAAAGCAAGGTATCGGCGATCCGCAGCCGGCGCCGCTTCGCCACCTTCAACCGCGAGGCAGCGCACAAAGCGGTTGGACGCATACAACGATCGTGTTCCCTCGCGGCACTGAGAGTAGCCGACGCGCAGGAAGTGATCTGTCGCGCTGCGGAAGCGTCCTTGTGCGATCAGCATCGCCGCGTCTGGATTATCGATGCAGTACGCGGAGGGATCGAAGTCGAATTCATATCCGTGAAGCGGGATGCGAAGAACGCGATGAGACGATGTTTCCAATTCATCGATGCCAAAATTCACAAGATGCTCGTGGCCGGACCTGCAACGGCCGCCGCGAACGGCCTCTGCGACGTCCGGATTGAGGCGGAGATACGTCCGCTCTTCGAACGGTAAATGCTCGATGAGAGTTCTATTGCGCCGCGTGTCGCTCAGCCGTTTTAGGGAGACCTGAACGCGGCCGGGTAATCTCCTCACGACCGGCCGGCAAGCCGTGCGCATAATATGTTCAAGTCGCGCGAGCGTCGGGCGCCTGGGGCCGGATAAAGCTACCGGTCGGATCGCTGCGCCGTTCATCGTCGACATTTCTTGCCCGCTCCACGCACGATCAGATACAGACGCACATCACCCTCACCTGCCGGACTCGCTACCAGATCTTCCAAGGCGCCTTTCCGGACGCCCAGAGTTGTTCGAGATATCGCTTGTCCCGAAGCGTATCCATCGGGTGCCAAAAGCCGCGATGGAAATACACCGACAGTTCGCCTTCGGCGGCGAGCCGCTCCATCGGTTCGCGCTCCCAGACCGTCGTGTCGCCCTCGATGTAATCGCCGACCTTCGGCGACAGCACGAAAAAGCCGCCGTTTATCCAGGCGCCGTCGCCGACCGGCTTTTCCTGAAAGCCGCTGATGACGTTGCCCTTGAAGCGGATTGCTCCGTAGCGCCCCGGCGGCTGTGTTGCCGTCACGGTTCCCAGGCGGTGCTCTCTATTGTGAAATTCTATTGTCTCGCGAATGTTCACGTCACCAACCCCGTCGCCGTAGGTGACGCAAAAAGCAGGGTCGGCGTTGACGTAGGGAAGGACTCGCTTGATCCGACCGCCGATCATCGTTTCCTCGCCGGTGTCGATCAGCGTGATCGACCAAGGCTCGGCTTTGGCCTGGTGTACGGTCAGATCGTTTTTGCAGAGATCGATGGTGACGTCGGACATGTGAAGGAAGTAGTTGATGAAATATTCTTTGATCACGTAGCCGCGGTAGCCGAGGCAGACGACGAATTCGTTGATGCCGTTGGCCGAGTAGATTTTCATGATGTGCCAAAGAATCGGCTTGCCGCCGATCTCGATCATCGGTTTTGGCTTGACATCCGTTTCCTCGGCGAAGCGCGTGCCCAACCCGCCGGCCAACAAGACCGCTTTCATCCACTCACCACGTCGACCTCAGTCTCTTCGCTCTTTCCGGTCTTTCCAGTCCTGACCATCGCTGCCGCGACACATTCGGCGGACGCGGTCGACTGCAACTTGTCGGCGCTATGCCGTTCGACCCAGCGTCACGTCACGCTGGAGGATTGCCTCGCGGCTGATGCGTCGCGTGGCGTGCAGGGCCACGTGTGCGGTCGTCTGCTCTCATTGTTTCTCGATCCCCCAATCGACGTCTTGCGGGCTCACGCCTCGCGATCCCATTCAGGTGGGCCATCCGCTTCCGGACGCGCCACCAGTTAGTCAGCCGGTCACCGAGCGGTTCCTTGTTCAACCTGCATTCGTGTTCTGCATTTCTTAGTTGAGTACCATGCAAAACGCAAGTATAGAGAGCGTAAATAGCTCCGCTTCGTTGCGTCTGCCCCTCTTTGCAACTATTATTCTATAATTATCAATGGTTGTCAAAAAGACCGTTTGCAATGTGGTGACTAGTAAAACCAGACGCCGCCTTACGAGCCGCGCACACCTCCGTGAAGAATGCGGCTCCACGGCGATCCCGGCGTGTTGCCAAGCCGACCAGATATCGGCTCTTTCTTGGCGAGCGGACCCGTGGCGGCGAACTCACAACTGTAAAAGGCCGGCTTGCCATTCCGCCAAGTGCAGGCCTTTAAGCTACCTCCGAAGTTCTCGGGACAGCCGGCCTACCGAGCAAGCCGGCCTACCCCGCCACGCCTATCTGCGTCGAACTTCGCATCCTCTTGGAAAGCTGAGCAAACTGCCCTAAATCATGGCCGGGCTGGCGCAAGGGTCAACGATCGACCGGCGCTGGACGCGATGGCGGGGTAGCTCAGCTGGTTAGAGCAGCGGAATCATAATCCGGAGGTCGGCGGTTCGAGTCCGCCCCCCGCTACCGCCCGCGTGCGACAATGTCCCCGAAACTTCGCCGGTTCACGCCTCGCCAAACCTCGGTCCCAACTGGCTTTTCCGCTCGAGCACCTGAGATTAACCCCCACGCTTCACTAGGCATATCGTTAGACGCCCACTACTAGACCGTGTATAGCAGGTTGTGTAATTTCGCACGGGGGCATCGGTAGTACAGGTGTTGGGGTGTGATGCAGGGGGGCATTTCAGGCAAACCGCAGACTGGTGACGCGCCAGCGTGCGACTGGCGGCTGCTGACTGTGCCGAAAATTACCGACGTCCGAGGCAATCTGACCTTTGTCGAGTCGAACCGGCACATTCCGTTCGAGATCGCCCGTGTCTATTACATCTATGACGTCCCCAGCGGGTCGATACGGGCCGGGCACGCTCATCGGACGTTGCACCAGATATTTCTGGCTCTCTCCGGCAGTTTCGTCGTCCACCTGGACGATGGCCATCGCAAGGAAGAATTTGCACTCAACCGGCCTAGTTCCGGATTGTATGTGCCTCCCGGCGCGTGGCGAGTGATCGATGATTTTTCCGGTGGCGCTGTCATGCTGGTGCTAGCTTCAGCGGTCTACGACGAAGCAGACTATATCCGCTCGTATGATGAGTTCCTCCGCTACGTGGCGGGGCGTTAGGCATCGATATGGCTGTAGTGGAGTTTTTCAGCCTTCAACGACAGCACGCGGCATTGCGGCCGGCTCTCGATTTGGCGAGCGCCCGGGTGTTTGGGGCTGGAAATTTCATCCTGGGTGCCGAAGTCGAAAAGTTCGAACACGACTTTGCAGCCTACGTGGGCGTTAAGCACGCCGTTGGGGTTGGCAACGGCCTGGAGGCGCTTGGTCTGCTGCTCAAGGCCTTGAGAGTTGGCCCAGGCGATGAAGTGATCGTTCCGGGACACACATTTATTGCCACTTGGCTGGCGGCGGAGCAGGTTGGGGCGACGGTCGTTCCTGTCGACGTCGATCCTGTCAATTACAACATCGACCCCGCTCAAGTCCGGATGGCGATCACAAGCCGAACGCGCGCCATCATTGCCGTTCACCTGTATGGTCAGCCGGCGGACATGAATTCGCTCGACGAAATTAGCAAAGAACATGGGATCCCGGTGCTGGAGGATGCCGCTCAGGCCCATGGAGCGACCCTGGATGGTCGAAAGACGGGTGGGCTCGGCCTGGCGGCAGCATTCAGCTTCTACCCGACCAAAAACCTGGGCGCCTTGGGTGACGGCGGCGCCGTCACGACCGACGATGACGCGTTGGCCGCTTCCATTCGATCACTGAGGAATTACGGATCCAGCGTGAAGTATCGCCACGACGAACTCGGAGGTAACTCGCGTCTTGACGAACTTCAGGCGTCATTTTTGAACGTCAAGCTTGCAGGCCTTGACGATAGGAACGAGAAGCGGCGCATCATTGCCACGCGCTACTCATCGAAGCTGAGTGGGGTCAAAGGGGTTGCCGTGCCCCAGGTCGCAAAGCACGCCAGTCCAGTCTGGCATCAGTACGTCATTCGACTGACCCGACGGGCACAAGTCCAGGCAGAGCTGAACCGACGTGGCATTCAAACGATGATTCACTACCCAATTCCGCCCCACTTGCAGCGTGCGTACGCTACAAATCCGGTGAGTAGAGTCTACCTCCCTCATACCGAACGCGCAGCCGAGCAGGTCCTGAGCCTGCCGATGTGGCCGGAACTCAGCGATGCTGAGGTCGATGGTGTGATCGACGCGGTTAGGGACGCAGTCTTGACCGTCGAAGAATCCCCGGTCGATATTTAGCCTTTCCTGCCGTATTCGGCTCGACTGCCGTGGATCACCCGCGATGGATCATAGCGACCCTCCACTGCTGTCGGCGCTCGTTCTGACTCATAATGACGAGAATTATATTGAATCTTGCCTGAAGGGACTCCTCAGCATCGACTATCCCAATTTTGAGATTTGTCTTCTCGACGACGGCTCGACGGACGCCACTTTTGCAATTGCCAGCGCCTTCGCCCGGTCGAACCAGCGTCCGATCATCGCAAGAACGCAGCCGCCGAGCGGGGGACGGACATCTCACAATTCGCAAGAACTCCTGCGAATGGCAGGCGGAAAGTATCTTCTGTTCATGTCCGGCGACGATTCGCTGGTCGCGAATTTTGCCGCAGCAAGAATCATTTCGGAGATGGAGGCGCACGACAATATAACGATGGCGTTTCCGAGAATCGTCCACGTCAATCTCGATGACTGTACGCGGCTCGAAACCATCTACTCGTCTGAATTCCAGGCATTGCTGCGGTCGGGAAATCCAGATGAAATATACGCTAAACATCTATGCAAAAGGGTGTCTCGCCTATTCCTGCAGGGCGCCATAGCTCGCAGGTCGTTTGTCGATGATTTCGGTGGATTTGATACTGATTTGCTGGCCGACGACTACGCATTCATGGTCCGCGCCTTTGCCGCCATGCAAGGGCGCAAAAATAAAATCATTTTCGCCAGCGATAATCTCTGTATCTACCGGATCCACAATACGAGCCTTCACCGCAATGTCAGCCGGCAACGCGACCTGGTGGCGGAAGTCGTCAGAAAATACATCCCGGCTCAATATTGGGCCGAATTCAAAATGGACTATGGGTTTCCCAAAGATCTTGAGGACTTTCAGGAGATTTGCAGGCACATGATTCGCTACTTTGGCACAATCGCTGAACAACACATGGTGCCAAGATACGCCGTGCAATACGCGCGCTCGCTGTTGGCAAAATCAGATTTCGCGACCCTGACGAGGCTGCTTGCCTTGCCGCAGACCCGATGGGAAACGCGGGTCTACGTGCTGCGCAACCTTTACTGGGCAATTCCATACCCCGCGGTTCGCTGGTGGAAGGCTCGAAATATCCGAACGAACTAAATGTCAAAATTCACAGTCATGCATCTCTAGAGCCCCTCGGCACGAAGAACATGACGGTTTCATAGATTGATTCCGTATAGTGCCTCAAATACACGTCGAAGCGTGGGTAGATGGAAAGCAGCTGCTTTGGTATGCGCCAGAAATCGCCAGCCCTGTGATAAACCGCGATAGCTGCCTTGGGACGATGCTTCCCAATGATTCCTGCGGCGCCGGCTATGGCGCGGCGCTCTTCCCCCTCAATATCCATCTTTAAAAAACTCGGCGGGGTCGAAAGAACATCGTCCAACCGCGCCAACTGAATCGTGGTCGTGCCGCTCACGGAAAGGCCCGACGTCGAACCGCTTATCGCGAAGGACGCGGGTCCACTCGAGTCGCTTGCCCCGATGGGCCACAGATGAATATCGCGAGACTTCCGCAATGCGTGCTTGCATTTCGCGAAGTTTATCGGGTCGGGTTCAAACAGGTGAATAGCGCCGTATTGAGGGCATCGCTTTATGAACTCCACGCTCGTCTCGCCGTGGAAGGCCCCGATATCCGCAAACACTTCGCCGTCAGAATGAAGATCGAGAAACTCCTCGAAATACTGCTCTTGCTGCCGGTCGACGAATCCGGTCATCACGTCTATATCACAATTCAGCCGAAAGCTGACGAGTTTACGAAAGCTGTCGCGTGAAATGTCGTCGGCCAACAGTTCGTATACCCAAAGATACCGCGCCTCATTCGTCAAAAACTCATCACCAAAACCCTCGTTGAATACGACTTCCCGCAAGTGCGCGCCGGACCACTTGCACAGTGAGAAATAATCCAAATGCTCGACGCCCAGTTTGTCTAATTTGTCCCGGACGGTGAGCGGCCTGCCACCGGATGCGGCCAAAACCAACGCATCCTTTGCGATCTCTGATGTCCTTACGATCGGACGTCCGCAGAATGTCGGTTCGGTCGAAAAGTCGTCGACGAAAGCGTCGACGCTGCATAGGTCCAGGATGGACCGGCCATATACATTGCACCCGAATACCAGTTTCGGGCGGCTCCCTGGAGACGCAAATTCCCGCCAAAAGGCCTCTGCACGGTCGCGTAGCTGATTGGCGCGCGCCGGTGATATCAACAGGCCGCTCAAGTCCTGATCCACTGGCGCTCTCGGGCGGACCTCGCCATGGCATCGAGCAATTTGATGCCTTGCATCGCCGTAGGCAATCCGTACACGAGATCTTCAAGGGTATGCTGAGCGATGCCGTGACGAACCTCCAGCGAATCTGCCAAATCATAATAGTAATTGGCGAAAGCTTCGATGAAGCCCGCCGGGTGTCCTGGTTTGAAACGGGAATACCTGTCCTGATTGGCGACTTGAACTCCCGGGCTGGCGCGATCAATCATGCTCCGCGCGCCAAAACGATCGGAAAGCCAGATAAATTCCGGATCGGTCTGAACCCATTCGGCCGCACCCTTATCGCCAAATATCCGAACCCGCAGTCCATTGCGGTAGCCCAGCGCGCTTTTGCTGAACCAAAAACTGCACTGAAGCGCTCCCGAATATTGCGAAATGCAGAAAACGTTGTCGATGATGCCTCGAAAATTGCCGAAACTTCCCGCGAGCGCCGCAACATCCATTGGCGTTTCGTGTGTCAGAAAGTTCACGAAAGCGTGGAGATGTACTGCGAGATCGAGTGAGATGGTAGGGACGTCGTGATCGCGCAATCGCCAATCCTGCGGAACCACGGGCTCACCGTGCTCATCACATCTGAGAAACCCCTCCTGAGGCATTTCGACGTGGATCTGGCTTACGGTGCCTAATCGACCTGCGGCGATCATGGCGCGTAACTCTCGCACCATCGGATACCCTAGGTAATTATAAATAACCGCGAGGAAGCCGTTAGTGGACGCGAGCGTTTCCTCTATCTTTCTGACTTCGTCGATCGAGACCGCAAGAGCCTTCTCACAAATCACAGGAACTCTGCGTTCAAGGCACTGAATAACATGCGCGGCGTGTTGATCGGTCGGAGTCAAGATGACAAACGCGTCCACATTGCTGGACTCATTGCGCAACAATTCATCTATTGTCGAATATGTGCGATCGCGGGGGACGCCATATTGCATTGCGCTGAATACGTTTGCCTCCGGATCGAGATCGAAACAGCCCGCAACAACGTCGAAGCGATGGTCTATCGACAGCGCTGCATTGTGGCACCGCCCGATGGCGGAATAATAGCCGCCGCCAAGACAGGCGACACGAAGAGGCCTTCGATCATGCTGAATGTCGCTAAGGATGGGTGCCATAAGTCTCCTCCAACGAATCCAGCTCGACTGACTCCGCAAGATGCGGTACGCGCGCGAACATGGTTTCCGCATCCTCGAATTCAATAAAGGCGATACCCATTTTATCGAAGGGCGCCGGGTCCAAACGCTCGCCACTCATTTTGAGCGGTACAAACGAGATTCTCCGTGCTGGTATTTTGAACGAAGGCCCGGAGGAGACCGTGCTTTGCGAAACTGAGACGGTATGCCGGCCCATGTATCTCGCCGTGCCGAATCGCCGTAATTCCTCCGGATATCTTTCACCAAGGAATTTCGCGACGTACATGTCGGTGTAGTTCAGGCCGGTCGCCTCCTCAATAAGGCGGCCATACAGGTCGCCGGGGCACCGGCGCATTGGTTCGATGATCCAGAAACGCGAATCGGAGGCGATAAATTGCGTATGCAGCAGGCCATCCGCAAGTGAGGCGCCGCGGATCACGCGCATCATCGCCTGACGAACCTCATCTTTTAGGACGTCTGAAAGCCGTGAAGGATAATTCGAGCAATTAACTTGATAGGGATAGACCGTGCAGTGTTCGTCGACGAAGCCGTCCCAGACGATCGAGCGATCCTGGATAAATGCCGAGTGGCTGTGCAGAGTGCCCTCGACAAACTCTTCAACGACGGCTTCGCCAGTACGTGACGCGTCCCGCGCCGCCCGTAGCGCGGCGACAAGGTGGTGTTGCTCGGATACTTTCGTCGTGCCGCGGCCGCTGAAGCTGTCCACGGGCTTGACAAGCACCGGATATGAAATTGGGGTGAGACTTGTTCCGTCGCCTTCGACGGAACCGTAAAAGTGCCGAGCCGGCGCCGGAATATCGTGTTTAGAGCAAAAATCTCGAAATCGATCCTTGGTGTGGAGCGTCAGCGCGGTTTCCCAGTCGTCGTAACCCGAGAAATGACAATTGTGAGCGGCCCAGCTGCAAGCCAGATACGCAAAATCATTGCAGCTTGGGACCAGGAAATCGAATGAGTTTTGCCGAACCTGATCGAGCAAATCGTCCTTGTGCGAATAATCGAAATAGAAAGACGCGTCGGCATACTGATGACACGGATCGTCCTTCTGATTACCGCAGACCGCTACGTGGAGGCCCCGCTTTTTTAAAGCAAAAAGCAGGGGCGCGGCGCTGTAGCTGCTGCCAACGAGAAGCGCCGACTTCTTTGGATGCCCAGTGGTCATATTATTTTCTCAACCGCAAAAACCGCTGCAGCGCCTGCTTAAGGGTTTGCAGGTCGACCAGGTAATCGCGGTGAAGGTGAACGTCTGACTGATCGAGTTGAGGTCCGACATACTCAGGCGCGTGGTGACGTACGTTCTTCGTTTGAGGCGAAGAGTTGTTCGGTAGAGCTCGTCTTCCGATCTTCCGTACATGCCCCCCACAAACTTGCGCATCGTCAACGTAATCGTATCCGCGCGGTGTCCCGAGGGTCAGTCTCCCTCATTATCTTGGTCGGAAGGACTTGTCAGACACGCCCAATCCTACAATCTGTGATATTATCGACAATGAAGATGCATCTCAAGGGTGATGCGGAAAACGCCGCATTGCTTCGTTGGGCTTCCTTGGGGGCCGGAAAAAGGCCTCGCTCGTGTATCTGCGATCGCCGAGGGGAACCTTAAATCAACCCTCCGCTCAGCCTTCAACTTCGGCCTCAAGCGTCGCGCGGTTCTCGATGCAGTAATACCCGGCGATGCGGCTGATGATCGCGCGACGCGTCCAGTCATTGAGGATGCGGCTGACGTTCTCGCGCGCGATGCCCGTCATGGCGGCCAGGTCGCTCTGGCTGACTTTCTGCCGCACGACGATGCGGCCGGCGCCGACATTCTCGCCGAACGCATCGGCAAGCCCCAGCAGGATGCGCGCGGTGCGGCCCTTGAGCGACAGGAAACTCGTCGCCAGCAGCGAGTTGTCGACGTCGCGCAGCCGGCGGGTCAGCAGCACCATGATGCGGCGGCAGATTTCCGGTTTGGCGAGCGCCAGCGCGTCAAAATTGGCGCGGATGACAAACACCACCCTCGATTCGCGGATGGCGGTCACCGTGGCCGACCGCGATTCGCCGTCGATCATCGACAGTTCGCCGAAAATCGAGCCCGGCCCGAAGATGCCGAGAATCCGCTCGGCGCCGGAGGCCGAGACGACCGAGGCCTTCAACAGCCCGCTGTCGACCCGATAGCAGCCGTCCCCGGGGTCACCCGCCAGGAACAGCACCTCGTTGGCGGCGAGCGCGACGGAGCGGCCTTTGCCGAACAGCTCGGCCGACAGGTCCGCCGGCAGGCAGCCAAAGACCGTGTCGCCCGAAGGGTCCTTCGCCATGTTTTGGCAATACTCTGGCGCGGTACGCCGACGCAAGGTACCGGCCGTGCGGTGGCGCCGGGACTGGCGCCGGGACTTGGCGCAGCGACTTGGCGCAGGGACTTGGAGCCGTTCCGGCCGGCGGGCATCTGGTATAACGGCGGCTCCGATCGGGCCGATGCGAAAGGGCGCTTCCGTCGTGGCCGCAGTCAATCAAGACATGCGACGCAAGTTGACCGTCATCCTGGCGTCGGATGTCGCCGGCTACAGCCGGCTAATCGGTGAGGACGAAGAAGATACCGTGCGCCGCTTTCGCGAGATCGCGGCCGAGTTCGCCGGCTTCGTCGCGCAGCATCAGGGGCGGATCTTCAACACCGCCGGCGACGCCATCCTGGCGGAATTTGCCAGCGCGGTCGATGCAACGCGCTGCGCTATCGCTATTCAGGGTTCCAACAATGCGCGCAATGCGGCGGTGTCCGCGCAGAGGCGAATTGTCTTTCGCATCGGTCTCGCGGTTGGCGATGTGGTGGTGGGTGACGCCGGCGATCTGATGGGCGATGCCGTGAACATCGCCGCGCGGCTCGAGGGCATTGCCGACCCGGGCGGCATCTGCGCGTCCGAGGACATTCTCACGCACGTCCACAACAAGATCGCGCTCGACGCCACCGACATCGGCAAGCAATCGCTGAAAAATATTCAGCGGCCGATCCGTGCGTTCAAGATTGCGCCGGACGTTGAGAACGCGGGCGTGCACCGGACCAAATCCAACGTGCAGAACAGGTTTCCGACGCTGCGTGTGGCGTCGGCGGCGGCGCTGGCTGTCGCCGCGGTCGCAGCGCTTCTGATTTGGAAACTAGAACCGTTCTCACCCCACGCGGCTCCGACACGCGCCGGAGTACCGTTCGATGCCGCCAAGGTCCCGCTGGTTACCGATCGCGTGCGCAGCGCGTTGGCGGATTTTGCCCGCGAGCCGAGCTACAAGGCGATCGCGATTTCGCGCATCGGCTGGGGCGTCGCCAGCGGCGCTCGAGATACGGTAACCGCCGAGCGCGAGGCGCTCGATCGCTGCCGCAAGCGCGACCAGAAGGGCGATTGCCGGATTTACGCACTGGGCAACCGGGTCGTCTGGCCACTGTTGCGAATGCCGCTACCGGCCGACCTTCATGCCGAGCCATTGAACGAGCCGCTCGTTCCGCAGCAACTCGCGGCCGTCAAAGGCGTGCCGAATGCGGCCGGTCTTCAGGCGTATCTCGGCGAAGGCAATCACAAGGCGCTGGCGATCAGCGACAGCGGTTTCTCATCCATGAAGGAGCGCGAGACGCAAGCGGAAGCGATTCGGCTCGCGGTCGAACGGTGCTCCGATTTTGCGCACGCGCCGTGTCTCTTGGTGTCGGTCGACGGATTTTTGGCGGTCAAGATTCCGGCGTCTTACGGCGCCCTGCGCCCCTTCACGCTCGCCGGTGAAACCGAAATGTCGGAAGCCGACAAGGCGCGGATCGGAAAAATCTACAGCGCCAAGGATTGGCGCGCGCTGGCGCGGGGCGCCTCGAAGCAGTGGTACGCGGTGAGCGAGATGGCGTCCGAAACGGCAGCGGCCGACGCCGTCCTCAACGCCTGTCATGCTTCGGAGCGCGATTGTACGCTCTGGGCGGTCAGCAATTTCCGCGTCGCCGACAAGCGATAGCAGGCCGATTGGGGAATCGACAATTTTGTGATGGCTAACACATCGGCCGGGCAAGGTGCCGGGTAATGCTCCTGACATGAGAAGGGCGATCCCGCTCTTCCATGAAAAACAGGAGCTGAAAATGAAGACGACCCTCAAGACCCTCTCGGCCCTCGCGATCGCGGCGGCCACCCTCACTGCAGTCACCCTCGCCACCGGCAGCGCGGCGTCCGCCAATCCCTTCCGCGGCGGCGGCCACGGCCCGGTCGTGCATGGCGGTACCTATAAGGCGCCGTTGTTCGCCGGCAGGTTCGCCAACCATCTGAAAATCTCCTGCTTCGCGTGCAACCTGCCGCGTCCGCACCCGAAGTGGAGCTTCTACCCCTGGCGCTTCCATCAGTGGGGCTATTACCCCTGGCGCCATTACACCTGGGGCTTCCGCTATAACCGCTGGTACTGGGAGCACTATCGCTACCGCTTCGGTTTCCACGGGCGTCCGGGCGAGCTCGCCCTGGGCGCGGTCGCCCCGGCCATGTCTGCTCCGGTCCAGGCTTCGGCAGGCCCGCAAGGCTGCCTGACCGAACAGAAAATGCCGGACGGCAGCGTGATGTTCGCCGATATCTGCAAACAGATCAGTGCGGTCGCGGCTCCGCCGTCCGCTGATCCCCGGCAGTAAGCCCAAGTGAAAGGAGTTGAAAGCGGGGCCGCCCCTGCGTCGGGGCGGCTCCGTGTCGTTTTCGCAAAACGCACCGCCTGAGAGGAGGCCGAAATGTTGCAATCGAGCCAGCATGGCAGAAACCGGCGCGGCGGCCGCATATCCTCGATCAGTTTTGCCGCGATTGTCGCCGCACTCCTCATCTGCATACCGGTCGCGCTCGGCTACGCGCGAGCCGGCGCGGCATTGCGGCGGGTAACTCTCGACGACCTGCGCGTAACGAATGGCGCGGTCGTGGTAGCGCCCGATGGCGAACTTGCGATCGATACGCCGAGTTCGCGCGGTGTCGTTCGCAACGTGCCAACAAGCAGCGTCGATCAGGCCGCCGAAATTCGCTTCCGCTATTTGGGCCCGAGCAAGGCTGATAAGCCGCTCGCCTCAGGCGAATTGCGCCGCCAGATCGGATTGAAATTGCGCGCGGCGGACTCCTGCAATGTGATCTATGTCATGTGGCACATCGCGCCCGACGCCGGGATCGCGGTGTCGGTGAAGCGCAACGCGGCGCACAGGCACGCGCAGTGTGGCGTCCACGGCTATGTGTCGATCGCACCGGATAAGCAGTCCACACCCCGGCCGATTCGGGAAGGCGAGGTGCGCACGCTGCGCGCGGAATTGCGCGGCCGAACACTTACGGTGAGGGTGGACGGCAAGCGTGTGTGGCAAGGCGTGCTCGCGAGCGAGCCGCCGGCAGGCCCACCGGGATTTCGCACCGATAATGCGCGTTTCGTACTTGAGTATTTCGCCGGGCGCTGAGCGCGTTACCCCTTCACCGCAAACTCTTTCAGTATCTCCGGCTTGAACGCGAGGCCGTGGCCCGGGCGTTCCGGCGCGGTGATCATGCCGTTCTTCACCGGCACAGGATCGACGAACAGGTCCTCCGCCAAACCCATGTCCTCAATCCAGATGCCATTCGGAATGGAGGCGAGCAGTTGCACGTTGAGTTCAGGAAACAGATGCGGCGCAATCCGCACGCCCCAGGTGTCGGCCACGGTCGCGATCTTGCGCAGCTCAGTCAGGCCGCCGCGCATCGGATCGGGTTGCAGGATGGGCAGCCGCGGGTGTTCGAAGAATGGCTTGAGATCGAAGCGGGTGAAATGCGTCTCGCCGCCGACAATGCGCAGGTCGAGCGCCTCGGCGATGCGCAAATAGCCGGCGAAATCGTCGGCCACCACCGGCTCCTCCAGCCAATACACGTCGTAGTCCTGAAATTTCCGTCCCATCTGGATGGCGACGTCGGCGGTCCAGCCCATGTTGACGTCGATCATGATGGCGATGTCAGGCCCGACCGCCTCGCGCATGCGCCGCACGTTATCGAGGTCGGTCGCGAGGCTGCCCACATGGGCGACCTGCATCTTGATCGCCTTGTAGCCGCGGGCCTTGTAATGCAGCGCCTTGGCGATCATGCCGTCGCCGCCGCTGTTGCGGAAACAGCCGGAGCCGTAGGCCGGCAATTCGTTGCGATAATGTCCCCACAGCCGGTGCAGCGGCAGGTTGGCGCGCTTGCCGACGGCGTCCCAGAGCGCGATGTCGAGCGCCGACATCGCCATGACGGCGATGCCGCCGCGGCCATAGGTCGTGGTCGCCTGCCACAGGTCCTGCCAGATCGCCTCAACGGCGCTCGCGTCCTTGCCGATGACGCGCGGGACGATGGTTTCCTCCAGGCACGCCACGATGGTGCGGATGCCGGGCCGGAACAGCAGCAGGTAGCCCATGCCGACGATGCCGCCCTGGGTCTCCACTTCCAGCACCAGAATATTGCGCGCGTCGCCGAAGCGATGACCCTTGAGCCAGGGATCGTTGGGCCACGGCACCTGCAGCATGGTGGTGCGGATCGCCTTGATGGTCATGTCGGTCATGCAGCCTCGTCCTCCCCGGCGGGCCTGCGCGCCATTGCGCCGGGCCGCAACGCAAATGCTGCGCAAAGCGTTGTGCGGCGTCAACGTCTCTCGTAAGGACGGAGCTTCGGATTATTGCGGCCGACGCCAATGTGGCCGCTCAAGGCGATGATTGAGGCAACAGGAGCGAACCATGCCGAAGAAGCAGATCGTGTCGGCGAAACTGCGTGCGCCGAGCGGGCATTTTTCCCATGCAACGATGGCCGAAGCCCGCGGCCGCCTCGTTTTCATTTCCGGCATGACGGCGCGCCGCGCCGACGGCAGCATTGCCGGTGTCGGCGATATCGAGGCACAGACGCGTCAGGTGTGCGAGAACATCAAGGCCGCGGTCGAGGAGGTGGGCGGCAGCATGGATGATATCTGCCGCGTCGACGTCTTCGTCCGCAACATGGAGCATTTCGATCTGATCCACAAAGTGCGGCGCGATTATTTCAAGCCGCCGGCGCCGGCCTCGACCATGGTCGAAGTCTGCAAGATGACCTCGCCCGATTACCTCATCGAGATCAATGCGATCGCGGTCATCGGCGACTGACCCCGTTAGTGGTTAATACATTGAAATAAAAAGGGTATTGCCGCCTAGCGTGATGCCGTCGCAGCGCGTCATTTGAACCGCGGTTCCCATCGCGCCGACATACCGGCATGAACGGGAACGGGTCTGCCAGATTAAGCTTTGACACGGCCGCGCTGGCGGCGCGCGACCGCTTTCCGATGTTCTGCGAGGAAGTGGTCCGCCGCTACACCGGGCTCGATCTGAGGACCCAGGACCAGCGTGGGTTTCGGGCGGCGCTCGAGTTGCGACGCGTCGGCGCCATCGATATCGGACGGATTGCCACGAGCCCGGTCAACTCGACGCGTACCACCAGTCTTGTTCGCGACGGCGATGACGGACTTCTGGTGACGCTGCTGGATTGCGGCCGCGCATCGCAGACGCAGCGTGATGCCGATCAGGCGCTCCAGGCCGGCGAAGGGCTGGTTTCCGATTGCGGCTATCCCGGCGAGCTGAACATCCTCGCCAATTCCGAGTTCTGGAATCTGAAAATTCCGCGCCACAAGATCGCACCGCTTTTTGCGCGGCCTATGCGCTTTGCCGGTGCGAAACTGGACAAGGACATTGCGGCGCGGCGCTTACTGCTCGGCTATATCCGGGAAGCCTTCAATCTCGACGTCCAAGCGAGTGCGCGTGCCGCGCAGCTCTATGAACAGCACATCGTCGATCTGATTGCGCTTGCGCTCGGTGCCGGTGGCGAGGCGCGCGCGACGGCGGAAGATCGCGGCGTTCGCTCGGCGCGGCTATCGGCGATTCTCAAGGCAATCGAGGGCGGCAGCGGCGATCCGGCGCTGAGCGCAGTCGTGATTGCTCGGCGGTTTGGCGTCACGCCGCGCTACGTGCACTCGTTGCTGGAGGAAACAGGTCGCAGCTTCACCCACCATGTGCTGGAACACAGGCTCGAAAAGGCGACGGCGTTATTGCGGGATCCGCAGCGGCAATCCTGCAGAATTGCCGACATTGCCGGCGAGGTTGGGTTCAACGACCTGTCGCATTTCAATCGGGCGTTCCGGCGCCGTTACGGCGTCACGCCATCGGACATCCGCAACACGGTGCCAACCGCTTGAGGTGGCAGCGCTGCGTTGGTGGATAGCGCGGCAGACTCGGCGTAATCTGCATTTGCTGCAGCGCCGGAGCACCCGTGACCTCGACGATCAATATCGCGGCTTACAGCGATGCGCTGGTGGTGCTGGGCACTGCCGGAATTCTGGTGCCGATCATCAGCCGGCTGGGAATCAGTCCGACGCTGGGCTACCTCGTTGCCGGCGCCATTCTGGGCCCGCTCGGACTGGGCTCGTTCATCCGCCAGGTACCGATCCTTTACTGGTTCACGGTCGGCGAGGCGAAGAATGTCGAGGTGATCGCCGAGCTCGGCGTCGTCTTCCTCCTGTTTCTGATCGGGCTTGAACTGTCGTTCCAGCGGCTGCTGACGATGCGGCGCTATGTCTTTGGCCTCGGCGGCCTGCAAGTGTTGCTGACCACCGCTCTGATCGCCGCGGTGGCGGTCGAAATCGGCCAGAAACCGGCCGATGCGGTTATTCTCGGCGCCAGCCTTTCGCTGTCTTCGACGGCAATTGTGCTCGAGCTCTTATCAAAGCAGGAGCGGCTCACCACCGGCGTCGGGCGGGCGAGCTTTTCCGTGCTGCTGGCGCAGGATCTCGCCGTCATTCCGATCCTGGTGTTCATCTCCATCCTGGCGGGCGGCCACGGCGGCCAGTCGGTGCTGGCGAGCATCGCAGGCGCGCTCGTCTCCGCGGTGCTGGCGTTGTCCATCATCGTCCTGTTCGGCCGCGTGCTGATGCGGCCGTTGTTCCGTCTGGTCGCGACGACGCGCTCGCGGGACCTGTTCATCGCCGCGGTGCTGTTCGTCATCGTCGGCGCCGGCGTGGTGGCGAACCAGGCGGGCCTGTCCATGGCGCTCGGCGCCTTCGTGGCCGGCCTGCTGCTGGCGGAAACCGAATATCGCAAAGCGATCGAAGCGACGGTGGCGCCGTTCAAGTCGCTCCTGCTCGGCATTTTCTTCTTCACGGTCGGCATGGAGATCGACTACCGCGAAATCGTGCATGAGCCGCTGCTGTTGTTCGGCAGCGTCGGTGCGCTGATCGCAGTCAAGGCGCTGATTCTGATCGCGCTGTGCAAGCTGTTCCGGCTGTCCTGGCCGGTCGCAGTTGAGACCGGTCTGCTGCTCGGACCGGGTGGCGAGTTCGCGTTCGTCAGTATCGCGTCGGCCGCCTCGCTGCTGGAGCCACGCATCGCGAGCTTCACGCTTGCGTTGACCTCGGTGACGATGGTGTTGACGCCGCTCCTGTCATTCGTCGGCCGGCGTTTCGCGGCGCGGCTGCGCGCCGGCGGCGCCGCACCTGGCGCACTGGTGGCGCGGCCACCCGGTGCTGAGAACCATGCGATCGTCGTCGGTTACGGCCGCGTCGGCAAAGTCGTGTGCGCGCTGCTGAAGCAGCACGGCATCCCCTATGTCGCCGCCGACATGGATGCGATCGCGGTGACCCACGACCGGCGCGAGGGACACGACGTATTCTATGGCGATGCCGCCGATCCCACCTTCCTCGAAGCCTGCGGCCTCGCCAAGGCGGCGGGCGTGGTCATCACCATCCACACCCAGCGAACCATCGACGAGGTCGTGCAGCACGTTCGCGCGCTACGGCCGGACATTCTTATTGTCTCTCGCGCGCGCGATGCGGCGCACGCGAGCCATCTCTACCGTCTGGGTGCCACGGACGCGGTGCCGGAAACCATCGAGGCCAGCCTGCAACTCTCGGAAGCTGCGCTGATCGGCTTCGGCAAGGCCGCGGGCCCCATTATCGCGTCGATCCACGAAAAACGCGATGAGATCCGCCGTGCCTTGCAGCAGGCGGCGCGCGAAGCCGGATTAGAGAAGATTCACTCGCTGCGGCGCAAACGGCACGAAATTCCTGACGGGCCCGCGACGAATTGATTACGGGCCTTCTGCCGCCGACGAAGCGCGGACGTCGACAATCGCCTGATCGATGCGGGTGCTTTCCTTCACGATCCGATCGAGCGCCGCGAGAGCTTCGTGAAAATTCGGGTCCGTACGGCTCAGCCAGCGGCGCGCCGCCGCGGCGTTCGCCACGATGGCGCTGAGCGGATGTTTGATTTCGGCGAGGGCGTCTTCGACCGGCTGACGCCGCACGATCGTCCCCACCGTCTGACGCCGGGCAATGTCGCCGCTCTGGTTCATGTGAATCTTAACCGAATCCGGATGCGTGTTGCCGCTCGCGCTCTCGACCCGAGGTCGGAACGGCCACGACTGCATCTGACTGACGTTTCCCCGAAGACCCCGACGCAATCAGGCTAACCGCCGCAACAAACAAATAACAATACGTAGTAATTCTAACACTGATTCGCGTTGCGCCTTGGCCGGCGCGGAGAATATTCGGAAATATCCACAGTTCCGATACCGGACCGTCAGTGTCGTTGCACCGATCGTCCGCCGCCGGCAGCGTCGAGCATGAACGGCATGGCGGCGGCCCGCGGCACTGCGAGCTCGGCCGGTGCGCGCTCGATGTCGCTGAGCGCCCGCAGGAAATCCGAGAACCAACCCTGCACCGAGCAGCGCCGCAGCTTGCTCAACATGTTCTGCCAGCGCTCGCGCCGCTCATCGAGACTCATGACGAGGGCCCTGGCGATCTGGCGTGCCATGCCGTCGATGTCGTGCGGATTGACTTGCAGCGCCGCGTCCAGCTCCTTGGCGGCGCCGGCGAATGACGACAACACCAGCACGCCTGGATCGAACGGGTTCTGCGCTGCAACGTATTCCTTGGCTACGAGGTTCATGCCGTCATGCAGTGGGGTCACCAGGCCGACTTGCGCTGCGCGATAGAAGCCCGCCAGCGTCGATTGTGCGAAGCCCTTGTTGAGATAACGGATCGGGGTCCAATCGGCCTCGCCGAGACGGCCATTGACGTCGCCCACGAGCGCGGCAAGTTCGTTCTTCAATTCCCGATAGGCACGGATGTTGCCGCGCGACGGGACCGCGACTTGCAGCATCGACACCCTGCGTTTTAACGACGGCTCGATGTCAAACATGCGGCCGAACGCGCGCATGCGGTTGGGCAATCCCTTCGAATAGTCGAGACGATCGACGCCGAGCGCGAGCTTGGCGCCCTGCAGGCTTGCGCGCAGCCGCGCGATTTCCGGCCGTGCGCTCGCCTTGACGGCGCGCGCGGTGAAGTCCTCGACGTCGATGCCGATCGGGAAGGTGGCGAGCCGCGTCTGCCCATAATGCGAGGCGACCTCGCCGTCCGCGACCGTCAGCCCCAGTTCATGCTGCAGGTAATCTTCAAAATTTTTCTTGTCATCATCGGTCTGAAAGCCGATCAGATCGTAGGCCAGCATCGCCGCCACCAAGTCGGCGTGATGCGGCACCGCCGCCATGGTGCTGCGGGCCGCCCACGGCGTGTGCAGGAAAAATCCAATCGGACGTTTTACGTCGAGCCGGCGCAACTCTGCGCCCAGCGTCAGAAAGTGATAATCTTGAACCCACACCTGCCGCTGCGATGCAATAAAGCGCAGCAAAGCCCGCGCCATGAAGGCGTTGACCTCGCGGTAGGACGCATATTCGTCGGCAGTGACCGAAATGAGATCGGGCCGCGAATGCAGCGCCGGCCACAGCGCCGAATTGGCGAAGCCCTCATAATACCCGCGATAATGTTTCGCCGGCATGTCGACCGTGGCGAGCGCGCCGTTGCCGAGCGCTTCGATCTTGGCAAAGGAATCTCTGTTCTGCGCCGCGTCGCCGGATTGACCGCTGGAGCCGACCCAGATCGCGCCCGACTCCCGCACCATTGGAATCAGCGCTGAGGCCAGTCCGCCGGCAATGGGTTCATCGCTTTTTGCCCGCGCAACGCGGTTGGAAACGACGATGACGCTCACTGAGAATTCCTCCGATTGAGTGGTCGAACAACCCGTGTAAAGGCCGATAGTTCCCGCAGTACCGCACTGCGGAAAATTCTGGGAGGAACTGCGGAATTTCGCCGCAATGTCAGTTTTGCAGCGCGGATTTCTGTCACAATCGAGCGGAACTGTGTCGTGTGTTTGAATGACGCGCTGCAGCGCTCACGCTTCAAAATATGCCGTCGTCGACAACAGACTGACTTCGGGGTGCCGTGAATCGAGCCGCGTATGTTGCAGCACGATCGGCACATCGGATTCAAACACCGAAGAATAATCGGTGTCGCGTGGCACGGGTGACGGATCTTCCAGATCGTTGAAGCGCAAATGCAGTGTGCGCCGCGCCCCGACCTTTACCTGGTAGGTGACCGGTTCACGGTCCGCAAAGAACAGTGTGATTCGCACGTGTGCGTCACTGTCATTTGCGTTCAAGATGCAGGCGGTTTCGTGCGAGATCAGTGTGCGATCTAAAAAAGAACTCTGTGAAGGAATATAACCCTCGGCAATTGCCCAGCGTTTGTGCCCGATAGGGTCCATGATGCGGCTCCGCGGCGGATGAAAAAATCAAAATGTGACGGCGTGCGCCGCAACGCAGCGGTAACGCCGGTTCTACGAGCGGGTTCCATCGAGTTCCGGCGCCGGAACTTACGGTTCCGTCCCCTGGAACCCTTTCCCTTCGTTTGCGTTGCAACAATGCAACTTGGCCCAGGGGGCGCGGGCCAGTACGCCATTGCACCTCGATTTGAGGCCCAAACCCGCGGAGCGCCCCATGCGCGCAGTCACAGTTGCGCCGAGCGTTGCCCGTTCGGTGCGGCTTGAAAACATTCCAGAGCCGCCGCGCTCCGACGGCGCAATCCTGGTGCGCACGCTTGGGCTCGGCGTCTGCGGCACCGACCGCGAGATCGTCTCCGGCGAGTATGGCTGGGCGCCTCCCGGCGAAAAACGTCTGGTTATCGGTCATGAATCGCTTGGCCGGGTGCAAGAGGCGCCGGACGGCTCCGGCTTCACCGCGGGCGACCTTGTGGTCGGCATCGTGCGGCGGCCGGACCCCGTGCCCTGTCCGGCCTGCGCAGTCGGCGAGTGGGATATGTGCCGCAACGGCCGCTACACCGAACGCGGCATCAAGGAGCGCAACGGGTTTGGCTCCGACTATTTCCGCATCGAGCCCGAATTCCTGGTCAAGCTGGATTCTTCGCTCGGCGCCGAGGGCGTGCTGGTCGAGCCGACCAGCGTCGTCGCCAAAGCCTGGGATCATACCGAAAGCATTGGCCATCGCTCGCGATCCTTTGCGCCGAAGACGCTGCTGGTCACCGGGGCGGGCCCGGTCGGCCTGCTCGCGGCGCTGATCGGCGCGCAGCGCGGCTTGGATGTCCATGTGCTCGACAATCGCAACAGTCAGCTCAAGCGGCTATTGGTGCGCGAATTGGGCGGCACCTTTCACCTTGGTACGCTGGCCGAACTCGACGGCTTCAAGCCCGATATCCTGATGGAGTGTACTGGCGCGCCGATCGTGGTGCGTGATGTGCTGGGTCGCACGGCGTCCGGTGGTATCGTCTGTCTGGTCGGCGTGAGCGGCCCAGGCCATGTTTTCAACGTCGATGTCGGCTCGCTCAACCGCACCATGGTGCTCGACAACGACACGGTATTCGGCTCGGTCAATGCCAACCGGCAGCACTATGAGAATGCGGTCGAGGCGTTGCAACGGGCCAACAGATCATGGCTGGCGCGGCTGATCACACGCCGTGTACCGGCCGAGCAATTCACCGAGGCGCTCGAACCCGAACCGGACGATATTAAAGTCGTCGTCGATTTTTCCTGAAGGTCAACTTTCCCGCCACCCCAAAGCTCATCACCATGTTGCCGCCACCTAATGACAAGTCCGACCCGCCGGGCCGAATTGAAGACTACGCGCTGATCGGCGATTGCACGTCCGCGGCGCTGGTCGGCCGCAACGGTTCAATCGATTGGCTGTGCTGGCCGCGCTTTGATTCCGAAGCCTGCTTCGCCGCGCTGCTTGGTTCGCGCGAGCACGGCCGCTGGCTCATTGCACCGCAATTGAACGCTCGCATTACGCGCCGTTACCGGCCCAACACTCTGGTGCTTGAAACCCGTTTCGAAACACCGGATGGCGCCGCGACTTTGGTCGATTTCATGCCGCGGGGCTCGCGACGCTCGACCATCGTCCGGCTCGTCGTCGGCACGCGCGGCCAGCTGGCGATGCACACCGAGCTGATCTTGCGGTTCGGCTATGGGGCGGTCGTGCCCTGGGTGAGCCGGCTGGAAAGCGGCGGACTGCGCGCCATCGCCGGCCCCGACATGGTGGTGCTGTACACGCCTGTGCACACGCGCGGCCGCGACATGACCACGGTCGGCGAATTCACCATCAGCCGCGGCGAGACGATTCCGTTCGTGATGAGCTATGCGCCGTCGCATCAGCCGCCGCCGAAGCAGATCGACGCCGCGGGCGCGCTCGCCGACACCGAAGCCTATTGGCGCGAGTGGTCCGCGAAATGCCGGCCGGCCGGCCGCTGGTCGGATGCGGTGCGGCGCTCGGTCATCACCCTCAAGGCGCTCACCTACGGAAAGACCGGCGGTATCGTCGCCGCGCCGACAACGTCGCTGCCCGAACGGCTCGGCGGCAAGCGCAACTGGGATTATCGCTTCTGCTGGCTTCGTGATGCGACGCTCACGCTGCTCGGCGCCATGCACGCCGGCTACATGGAAGAAGCGCAGGCTTGGCGCCAATGGCTCTTGCGCGCCGTAGCCGGCAGCCCGGACCAGTTGCAAATCATGTACGGTATTGGCGGCGAACGGCGGCTGACCGAATGGGAAGTGCCGTGGCTGCCCGGCTACGAGAACTCCAAGCCGGTGCGCATCGGCAATGCCGCGCATAGCCAGCTTCAGCTCGATGTGTTCGGCGAACTCACAGACGTACATTATCAGGCACGGCGCGGCGGAGTCGCCGGTGATGAATCGGGATGGGGCCTTGAGCTGGCGATTCTCGATCATCTCAAGGCCGTCTGGACGAAGCCCGATCACGGCATTTGGGAAATGCGCGGGCCGCCGCAGCACTTTACCTATTCGAAGGTCATGGCGTGGGTCGCCTACGATCGCGCCATCAAGAGCGCGGAAGGGTTCGGTTTGGAAGGCCCGATCGACGAGTGGCGCACGCTGCGCGACCAGATCTTCCACGAGGTGTGCGAGCGCGCCTTCAACAAGGAGCTCGGTATCTTTACCCAGGCCTACGGTTCGAAACGGCTCGACGCCAGTCTGCTGCTCGT
>DASZWK010000382.1:0-10965 GCA_035546235.1 Xanthobacteraceae bacterium | reverse complement strand
GTCGAAGATCGACGACAACAATGCGCGGCACTCATCGAGCCGCCGGAAGGCCGCTACATATTCTTCGCGAGTAGTTTTCTGGCCGCCCTCGACGTAGCGCCGCATTTGCGGCGAGAGCGCATCGCGGCGATTGTCCCAGAGAAACGCCATGCAGGCGGCGCGTTCGACGAAATTGATCGTGCTGCGCGCCACGCCATGCATGCCCTTGAACGCCGCAGGCAACGTGATCTCGCTCACAGTGGCGCCGGCCTTGGCGAGCGCGGCGGCAGCGCCCTCGACCGCCGCCTTTGTCTCCGGCTGCGCCGTGTCCCAAATCTCCGTCCGGCACAATCCGATCCGCGGAGCGCCGTTGAGCTTGGGCGCCGGCTGCGGCGCCTGCATGCGCAGCACTGCGGTAAGCAGTTCAAGATCGTCGATCGAGCGCGCATGGAGGCCGACCGTGTCGATGCTGTCGGCCGCGGGCCAGACGCCCATTTTGTTGAAGGTATTGTAGGTCGGCTTGAAGCCGAAAATTCCGCAATACGAACTTGGCCGCAGCACCGAGCCGCCAGTCTGGGTGCCGAGGGCCGCAGGCACCATATGGTCGGCCACCGCCGCGGCCGATCCGCTCGACGAACCGCCCGGCGTGTGCGCGGCGTTGTGCGGATTGGTGGTCACGCCCGGCGACATGCCGGCGAACTCGCAAGTGACGGTCTTGCCAAGAATAACCGCGCCGGCGCGTCGCAACAGGGCAACACAAGAGGCATCGGCCGGCGGCCGATGGCCGCGATAGATTGGCGAGCCCATCTCGGTCGGCATATCGAACGTATCGATGATATCTTTGATGCCGATCGGCACACCGTGCAGCGGCCCGCGCCGCGGCCCGCGATCGAGCGCGCGCGCCTGCGCGAGCGCCAGCTCCGGCTTGAAATTCACCCAGGCTTTGACAACGTCATCGCGCGCCCCGATGCGCGCGATGCAATCGCGGACTACGGCCTCGCAGGTCGTTTCGCCAGCGGCGATCTGGCCTGCGATCGCGGTCGCGGACAGTTCGTTGAGCGGACGCGTGACCTTGGCGTCCATGGTCAGTTCTTTCCCGCGCGCCCCGCCGAGGTTCCGGCGATCTTGCCGAAGACCGTGCCGGACATCAGCCCCGAGCCGCCCGGATAGTTGAAATAGAACAGGCCGCCGACCAGTTCGCCGGCCGCATAGAGGCCGCGGATCGGCTGATAGTCGGTGTTGAGCACTTCGCAATCGGTGTTGATACGAAGACCGCCGAAGGTGAAAGTCAGGCCGCAGGTCACCGCGTAGCCTTCGAACGGCGGCGTATCGATCGTGTTCGCCCAATTGCTCTTGTTGATGGCGAGTCCGGCGGTGCCGCGGCCATCCTTGACGTTCGGATTGAACGGCACGTCCTTCTTCACCGCGGCATTCCATTCCTTCACGGTCTTGAGGAATTCGGCGGCGTTCACGCCTTCAAGCTTCTGCGCAAACTCTTCAATCGTGTTCGCCGTCACCTTGGTGATCTGGCGGATCTTGTATTCGTCGCGCTGCAGATGCTTCACCTTCTGGTCGAAGATCTGCCAGGCAAACTGGCCCGGCTGCTCCAGCACCACGCGGCCGTATTTGGCGTAGGTGTAGTTGCGGAAATCGGCGCCCTCATCGACGAAGCGCTTGCCCGTGGCGTTGATCATGATCGAGAACGGATAGGAGTGCTTCTGGAACTGATCGCCGACCGCGAGATCGCCAAACTCCGGCGCATTCATCTCCCATTGCACGGCATGGCCGCCCGACCAGTTGCCGCACGGGCTCGCGCCGATGTCGAGCGCCATGCGAATGCCGTCGCCGGTGTTGTAGCGGGAGCCGCGCACCTTCGCCATGTCCCAGCCCGGGCCGAAATAGCGCGTGCGCATTTCGGAGTTGGCTTCGAAACCGCCGCAGGCGAGCACCACCGAGCCTGAGTGCAGATCCTCGTATTTGCCGTCGTGCTTGACGCGCACGCCCTCGACGCGGTTGCCGTCGCCGATCAGCTTGACGCCGCGCGTGCCGTAGCGAATCTCGATGCCACGCTTCGTGGCGGCTGCCGTTTCCATCTGCACGAGACCGGGACCGCCGCCGACGGATTCCACGGTCAGCCCGCCCCAGAATTTGAACTTGCCGTCGATCTTGAACGCCTGCCGGCCGTAGATTGGAATAAGCCGCACGCCTTTCTGGCGCAGCCAGTTCAGTGAATCGAAACTGCGCGTGACCAGAAGCTCGACCAGATCGGGGTCGGCGTGATTTTGCGTAATCCGCGCCATGTCGTCGAAAAATTGGTCCGCCGTGTAGGTGCCGAAATCCGTGGTATCGACCTCCGCTTGGGTCAGGTCGGGCACCAGCGTCTTGATATCGTCGACGCCGTTATAGACGACACGGATCGAACCGGCGGTAAAACGGCTGTTGCCGCCGGACTCGTCTTCCGGCGCCGCCTCGAGCATCAGCACCTTGGCACCCTGTTCCTGCGCCGCCAGCGCCGCACAAAACGCCGCATTACCGGCGCCGACCACGATCACATCCGCAACTTGATTTGGCATTTCCAACCTCTATCCATTCCGTCACGGCCGGGCTTGTCCGGGCCATCCACGTCTTCCGTCACAATCGCAGGACGTGGATGCCCGGCACAGGGCCGGGCATGACGGCTGCGATGTTGGCGCGCGATTCAGTCATCTACTCCGCCGCCACCGCGGCGCCGCCGTGCGCCTTCGACCAGCCGGCGGGATCCTTCATGAATTTTTCCACTTCCTTGAGCTTGCCCTTGTCGAACCTGCCACTTTTCTTCGCGACTTCGAGCACGTCCCACCAGGTCGCGAGCGAATGCAGCGTGACGCCGAGATCGCCAAGGATGTTCTTACCCTCGGGGAAGATGTCGTAAAAGAAGAACACGAAGACGTGGTCTACAACCGCGCCGGCGCCGCGCAGCGCACGGCAGAAATTCACCTTGCTGCGGCCGTCGGTGGTCATGTCCTCGACCAAGAGCACGCGATCGCCGTCTTCGATGTGACCTTCGATTTGCGCGTTGCGGCCGAAACCCTTCGATTTTTTGCGCACGTATTGCATTGGCAGCATCATGCGATCCGCCATCCAGGCGGCGAACGGAATACCGGCCGTCTCACCGCCGGCGACTGCGTCGAACTGCTCGAACCCGGCGTCACGTTCGATCGTGGCCACACCGAAATCGATCAGCGTCCTGCGCACCCGCGGGAACGAAATCAGCCGGCGGCAATCGGTGTAGACCGGGCTCGCCCAGCCGGACGTATAGATAAACGGCTTGTCGCTCATGAAGCGGACCGCATCCACTTCGAGCAACATCTTGGCCGTGAGTTCCGCCATCACCGCTTTGTCGGGGAAGGCTGTCATGTTGGTCTCATCCTGATCGCGGGTATCAATTCCGTCACCCTGATGGTGCGAGCGCAGCGAGCCTCAAAGGGCGACGGCCCGCACGCTTCGGCCGTCCATCCTTCGAGGCGCAGCGTCGCCGCGCACCTCAGGATGACGGTTTAAGAACGGGGATTCAACTCACCACCTTCCATTCGATCGTCTCGCCGCCGCGATAGACCAGCGCGCGCTCGTCGGGGCCGGTAACCTTGACCTCCTGGGGCGCGGTCCACGCCGTCTTCTCCAGCGTGATCGTCTCCTCGTTCGGCGGCATCCGATAATGCTTCGGTCCGTTGAGCGAAGCAAACGCTTCGAGCTTGTCGAGTGCGCCCTCCTCCTCGAACACCTTGGCATAGGTCTCGATCGCCACCGGCGCGTTGAACATGCCGGGTACGCCGTGGATCGCGACCTTGCGCGAATAGGGGTGCGGCGCGGAATCGGTGCCGAGGAAATAACAAGCGTCGCCGGATGTCGCCGCCTTGCGCAAGGCGGTGCGGTCCTTGGCGGTTTTGATCACCGGCATCACGTACATGTAGGGATTGATGCCGTGCCCGAGCGTGTCGTTGCGGGTCTGAACCATGTGATAAGGCGTGATGGTGCCACCGACCTGCGGCGCGGCGCTTTTGACGAACGCGACACCGTCAGTCGACGACAAGTGCTCGAGAATGAAGCGCAGTTTCGGAAAGCGCTTGATCCACTGCGACAGATAGCGCTCGATGAAGACCTTCTCACGGTCGAACACGTCGACGTCCGGATCCGTCACCTCGCCGTGCATCAGAAACGGCATGTCGATTTTTTCCATGCGCTCGAGTACGCGCATGACCTTGTTGTAATCGGTAACGCCGGCGGCCGAATTGGTGGTGGCATTCGCCGGATAGAGTTTGACGCCGGTGAACACGCCGTCGCGAAAGCCGCGCTCGACGTCGTCGGGATCGGTGTCGTCAGTGAGATAACAAGTCATCAGCGGCTTGAATTTGGAGCCCGCCGGCAGTGCCGCCATCGCCCGCTCCCGGTAGGCAATGCAGTCCGCCGTCGTGCGCACCGGAGGAATCAGATTGGGCATCAGGATGGCGCGGCCGAAATTTTTCGCCGTGTAAGGCAGTACGGCTTTTAGCATTTCGCCGTCCCGCACGTGCAGGTGCCAGTCGTCAGGTTTTCTGATGGTGATGCGTGTTGCCATGGTTCGACTATCCGATCGGCGCGGCGAGGATGAAGGCCGCAATGGATCCCGTGTTGGGCTCTTTATTCATAGGGACCACGCCGCTCGATCCAGGGAAAGGGGGTGTGGCAAGGGGCCTGACCATACAGGGGCCAGCGTACCAAAATCAATATTTGTGCCAAATTTTGAACAATTCCTCGCGGAAAGCTAAGCCGCAACGGCCCGCGCAGCCTCCTCCGCGTCCGGCTGCTTGAACGCCTTCAGCCGCGGATAAACCTCGCGGGCGAACAGCGTCAGGTTGTCGGCGGTCTGCGCGTGGGTGAGTTCGCCGCCCTGCCCCATCATCAAGAGATTGCCCATGCCGCCGCAATGGCCGCAGAAGTCGGCGATCTGCTCGTAGACTTCATCGGGCGTACCGCAGAACAGCACGCCTGAATCGACCAGTTCGTCAACGCCGGCATGCTGCATCGAGATGACGCGGCCGTCCTTGGTATAGGTGCGCGGCGGCGTTTCGCCACGCATCATCCGCGCATTGTCTTCCGGCGAAATGTAGCCGGGCGGGTTGCGGAACGGCAGCGCGACAATTGGGCTGGTGCGCAGATAGCCGGCGATCAGATCGCCGCGCCGGCGCGCCTCGTCCTTGTCGTGCGCGACGGCGACGAGACCCAGATAGGCGAAGCGATCCGCCGCCGGCGCTTTGCCGAACTTCGCGATATAACCCTTGCGGTAGGCGTCGTAGAGCTTGCGCGAACCGTAGCCGGTGCCGAGCGTCGCCATGACGTAGCCACGCTCGCCGAGCACGCGCGCCTGCGTTGCTGAGCCGGTGGTGGACCACACCGGCGGATGCGGTTCCTGCCACACCCGCGGCCAGACGTTGACGTGACGATACTGAAAATATTCGCCGTCCCAGTTGAACGCTTCGTCGTGCGTCGTCATCGCCTTGATGATGAAGTCGTGCGCTTCCCAGAAGCGCTCCATCAGCTCGGTCGGATTGCGGTTGGAGGCGGCGATCTCGTAGGGAATGCCTTTGATAAATCCCATGTCGAGACGGCCGCGCGAGATCACATCGATGGTGGAGAGTTCCTCGGCGGCGCGCAGCGGATCGGGCCGGTGGCCGATCGGATATCCGAGCACCAGCAGGCGTGCCCGTTTGGTGATGCGTGCCAAAACCGCGAGCCCGATCGCCACCGACGACGACATGCAGGTCGCGGTTTGATGGTGCTCGTTGAGCATGATGTCGAGGCCGAGCTCGTCGGCGAGCTGCCACTCATCGTAGTAGCGATGAAACAGCTCGGCGGCGACGTGCGGATCGCATTTGCGGTTGGGGAAGGTGACGCGCAACGTTCCCGAATGCTCGTTCCACGCCGGGTAATAGGCCTGTTCGCTGAAATGGTAGACTCGCATGGCGCGCGCTCCCGTCATTCCGGGCCGCGTGCGGCGAAGCCCGGAATGCATAACCACTTTGTCGTCGTCCGCGCAGGCAGACGATCCAGTATTCACCGCCAGTCTAATCAATCGCGGCGGTGCATCAATTAGGAATTCCGAGATTACTGGATGCTCCGCCTTCGCGGAGCATGACAGAATAGGGCTCGGCTTAGGCCTACCGCGCCGCGATCCCGGCGTCGACGAGATCGCCCGCCCGCGCGGTGACGGCCGGCGGCGCCTTTTCGGCCGCCGCCACGGCCTGCGCGCCGATTTGGTCGGCGTCGGGCTGCTTCCAGGCCTTGAGCCGCGGATAAACCTCGCGCGCGAACAGCGTGAGATTGTCGACGGTCTGCTCGTGGGTGAGGAAGCCGGCGTGGCCCATCATCAACAGATTGCCCATGCCGCCGCAGTAATCGCAGAAATCGACGATCTGCTCGTAGACTTCGTCGGGCGTGCCGCAGAACAAAATGCCGGCAGCGATCAGGTCCTCGGCGCTCGCGCTCGCCATGTTTATGACGCGGCGATCCTTGGTGTAGCTGCGCGGCGGCGTCTGGCCGCGCAACAGCCGCGCATTGTCCTCGGCCGCGAGAAAGCCGGGCGGATTGCGGAACGGCAGATGCACGATGCCGCTTGAACGCAGATAGCCTGCGACCAGCTCGCCGCGCTTGCGCGCCTCGTCCTTGTCGTGCGCCGTCGCGACGAGTCCCAGATAGGCGAAGCGGTCGGGTCCCGGCGCCTTGCCGCGCTTTGCCATGTAGCCGCAGCGGTAGGAATCGTAGAGCGGGCGCGTGTTGTAGCCCGAGCCGAGCGTCGCCATGACGTAGCCGCGCTCGCCAAGGAGCCGCGCCTGCGTGGTCGAGCCGGTTGTGGTCCAGATCGGCGGATGCGGCTGCTGCCAAACCCGCGGCCACACGTTGACCTGCCGGTAGTGGAAATACTCGCCCTCCCAGTTGAACAGCCGGTCGTGCGTGGTCATCGCCTTGATGATGAAGTCGAGCGATTCCCAGAACCGGTCCATGACGCCGACCGGATTCTGGTTGGAGGCGGGAAATTCATAAGGCACGCCCTTGATGAAACCCATGTCGAGGCGGCCGCGTGAAATCACGTCAATGGTCGACAGCTCCTCGGCGCAGCGCAGTGGATCGGGCCGGTGACCAATCGGGTAGCCGAGCACGAGAAGCCGCGCGTTCCTGGTGATGCGCGAGAGCACCGAGAGGCCGACCACCACGGTCGACGACATGCAGGTCGCGGTCTGGTGATGCTCGTTGAGCATGATGTCGAGGCCGAGCTCGTCGGCGAGCTGCCACTCGTCGTAGTAGCGATGAAACAGATCGGCGGCGACGTGCGGATCGCATTTCTGATTGAGCAGATTGACGCGCAGCGAGCCTGAATGGTCGTTCCAGGTCGGATAATAGGGCTGCTCGGTGAACTGGTAGACTCGCATGGTCGCTCCTGAAAGTCGCCCGACTTTGTCATCGTCCGCGAAGGCGGACGATCCAGTATTCGCTGAATTACTGGATGCTCCGCCTTCGCGGAGCATGACAGGATTGCATTCGGTCCTTCATTTTTTCCCCGCGAAAGCCAGCACCTTCTCGGCGAACGCCTTGGGCTGCTCGTGATCGGGAAAGTGCCCGGCCTTTTCGATCAACTCGAACCGTGCGCCGGGGATCAGCGCGCAATAGGCGCGGCCGTAGGCCTCGCTGAGCATACGGTCATGCGTGCCCCACAAGAACAGCGTCGGAATGCGGATGCGGTGCAGCCGGCTCTTGAGCCGCGGATTGTGGAAATACGGGTTCCAGGCAAAGCGCGCTGTGGCCTCGCGCGCCCGCGCCGCCGCGAGCACTTCGCCGTCAGGCAGCGCCTTGTAGTCGCGCGTACCGCGCGCCGCATCGCAATAGGCGATTTCGAGAAACTCCTTCTCGGTCAGCGCGAAAACGTCGGCGATGTCGCGCGTCTCGCGATCCGCGATCTTGACGCCAACCGCATTGGCCATGACCAGCCGTGTCAGCCGCGCGGTCGACTTGACGGCGATCTCGGCGGCGATCCAGGCGCCAAGCGAGACGCCGACGACAGTCACGTCGTGCAAATCGAGCTGATCGAGCAGATCGAGATAGAAGTAGGACAGGTCGTCGACGCTGCGCATGCCCTTGGGCAGCTCCGAACGGCCAAAACCCGGATGTGTCGGCGCGATCACCCGCGCTGTCTTGGCGAGTTCGTCGATCGCTTCCCGCGCCGGCTCGATGCCATTTTCAGCGTGCAGAAACAGCAGAGGACGGCCCGCGCCGCGCTCAATCGTCTCAATCCGCGTTCCGTTGACGACGAGTGTGGGCGCCGCGCTTTCAACCGTCAGCGACATCCTCTCTCTTGCTCCTTGCAAAGTGGGCGTATTTGCAGCCCGAACGGTTCTTCTAGCACGGTGAACGTGTTTTGCCAGCGCGGGCCCAGTATTGGCGGCAGAGGGGCTTTGCGCCATAAGCATGAGCGCCGCATCGTCACGGCGTGCATGATAAGGGCGGACCGCAGCCAAGAGGTAATATCAATGGCCCAATCGACCGACAGCGTTACCATCCGACTCGGCGTCGCCTACGCCAACCACGACGACGTCGAGCTCCAGGGCGACCTCTATCTGCCGAAGGGCAAGAGCGGCGTCCCGGCGCTGGTCGCCGTGCATGGTGGCGGTTGGGTGCAAGGCGCGCGCAATGCGTTCCAACACTGGGGGCCGTATCTCGCCTCCCGCGGCATCGCGATGTTCACGATCAGCTATCGGCTGGCGACCAAGGGCAAAACTTTTCCGCAGGCGGTCCAGGACGTGCTGGCGGGCGTGCAATTCGTGCGCGGCAAGGCGGGCGAATTCGGCATCGATCCGCAGCGCATCGGTCTCATGGGGGCGTCGGCCGGCGGACATCTGGCGTCGCTCGCCGCGCTCAGCTGGTCGACGGGCAAATTCGCCAAAGGTTATCCGCAAGACCCGTTCGCATCGGTTGACGCCAGCGTGAAGGCGCTGATCGGGGTGTACGGCGTCTATGACATACCGGCGATGTGGATGACCTATCAGCAGCAAGGCGGCCTGGACAACAACATTCAGAAATTCATGGGCGTGCCGCTGATGGAAAACCGGCAGCTTTATTTCGACGCCACGCCGATCAATTATGCGACCCTTTCCAACAACAAGATCGCCGTGTTGCTCGCAACCGGCACCGAGGACGATCTGGTCGACCGCAAGACGCATACCGATGCGTTCCAGCTGGCGCTCAAGCTCGCGGGCTTCTTCGTCCGCCCGTGTATCGTCCAGGGTGCGCCGCACTACTGGATGAACGATCCGATCGAGGAGCCGGGGAGCTATTCGGGATTTCTGGCGCCGCGGCTGATGCGGTTTCTGGCGGAGAAATTGTAGAAGCTGCCGCTCACTTCTTGTCGAGCATCAGCGTGCCTTCGCGGCGGATAAGCGGCTGAATTGTTTCGGCGAGCTTTGCCAGCAGCCACGGCAGCGTGACTTGCAGGTCGACACGATCATCGAAGACATCGATTGTGCCGCCAACCGCCTGCCCCAGCGCACTCACGCGGAACGCCAGATTGTTGCCGCTCCAGGTCTCCTCCTGGACCGTCAGCATGTGACCGAAATGCGCGCGCGCGTTGGCGAGACCGGATTGCAGCCGGCGCGTCGCCTCGTCCTTGCCGAGATGGTGCGGGATCGAAACAAATAGCGGCTTGGACATGCGGCCTCCACGACAGTTCGGCCCCAATATGGGGAGGCGCCTGCGCGGCCGCTATTCGGCGGCGACGCGCTTGCCGAGCGCCGCGTTGATTGCCGGCATGACCTTCTCGGCCATGAGTTCCATCGAACGCCGCGACAGCGCGGGATCGACCCAGTCCTTGCCGCAATAGAGCAGCGTGCCGAAATCGCCGATCTTTTCGATCAGGGCCAGCAGCGAGTCGACGACGCGGTTGACGCTGCCGCGGATGACGACGTTGTCGAAAATGTAGTCGAGCGTCAGGTCGGCATCGGGCATCTCCTCGCTTTCCTTGAAGCCGCCGAGCTTGTTGCCTTTCTTCAGCTTCGCGGTGAGCTGATTCATATAGAAGCGGTACGGGCTGCCGGCATCCTCGCCCCCATAGGCGCGCGCCGTCTTGTCATCATCGGCGACGAAGATTGAACGCGCGACGCGCCAATTGGCGCGGTCGGCGCGATGGCCGCCCTCCGCGCAACCCTTGGCGTACTGGTTCCATTGGCTGAGCAGCCAATTGGGATGCAGAAAATGCGAAGAGACCGGCCACCAGCCGCGGCGACCGAGAGCAATCAGGCCCTTGGAGTACGGATCGGTCGCGGTGCCAAGGATCGGCGGGTGCGGCTTCTGGAACGGCTTGACGACACCGCCGAGTCCGATCTCCGGCCAGCGCGTCTTCGCGGTCGAGATGTTCCAGAATTTCCCCGTCAGATTGTACGGCGCTTCGCCGGTCCACAGCGCCACAATGTGATCGATCGCCTCGGCAAACATGGCGCCGCGATCGGCGTCAAGGAGCTCCATCGCTTCCATATCGGTTCGCAGCACGCCGGCGCCGATGCCGAACATCAGGCGGCCTTCCAGCAGATTATCGACGAGCGCGGCCTGCGTCGCCAGCAGCAGCGGATGGCTGAACGGCAGATTGGCGACCGCCGTTCCGAGCCTGATTTGCGATGTGTAACCGGCGAGGGAGCCGATGAAAGTCAGGCTCGAAGGGATGTTCTCGGCTAGGTCGGTCAGGTGCTCGCCGCAATAGCCTTCGCTATAGCCAAGTTTGTCGGCGAGGATGAAGGCTTCACGATCCTCCCGCAGCGTCTCGGCGTAATTCCGCGTCAGCGGATGCACTGGCATGATGAAAAAGCCGAGCTTCATTATCATTATCCTCCGAGACGGCGCGGGCCGCGGACTTGGGTAAGTTGATCGGCAAGGTTATGCGATCGCGCGGCGAGGTCAATTCGCAAGTGGCAGCAGGCAGCGCAAGGCTGC
>DASZWK010000381.1:0-5909 GCA_035546235.1 Xanthobacteraceae bacterium | reverse complement strand
TGCCGCCTGCCGGGCATGGAGAAAACTTCGCCGGTGCGCATTCTGCTCGACAGCGCGTTGCGGCTGCCGCCCGGCAGTCGCCTGGTGCAAAGCGCGCACGATGTTCCGGTCTGGGTGATCGCGGCGGCTGATGCCCCGCGCATGGCAGAAGACGCATTACGCGCCAAGGGCGTCGAGGTCTTGCGCAGCGCAGGCAATGCCGGACGCCTCGAACTCTCCGCCGTGCTGATGCTGTTGGCCGCGCGCGGTGTGACCCGCCTGATGGTTGAAGGCGGGCCGACGCTTGCATCGGCGCTGCTCGCGGCCGATCTTGTCGATGAGGCGCAATTGTTCCAGTCGCCGCAGGCTGTTGGTGCCGACGGGATCGATGCGCTGGACGCGAATGCCAAAACGGCGCTGGCACGCCAACTCCGGCCGGCCGGCAGCGAGGCCGTGGGTCCCGACCGGCTTGACTCTTATCAACGCGGATAAGCGATGTTTACCGGTATTGTCAGTGACTTAGGCGAGTTGCTTGACGTGGAAGAGAAGGCCGAAGGTCTGCGCCGCCTTCGTATCGCCTGCAACTATGACCCCGACAGCATCGATATTGGCGCCTCGATCGCATGCTCTGGCATTTGCCTGACCGTGGTCGAGCGCGGTCGCACAGGAAACCGTCAATTCTTCGCGGTCGATGCGGCGGCGGAGACCTTGCGCATGACCACGGCGGAAAACTGGCGGCGGGGCAGGCTCCTTAATCTCGAACGCTCGCTTCGCCTCGGCGATGAACTCGGCGGCCACCTGGTCAGCGGCCATGTCGACGGCGTCGCCGAACTGATCGCACGTGACGACTTCGTCGACATGGCGGGACTGACGCTGTGCGCGCCGGCCGGGCTATCGCGCTTCATCGCCGCCAAGGGCTCGGTCGCGCTCGACGGCGTTTCGCTTACGGTCAACGAGGTCAAAGGCGACACGTTCTCAGTGCTGATCATTCCGCACACATTAAGAATGACGACGCTCGGCGCGCTGGCGCCGGGAGGGCGGCTAAACCTCGAAATCGACCAGATGGCGCGCTACGCCGCGCGGCTGTTGGAGAGCGCGCAATTGCGCAGCCCGTCTTGACAATATGGGGCTACTTAGCTAAGTAGGTTAGCTAAGGAGAAGTCGAATGTCGGCGTTCACAATTCACCAGGCCAAAACAAATCTGTCGAAGCTCATTGCGCGTGCCGAGGCCGGTGAGGTGGTTGTGATTATGCGCGGCAAGGAACCCGTCGCGCGACTTACATCAATTTCAGAGCGCAAGCGAAAGCCGAGCTTCGGTATGCTGAAAGGCAAGATGCCCTCTTTGCCGGACGAGTTTTTCTTCGCGCCGCTTCCCGAGGAGGAACTGCGTCTATGGGAAGGGGAGGATGAAAGTCCTCTTCGATAGCCACGCATTTGTCTGGTTTCTCCTCGGTGACGCTCGCTTACCGCCGCGACTTCGGCGAAGACTCGAACAGCCGGAAACCGAATTTGTCGTCAGCTCGGCGTCGATCTGGGAGATCGCAACCAAAGCACGGCTGGGTCGCTGGCCGGGTGGTGAAACCGTGATGGCCAACCTCGGTTCTGTGCTGGAGACAAGTGCCTATAGTCCGCTTCCGATTACCATCGAGCATGCGAGGGTCGCGGGCTTCTTGGCCTGGCGCCACGGCGACCCATTCGATCGCATTTTAGCGGCCCAGTCACAAATCGAAGGCCTGCCCCTTGTCAGCGCTGATCGCGTGTTCGCTGAATTCGGCATAACGGTTATGTGGGACTGACGGGGTCGCGCAACTGCTTGTTCCCGCCCGTGCTGCTTGCTACGACCTCTCGCTCATAACGGAGCATACCAAATGGCCGGGCCGCGGCAGGCAAAGCGTGCGAAAGGCGAGGGCAAGGGCGCGCGCATTCTGATCGTCGAGGCGCGCTTCTATGACAAGATCGCCGATGCGCTCCTGGCCGGTGCGATGCGGGCGTTGGACGAGGCGCACGCGAGCGTCGAGCGGATCAGCGTGCCTGGCTCGCTTGAGATTCCGCCGGCGATCGCGATTGCGACCGATGCCGCACGGCGCAAGCGGCGGCCGTATGACGGTGCCGTTGCGCTCGGCTGCGTGATCCGCGGCGAGACCATCCACTTCGAAATCGTCTCGCATTTGTCGGCGCGCGGCCTGATGGAGCTGTCGGTGGCGCGCGGTCTGCCGATCGGCAACGGCATCATCACGGTGGAAAACGAGGCGCAGGCTTTCGCCCGCGCCCGCATGGAAGAGCAGGACAAGGGCGGCGATGCCGCCCGTGCTGCGCTTGCGCTCATCGAACTCAAGCGCCGCCTCGGAACGCGCTGATGATCCCCGGAGCCGAGGCAAAAGAAGCGCGCAAGGCCAATAAGCGCGGCGCTGCCCGGCTCGCCGCCGTCCAGGCGCTGTATCAGATGGATCTGGCCGGTACTGGCTTGAACGAGATCGTGGCCGAATTCGAAAGCCACTGGCTCGGCGGCGAGGTCGAGGGCGCGCAATACATGCCGGCCGAGGCGGCGTACTTTCGCGATATTGTCGGCGGCGTGGTGCGCGAACAGAGGACGCTCGACCCGATGATCGACGCGGCGCTCAATCGCGGCTGGCCGCTCAAGCGCATCGAGACGATCCTGCGCGCGGTGATGCGCGCCGGCGCTTATGAGCTCGCCTGCCGGGCGGACGTTCCGGCCCGCGTCGTGACGGCGGAATATGTCGACGTCGCCGCGGCTTTTGTTGATGCCGAGGAAACCGGCATGGTCAATGGCGTACTCGACCAGCTCGCGCACCAATTGCGCGCTGCCGAATTCTCCGGCGGCGGCTGAGCGGGAGCGCGCCATGGCCCAGCGTGACATGGCTCAGCGTGAAATGGCCGCCAAGGGTGACATGTCGGCCGAGGAGCGCTTGATCGCCCGCTGCTTTGGTCCGCTCGCGACGCATCCTGGAGCGCTTGGCCTTACAGACGATGCCGCGGTGCTGACGCCGCCGCCGGGCTGCGATCTGGTGCTGACGACCGACGGCGTCATCGCCGGCGTGCATTTCTTTCAAGACGATCCGCCGGAGACGATCGGGCGCAAAGTCCTGCGCATGAACCTCTCCGATCTCGCTGCGAAGGGCGCGCAGCCGGCCGGCTTTCTGCTTTCGATCGCGCTGCCGGCCGGTTTCGATGAGGCGTGGCTCGCGGCATTCGCGGCGGGACTGGGCGACGATGCGCGGCACTACCAATGTCCGCTGCTCGGCGGCGATACCGATCACACGCCTGGACCGATCTCTGTTTCGATTGCCGCCTTCGGCACCGTCCCGCAAGGAAAGATGGTGCGGCGCTCGACCGCCAAGGCGGGCGATCGCATCGTTGTCACCGGCACGATCGGCGACGCCGCGCTCGGCGTGCTGCTGCGGCGCGATGCCGGTTTGGCACAGCGCTTGCGACTGTCCGAGGCAGCGAGCACGCAGCTTCAGGACCGCTATCTCAAGCCGCAGCCGCGCAACGCGCTCGCCGCGGCGGTGCTGCAGTATGCCTCGGCCGCAATGGACGTGTCCGACGGGCTCGCTGGCGATCTCGCCAAGCTCGCCCGGACCTCGGGCGTCGCCGCAGAGGTCGACGTCGCCCGCGTGCCACTTTCAGATGCCGCACGCGCAGCGCTCGCCGCCGATCCGGCGCTCCTCGAAACGGCGTTGAGCGGCGGCGACGATTATGAGCTCCTGCTGACGCTGCCGCCCGAACGGCTCGACGCATTTGGTGCCGCGGCGAGAGAAGCTGGCGTCGCCGTTACTGAACTCGGCCGCATCGTTGCCGGAGAGGGCGCCCGTTTCATGCGCGACGGCAAGGCGCTGCGCTTCGCACAGTCTTCCTACAGCCATTTCTAGTTCGCCCGACCGGCGAGGGCTGCATGGCTCACGTTCAGCCGGTTCTCTGGCTGCTTCACGTCGCACGGCTATAATGGCCGATCTGGAGGGACGCCATGCACGATACGACGGCCATCGCCAAGCCGCTGCCGCCCACGCCAGAGCCCAAGCCGGGCGCCGGCCGAAACGCCAATCCGCGCTACGCCGCGCTGTATCGACACTATCCGACCATCGACTATCTGCGCCGGCGCGCGCGCACGCGTTTGCCGTATTTTGCCTTCGAATATTGCGACGGCGGTTCCGGGAAAGACGATCTTGGCATCAGACGCAACTGGGCGGCGCTCGATGCCGTGGAACTGGTGCCGCGCTACGGTGTGATGCCGTCGCTGCCGTCCTGCGAGATCGAATTGTTCGGCCGCCGTTACGCGGCGCCGATTGGCGTCGCGCCGATGGGTGGCCCGGCCGTGGTGTGGCCGGGGGCCGACATTTATCTCGCCCGCGCCGCGCAACGCGCGCGGGTTCCGTACACGCTCGGCACCGTCGGCTGCGCCACGATCGAGAAAATCGCCGAGATCGCGCCCGACGTGTTCTGGTTCCAGCTCTACCGCGCCGCCCGCAACGATCACGCCATCGGCTTCGATCTCGTCCGTCGCGCCCAGGCCGCGGGCTGCCACGCGCTGGTGCTGACGCTCGACGTGCCGGTGCGCACCACGCGCGCGCGCGAAGTGGTGGTCGGTCTGAGCGGTGCCTTCCATGTCGATTTGAGCAAGATGGTCCAGATGACGATGGCGCCGGCCTGGAGCATGGCGCTGCGCAAGAATGGCATTCCGCGCTTCTCCAATCTGCGCGCCTATGCGGGCGATGTGTCGATCAACGAGATGGTGGCCTTCGCGCGCCGCGAAATGGGCGGCGCATTCACGTGGGAAGAAGTCGCCCAATACCGCGATCGCTGGAAAGGACCACTGGTCGTCAAAGGCATTCTGCATCCGCAGGATGCCGAAAAAGCGGTGGCGCTCGGGGTCGACGGCATTTTCGTGTCGAACCACGGCGGCCGCCAGATCGATGCGTTGCCGGCGCCGATCGACGCGCTGCCGGCGATCGTGCGGCAGGTCGGCAAGCGCGCCACCGTGATGCTGGATTCGGGCATTCGCAGCGGCACCGACGTGGTGCGCGCCTACGCGCTCGGCGCTGCCGCGGCCTTTGCCGGCAAGGCCTTTCTGTGGGGACTTGGTGCGCTCGGCGAGGAAGGCCCCGGCCATGTCATCGACCTTCTGATCGACGAGACACAGGCCGCGTTCGGCCAGCTCGGCGCGCACACCCCCGAGGAATCGCGCTCGGTGGTGATCCGGCACAATGGCGCGCTGAAATTCTCGTAACGCGGGGTTCGGCGCCAGAATTGATCGCTGTCGCGACAGCACACCGCACGGCGACGCTGAATCGCTTATATTCGTCCCATGCAGTGGACCGACGAAGCCATCGTACTCGGCGTCAAGCGCCACGGCGAGACCAGCGTCATTCTCGAATTGATGACGGCCGAGCGCGGTCGCCATCTCGGCCTGGTGCGCGGCGGCGCCGGCACGCGGCTGCGCGGCGTGCTGCAGCCGGGCAATTCGCTGCGCGCCACTTGGCGGGCGCGGCTTGACGATCATCTCGGGAACTATGCGGTCGAAGGCCTCAATCTGCGCGCCGCCGGCTTTCTGTCCGCGGCGCACGCGGTGTATGGCGTCACGCATCTTGCGGCTTTGTGCCGGCTCCTTGCCGAGCGCGAGCCGCACCCGCGGGTCTTTGCCGCGATCGAAGATATCCTCGGCGCAATCGACGACCCGTTTGGTGTCGCGGTCGCGATCGCGCGCTTCGAGCTTGATCTTCTGGCCGAGCTTGGCTTCGGCCTCGATCTGTCGTCGTGCGCCGCAACCGGGGTGACGGCCGACCTGGTCTATGTGTCGCCGCGCTCTTCCCGGGCGGTGTCGCGCGCCGCCGGCGAAGAGTATCGCGACCGGCTGTTGCGGCTTCCGGCGTTCCTGCACGACGACACGGCAGCGGCGGACGCGGCCGGCCTCG
>DASZWK010000380.1:0-13394 GCA_035546235.1 Xanthobacteraceae bacterium | reverse complement strand
AGATTGGCCGTAACAATTAGCCCATAAAGCTCATCGAGCTTACATAGGCGGACCACAGCATCATCGAGTGCGCGTTCGAATAGATTCCAATGCCAAATAAACTGGCCTATAAGGCGGTGCTGGCTGCTCAGAGCCATTTTTTTTCTTTTCTTTGGGATACCTGTTTTAGCCATGTCAAAAGACCCTGATCCGACAAAAGACCCTGAGTTTCAAAAGGTCGTGCGCAGGTTCCTAACCACGAAGCCGATGCCTCACAAACCGGCTAAGCGGAAAGCTAAGGCAAAGCGCAAGGCGACTGGAGCGAAAAGAAATGGCCGACGATCTGCGTCTTGAATGTTTACGTCTCGCAGTCGAAACAGGCGGTCCCGGTGCCCCCTATGGGACCGTGATTGATGCGGCTTCGCGTTACTGGCAGTTCGTCACGAAGAGTCGCGGCCCCCATGCAATTGGGGATTCCGAATGCAGTCCAGACATTCGGCATAGGTCCGCAAAATCCACGCGCGGTCGGCCGTAGTCTTCCCCTGCGACGCAGGAGGCACGAGGTCCTTTTTCTCTACGCTTGCAACGTGCTGCATTAGAAGAAACGCGACGTATTCTGGCGTGTTATCAGCCATGGTAACTCCGGTTGCGAGAATCGCCTCGCACCACTTATCCGACTCAAAATCCATTCAGTCAAGTATATAGTTGCCCGTGCAGTCACGGGGACCAACTCCATGACTGACGACATTTTTGCCGACCGCGTCGCCAAAGTGCGCCTGCGTTTTGTGGCGACGCTCGAAGCCAAGATCGAGGAAACCGCCGCGGCGCTGCCGAAGCTCGGCGGCGTCGCGCTGGCGGACACTGCGGTCGCGGCGGTCGCCGAAGCCTACCGCGCCATGCACGCCATCGTCGGCATCGGCCGTACCGTCGGCTTTCCTCGAAATCGACCACGAGCGCCGGATATCCGTTGCCGCGTGCGCGCCTGACGGCTTCCTCGGCATCGTGAGCGAAATCGGTTGAGAAACCGAACGGGCGCGGACCGTCACGCACCGCCATGGCGGCACCCGGATCGTCCTCGCAGAGCAAAGTGCGAGTGTCGTTGACGCTTCGGGCTGTGTCGATTTCGCGGGCGGCGATTTGCCGCCAGCCGTTCGGTTTCGCCGTTGACGAGCACGATGGTGCCGGAGCTGTCCGTCATCAGCATGCCGTTCGGGCAGGCCTCGACGGCAAGACGAAACAGTTCCTCGGCGAACTCGTTCGCCGGGCGATCGCGTTTCATTGCAGCTATGCCGAGAGCCGGTCCCACGGTCGATCCAATTGCGCGGAGTGCCGCACGCGCCAATCCTGCCGTTGCAATGGGAAATATGTGTTAAGGCTGCGCGCGCGCGAGCTAAAATTCGCGTAGGTACAAATATCTAAGTAGAAGATCCAAGTGCGGTCTCGCGCACGCGGCGCGTACCGTTTTCGCCGGCCGCAGAATTCAGTTGGCGCCCATGCGTGCGAGAATTTGACCGGCCTCCTTGGAGCCCAAGTCCCGCGCGCGCCGGTACAGCATGCGCGCCATGGCGCGGTCGCCGAGCACGCCGACGAAGTTGTGCGCGGCAAGATAGGCGGGATCGTAGGTGCCGGCGAGCGCCAGTGCGGCGTCTGGCATGCCGGCATCGGCCAAGCGGCGAAAGGCGACCCGTGCCGCCGAAAGATCGCCGGTGGCCAGGAAATCGCGGCCCCGCTGCATGAGCATGGCAGCTTCGCTGGGGTCGATTGCCCTGACGGGTGGAGGTTCGGGAGTAACTTCGGGACGGGCGGGGCCGATGCGAACGCCCGCCGGCGCCTCATTGGCGGCGGAGGCTACAGCCGGTTCTGGGAGCTGTGGCGCTGGTCTGGATATCCACTTGAGTTGCATGTCGCGGCTGCCCAGGACCCGTTTGCCGGGGTCAAGCAATTTGACGGTTGTGTTCATCACGCCGACAAAATCCTTTGGCGCATACAGATAAAGCCCGGCGAGCTTGTCGGGCTGCAGCTGCCAGCTCGAGGGGCTGATCGACGTTCCGGCTGACAGGGTCGTGCCCTGGGCCAAACCATCCAGCAACAGGGATTCGTTGCCCATGGCGTGCTCGACACTGAGCGCAAGCGACATCGGGTCGTTCGCGAAAGCCTGCTCGTTTTCAACAACCAGGCGCGATGGCGTTTGCGGCGTGGCCGGAGTCTGTGTCGGCTGAGGCGTAGCTGTCGGCTGAGGCGTGGCCTCGGCAATATGGTCGATCGAGTTCTTCAGTGGCGGGGTGCCCGACCACGATGAGTAAAACCGGGTGACCGCATAAGCCACGATCGCGGCGAAGATAATCGCCAGCGACATTCGTAAGATCTGTCCAAGTTGGCTGCGCTCGCGCGTTGGGAACGGCGGGGGCGGCAGAATCTGCGTCTCAAGACGGGGAGGGCGAGGCCGCAGCACAGTTTGAGTCTTGGCTCGGTCCTGTCGCCGCGCGTTCGACGGAGCGTTCTCGTCGCTCTCGTCGTGCATTGGCGTAATAGACGGTGAGTACGGCGCGGCAAACGGCGCATCGGATTCGTCATGGTCGGCCGGTGCGTGGTTGAGCTCGACGATCTCCCGGATCGCATCGTCCAGCCAATCCAATGCATCCTTCGCAGTGCCGGATTTATTCGCGGGGCCCGCATCCTCCGCCGTCGGAGTTGCATCGCGCCCGGCTTGCTCAGCCTCTGAGGTCATCTGTTCGCCTTGCACCGATGGGTCCGCTGTCTCGGCGGGGGGGTCTTGGGACAAAGCGCGGTCTCGTACGCGCGGTGGCGCGTATGCTGAGAGCCCCTTGAGTTTGCTCCTTGGTGGGAACGGCGTACTCATACTTGCCTCCTCGCCGCGCGGTCGAACCCCACGAACCGCCGCTGTTCTGGAACTCCCCTTCTCCTGCCGGGACACGCACCGTCACCTGGGACGGCGTTGGATCGCGCCCGGGCGGGGATCGCGCCGGGCGCGCTCATGTTGTGGCGCCTAATCCTCGTCAATCGACCGTCACACCGCTCTCCTTGATCGGCGTCGCCCATTTCTTGATCTCGCTGGCGACGTAGTGCTGGAGATAGCTGGAGCTGGTGCGGTCGGCGGCGACGAGGTCCGTGCCTATCGTTTCCATACGCGCCCGCAGCGCCGGCGTGTTCATCGCCGCGACAGTCGCATCCCGCAGGTGATGGATGATCGGGTCTGGCGTCCCCCGCGGGAAGAACAGGCCGATCCAATTGTTGGCATCGACAGCGTAGCCTTGTTCTTTCGCCGTCGGCACGTCGGGCAGCACCGCGGTGCGGCGCATCGTCAACATGGCGATCGGTCTTACGCTTGCCGCCTTGATGGGCGAAAGCTCAGTGGAGACCGCATCACACAAATAGTCGATGCGACCAGCCATGAGGTCCTGAAGGGCCGGCGCCGAGCCGCGATAGGGCACGTGCTGCACTTTGATGCCGAGCTTGGTGTTCAGCAGCACACAACCGAGATGGGTTGCCGAGCCCGCGCCTCCGGAACCGAAGGACAGCTTTGCCGCATTCGCCTTTGCGTAGGCGGCAAACTCCTTGAGTGAACTGGCTGGGAAATCCTTGCGCACCACGAGCACAAGCGGCTGTTCGGCGACGAGCACCACCGGTGCGAAATCCCGGGTCGCGCTATAAAGCGGCTTTTTGTACAGCGTCTGGCTGTAAGCTTGCGTGCCGACAGTCCCGAGCAGCACTTCATAGCCGTCCGGTTTTGCCTGAGCGACCCGTTCGGCGCCCGTCATTCCGCCCGCGCCGCCGACATTGACCACGATTACCTGCCTTTTGAGGACGTCGCCCAGACGTTCCGCCAGGATGCGGCCGACGACATCCGTCGGACCGCCGGCAGCGAACGGCACAACCATGGTGATTGGCCGTGTCGGCCAGTTGCTGGCACGCGCGACCCCAACGGCCGCCAAAACCGTGGCTACAATCGCAACAATCCATTTATTCAACATGATCCCTCCTGAATTCCCAGCGTGGATTTGGCGCAACCCGTCCCGCAGCGAGCCGCGCGCATCCGCGCGATCGCCAAGCCGTACGCCATTGCTCCGCCCGCGCCCGGTTGCAGTTGCCCGGTTTGCTGGACGTGCCGTTTCGCGAATTTTCAGTTTTTTATGAGCAGATCAAAAGGCAGGCGGGTAACGCATGACACAACTCCCCCGACACACACGATGGCGCGACCACTGATTTTTGCCGAACCGCGCCTGTTAGTTCACTTCAGTGGTTCCGCGAGCGTGACCGCACTTTATGGCAAGATCACGTCGTACCGGCATACCTGCATGGCCGCCGAGAGATCAAACCAAACGTCGTATGAAATAATTCCGTCAAGCACGACTAAAATTGGATCGGAGACGATGTGTCGATTGACGCGATGTGGTGTGTCGCAGACAGGCCACAATTGTGCGATCACATTGCGCGTCGCGTCTAACGTCGCTGACTGAAGTGCTCCTTATCAATGCGGCATGTTTTGAGAAGAGACTTCAGAGCAAAAGGCCACACTGCAGTCACACAGTTGCCAGTATCGTTTCGCTTCCGAAATTCGCACCGCGCCATGCCTAGCTGACCTGCGAGCTTCGGACGAGCATCCTGGCGCCCAGCGTAACGGGGGGAGTCATGCGTCGTCGTTTTGTTGCTGCGTATTTGATCGCGTCGGCGATCGCCTTGTTTAGTTCCAATCTCTCGGCTCAAGTGGTGCCTAACTCGCTGTCTCAAGGTGGCACCGAACGCGCGTTGCGCGAAAAAAAGAACGACTCGACCGTCGGCATCGTTGGCGGTCTTTTCACCGGCACCTACATGCGCCTCGCGGCCGAGATAGCGTCGGCCCTGGACGACGGCGACAAGCTCCGGGTTTTGCCGATCGTGTCCTTCGGCGCCGCGTCCAACCTGGACGATCTCCTGTATCTTCGCGGCGTGGACCTGGCCATCACTCAATCCGACGTGTTCGAATATTTTCGCACCGTTCGTAAGACGCCCAATCTTGAGCGCCGCGTTCAATACATCATTCGGCTGCCGATCTCGGAGCTTCATATTCTGGCGCGCGACGACGTCCATAGCCTTCAGGACCTGCGCGGCAAGAAGGTCAATTTCGGCCCCGCCGGCACCGGGGCGAGCCTGACCGGCACCATCGTGTTCCAGCGGCTCGGCATCAACGTGCAGCAAGTGATGATCGATCAGTCCACCGCATTGGAAAAGTTGAAATCGGGCGAGATCGACGCCATCGCACGGGTGTTGCCGAAGCCGGTCGATTTCTTCTCAAAGATTCCGCCGCATTCCGGACTGCATCTGGTGAACATCCCCTTCACCAAGATGTTCCAGGATTACTATACGCTCGGCGAATTCACCAAGAAGGAATATCCGAATCTGGTCGACGGCAAGGACAGTATCGACACCATTGCGGTTCCGGCGGTGCTCGCCGTCTACAACTGGCAGAGGGACAGCGATCACTACAATAGAGTCCAGCGGTTCGTGCAGTATCTCTTCACGCGTTGGGACACATTCCAGCATCCGCCGTACCACCCGAAATGGCGCGACGTGAACCTGGCGGCGACCGTCCCGGGGTGGACACGCTTCAGCGCTGCAGAGGACATGCTGCAACAGGTCGAAGCGCAGCAGAAGGAGAAGCAGAAAACCGAATTCCAGGCGTTTGTGAGCAAGCAGCAGGCCATGCCCGCTAATGCCGCGGATCGCGAAGCTCTGTTTCAACAGTTTCTGCAGTGGCAGGAATCGAGAACGCACTAGTCCGGCGCACGAAGGGAAGGGCCTTCGCTCGCTGGCATGCGAAAGCGTGTAGAAATCGACCGGGAGCGGGAAAAGTCACCGGCGCCGGGGCTTTGCCTTGCCGCGGCTCTTCTTCTCGGCCTGACGGGCCCGCGCTGATGCGAGCGCGGGCGCTCTTTTGCCTGGCGCGGTCGAGCGCGGCGGCGCTTTCTCCGGTCTCGCCGTTGCCGCATCGCTGTGGCCCGGCGAACCGCGCGACATCGGCCCCCACCAGTTCGACCGTGTTTCGTCGCCCCAGACCTTCGGCCGCTGCGGCCGGTCCTGGTGCCAGGGCCGCGGCTCGAAGAAACCAAGTTCTTCGTCGAACATCTGGTCTATGTCGCAGAAGAACTCGATGACCACGCCGTCGGGATTCTTGTGATAGATGGCGATGTTATGGCCGATGATGTGGCGGATCGGTCCCCAGGTCAGCTGGATATTGCTCTTCGCCAACAGATCGCAGGCGCGCTTGATATCGGACCAGTCGCGCACCTCGAACGCAATGTGATGGATCGAGGTATCGGCGTTGCGCAGAAAGTTCACCGTGTGGTGGTCGCGGCTGCAGCGCAGGAACGCGAAGAAATCGCCGCGCCAGTCCGAGACCCGAAAGCCGAGCACGTCGCAATAGAATTTCACCACGCCCTGCACGTCGGGGCACTGATAGGCGATGTGGCCGAATTTCAGCGGCATGACGCCATTGAATGTCGTGTCCTCGACCGTGAAGTTGAAATCGGAAAACACCTCGAGCGTCGTGCCTTTGGGATCCTTGAACGTAATCGCCTCGCCGATGCCGGGGGTAATGTCGGTCCGCTTTTCGCTCTTGATGCCTTCTTTCTTGAGCCTCGAGGCGACCTCGCCGAGGTCGCTGCCCGGCGCGACCTGGAACGACAGTCGCGGCGCTTCGACGGCCCCGCCGCGTTCCAGGACGATTGCCTCCACGCCGGATTTGGTCGCAAGAATCGCCCGATTTTTCTCTCGCGTCGTGAGGCTGAGGCCGACGATGCGGGTGAAATAGTCGACCATGCGTTCGATGTCGGGCGTCGTCAGCGTCGAATGACCGGCGCGTTTGATTTGCAGCATGTTGGCCTCCGCGGAAAAGTCGGCGTCCTACGCCTGGGCGTGGGCGGGTTGCGCCGCATGCGCGCCGCCCTCATGGGCCCGCACTTTGATCGTCAGTTCGCCGAGCACGGGCGCCGAGCGGCAGACGATGACGTCGCCGGGCTTCACCGGGCTCACGCCGTCGGGCGTTCCGGTATAGACCAGATCGCCCGGATAAAGCGTGTAGAACTCCGAGGCAAATTCGATGAGGCGGCGGCAATTGTAGATCAGATTGCTGGTGTTGCTGTTCTGGCGGGTCTCGCCGTTGACCGTCAGGCTGATCGGCACATTATCCGGGTCGGCGATTTCGTCGGCGGTGACCATCCATGGGCCGAGCACCGCATAGCCATCGACCGACTTGCGGAAACTCCTGTCCTCGCGGCCGCGCACCGTCATGTCGAGGCCGAGGCAGTAGCCGGCGACGTAGTCGAGCGCCTTTGATTGCGGGATGTCGCTCCCGGTCTTGCCGATCACCATGACGAGTTCGACTTCGTGATCGTTGCGGCGGTCGGGGAAGCGCAGCGGAATACCTTCCGACGGGCCGACCAAGGCGGAATTAGCCTTCAGAAACATACCGGCCTCGAGGATCTTCGAGGAGAAATGCTTGACGATCTGCGAGCCGGTTTGCGTTGCGGCTTTCGCCATCTCTTCGATGTGGGCCTGATAGTTGGTCGGCGCACAGGTCAGCTTGGTCGGCCGCGCGACGGGGGGGAGGAGCTTGACGGACGCGATCGGCTTGCCGGCCGCCTTGTCGGCCATGCGGTCGATCCGCTCGCGCCATTGCGGCAGTGCCGCGACGACGGCGTCGCCCTTCATCGCGTAAGGCGCAGCCTTACGGATCTCGGTCTGGGCTTCGGTCACGTCGTGCACCATGTCGCCGCGCACTACACCCAGGCGGTCATCGTCATAACGGCAAAGCTTCATCGAATTCTCCTCCACGGGGGCGACCCGCTCCGCGTCGTCCGCCCCGCACTGTTTGCTGCGCTTCACGAGAGTTGAAAGCCAATGATACCCTACGAGTCAAACCTTGCAACTGCCGTGCCCGAAGCCTTGGACGTACGGCTCGCGATTATAAGGGCCATCGCCGCGCACAAGGAGCAGTGCGACAACGAGCGGGCCCGGCTTCGGCGGGCGGAGATCGCCTTCCTGCGCCACGAATTGAAAGGCATCGCTCAAGACCTCCGCAAGGTCGGCCGCGAATGCCTGTTTTTAATCCGATCGGAGTTGCGCAAAGCCGGTTTCAATCCCAATGAGCCGCGCGTGCCGGCGGGTAATCCCGACGGCGGGCAGTGGGCGAACGACGGCCGCCCTCCCGCTAACGAGTCGCAAGTTCTCTCGGATGCGCCCGATGGCGGATGGATACCGGGCGCCCAATATGCAGCCGACGGGCGCCACTGGGTCCCAAAAGCGGTTTATGGAAAATATTCACTTCGGCCCGAAACGAAGAAAGTTTTTGACAATTCCACGTCTGGACCGCTTGCTGATGACAGCGTCAATCGCTGGAACATCGAACACCGAAACTACAATGAAGCCGTCAATGAGGCCTTCACCGCGTATTTGAAAAAGAATACCATCGCTGCCGACCAGATGACGCCTGAACAGGCCGAAGAAATCTTGGGTGAAGTAAAAGGTTCGACTGATCCACGGATTCGAATGCTGAGAATGAAAATCTTACGACAGTCTTTGAGGTACTTTTGGGTCTTTGGACCGCGCGGAGGCGGCGATGAGGAATAAGGCCGTTCGTGCTGCTGAACATGTTCGTTATCGTGAGCAAAGGGAAATATTCAACGAACTTTATCCTCGCGTTGAACGGCTTCTCGAACGTTTTGGCCGGCCCGACTATTCACCCGGCCAGCCCCATGGTGATTATTCGGTACATGGGGACTATACCGGGTATCCGCAGATCGTTGTGTTTGTCGGCAACCTGAATATGTTGCGACCTGCCGTCATCACTGAGCTGCAACGGCTCATCAGGGAATTCCCCGGGTGGGAGATTGAAGTGACGGTTGCGATCCGCGACCATTACGACGATTGGCCTCGCATGGGCCTTTACATCCGCCCACACGAAGTCATCGATGGTTTGCAGCGACAGTATTTTCCAAAAGAATTTCAAGACATGGCATATGCGGGCGCCCGCTGCGGCACAGCGTACGATTAAGGAAACAAAGCGCGGACATCGTGGGTATGTCCGAGATTGACGGTAAGCTCGCGAGCCGCCCCTGTCGCTTGCCTTCAATTACGTCCGAATAGTTCGTTGAAGGTCTTCTGCCATTTCCGATGCTCGGTGCCGTCGAACACGACCGGCACGATCTTCATCAATTTGAGCTGTTGGCCGACCTCGGGCGGGTTGGTCGGCACCTCGGGCCGCGTCGGAAAACGGCCCTTGGTCGTGATGAGGATCTGCGCCTCGTGGCTGAGCACGAAATTCTCGGCAAGTTTCGCGGCATTGGGGTGCGGCGCCAGCACGTTGATGCCGACGGCGCCGAAGATCAGTACGACCGGGTTGAGCAGCCAGTAATCCGTCGGCGCACCCGACATTTTCACGTTGATGGTGAGGTTGAGGAAGTTGTTGAGCGCGAGCCAGTATTCGCCGGAGCCGACCGAGCGCGCCAGCGCCAAGTGGCCGTCGGTGAGCGCCGGGTTGAGTGTGCCGGCGATGTTTTTGATCAGCGTTCGCGCACGCGCCTCGCCGTAATAGGAGAACATCGCTGCGACCCACTCGGCGTCGGTGCCGACGATCGCGGCCTTGCCGGCCCAGTCCTTGTGCGCGGGGAAATCGTCATAGCTTTTCGGCAGGTCGGCCTGCTTGATGAATTTGCCGTTGTAAGCGGGCGCATTGTAGTTGGCGTAGGCGCCATACCAGCGCTGGTCGGCGGCGCGGGCGCCGTCCATCAGGCCCTTGGCTTCGGGTGGGTCGTAGGGCGCGAGATATTCGTGCGGGAACGAGGTCACCGTGGTGGTGAGCGCGACATCCCAGGTGCGTTGGCGCACGCGATTTTCGATCGCCACCCGCGCCATGATCTGCGTGTCCGACGAGCGCACATAGTTGACCTCGACGCCGGTCGCGTCCTGGAACGTTTTCCAGAACGGCAGCGCCTCGGCCTCGTTCATCGAACCGTAGACCGTGAGCTTGCCTTCGGTTTTGGCGGCGGCGAGGAGGTCGGGAACCATCCAGGAGGGCGGCGCGGCATTCTGGGCCCGGACCGGGGCCTCTGCGATGGTGAGTGCGAACGCGGCGGCGATGCCTGCGATCGTCAGCACCGCCGCGATCCTTATCTGCATCTCACGCGCTCCGCACCGTTGGGCACTCGATCCGAGCGCAGGTTAGCAAGCCCGCCGCAGGCGGGTAAAGGCGTGGCGCGGTATGAAGTGACGCAACTTCAGCGCACCTCGCGTTTGGAGAAGCCGAACGTTACGGTCGAGATGCACAGGATGCTGACGGCGGCGGACAGCAAGAAGACCGAGCGCGGCATGCCGTTGTCCATGAGCGCGCCGTACACGATCGGCGCGATGCTCGAGCCGATATTGTAACCGACACTGACGAAGCCGAACACGAGGCCATAGGCTCCGATCGGTGTCACCGCGCGCACCAGCATGTCGCGTGATGGGTAGGTCGCGCCGACACAGAAGCCGCTCAGGCCCATCAGGGCGATCAGGCCGAAGGCGTGAAAGTCGAACAGGCCGACCAGCGCGGTGACGACGCCGCCGACGGCGAGGCCGGTCGCCGCCACCAGCGCGTGACGCGAGGTGCGTCCCGCGACCATGCCGCCGGCGAGAACGCCCACGGCGTTCATGGCAAGCAGGCTGGTCAGCGCCATGTTGGCGATCTCGACCGGCGTTTTATGCAGTGCGCCGAGCGCCACCACGAGATACGTGTTGAGCCCGCCCCCCATGATAGACGTCAGGATGAAATAGCCGAGGTTGAGCAGAATCGGCGGCGTGAGCAGCACGCGCCACGCCGCCCGCGCATCCGTCCGCATCTTCGCGGGTGTATTGGCCGGATGGGGATTCTCCGCGGTCGGCTCGGGCTGGAGAATCAATACAAACAGCACGATGAAGCCGACAATCGAGGCGCCCACATAGGCGCCGCGCCAGCCGAAATAGGCTTGCATGAACAACAGTGTTGCCGGTGCGATGGCCGAGCCGACGATGCCGGCGAAGGTGTGGAAAGCGAATACCTGGCCGAGACGTTCCTTCGGCGCGTGATGCGACAGCAGCGAATAGTCGGCCGGATGAAACACGGTATTGCCGAGGCCGCCGAGGCCGTACATGGCGACGAACACCCAGTACGAGTCGGCAAGGCCGGCGATCGCATAGGCGAGGCTGCTGATGGCGAGCCCGACAATGAGCACCATGCGGGCGCCGATGCGATCCACCAGAAAGCCGACCGGCGTCTGAAACAGCCCGGAAATGACATTAAAAACGGTGAGCGCGAGCGCCAGCTCGGTGTAACTGACGTTGAAGTCGCCGCGCACGAACACGAACAGCGGCGCCAGCAGCAGCATATAATAGTGACTCATGAAATGCGCGCCGCACACGGCCGCGATCAGCCGCGACTCTGCGGGCCGCATCGCGCGGACGGAAATGGCTTGCGTCATTGCGCTGTGGCAGGCCCCTTGCCAGCCTCGGTCGCTTGCAGCGCCTGCCAGATGCGGAACGGGGTCAGCGGCATGTCGAGATGGCGGATGCCGTGATCGCCGAGCGCGTCGATCACCGCGTTCATCACCGAGGTGAGTGCCCCGGCGCAGCCCGCTTCGCCGCAACCCTTGACGCCCAGCGGATTGGTCGTGGCCGGCGCCGGATGATCGGCGAGCGAAAACAGCGGCACGTCGGCGGCCCGCGGCATCGCGTAGTCCATGAACGAGCCGCTGAGCAGTTGGCCTTCCTTGTCGTAGACCGCAAGCTCCATCAGCGCCTGGCCGATGCCCTGCACCACGCCGCCGTGGAGTTGGCCCTCGACGATCATTGGATTGATGACGGTGCCGAAATCGTTGACCGACACGTAACTGACGACATCGACGATGCCGGTTTCCGGATCGACTTCCACTTCGGCGATGTGGCAGCCGTTGGGATAGGTGGAGGCGCCCGGTCCATCGCTGACGTGCGCGACATCCAGCGATTGCGGCGCATCCGCCGGCGGCTTGAAGCCGCTGTGAAGCTTGCCCGCCAATTCCATGATCGAGATCGCGCGGTCGGTGCCGACGATGGTGAAATTGCCTTTCGCGAAGGCAATATCGGACGGCGCGGCTTCGAGCGCGTAACCCGCGAGCTCCTTGCCCTTCTCGATGATCTTGGCAGCGGCTTCGACGATGGCGGTGCCGGTATGCATGATCGACTTCGAGCCGCCCGAACCGCCGCCCGCGATCAGTTTGTCGCTATCGCCCTGCAGCATGTTGATCTTGTCGAACGGGATGCCGAGCTGCTGACTGACCACCTGCGCGAACGGGGTGGCATGGCCCATGCCGAAATCCTGCGTGCCGGTCGCCAGCGTCACGGTGCCGTCGGCGTTGAACTTGATGTCGGCCAGTTCCTTCGACGGCGGCGCGGTGACTTCGAGAAAATTGCCGATGCCGAAACCGCGCAGCTTGCCGCGCTTGCGGCTCTCGCGCTTGCGCCGCGCGAACCCTTTGCCGTCGGCGAGCTCGATGGCCTCTTTGGTCAACGCCGCGAAGTCGCCGCTGTCGTAAGTGCCGCCCGACGCGGTCTTGTAAGGCAGATCGCGCGGGCTGATCTGATTGCGCTTGCGCAAGGCCACGCGATCTTTGCCGGTCTCGGCCGCGGCGGCATCGATCAGCCGCTCCATGTAATAGTTTCCCTCCGGGCGGCCGGCGCCGCGATAGGCGGAGACGTGCGAGGTGTTGGTGAACACGCATTTGGTCGACACTTCGATCAACGGCGTGCGGTACATGCCCTGTACGTTTTTCACCGCGTTGAGCGTGCCCGGCATCGGCGCCACCGGGGAGAGGAACGCGCCGACATTGGCGAAGCTCGTCAGTCGCACGGCGAGAAAGTCGCCGTTGTCGTCGAGCGCCAGTTCGCCGACCAGGTCGTGATTGCGGCCGTGGCTGTCTGAAACGAAGCTGCCGGAGCGGTCGTCGGTCCACTTCACCGGACGGCCGAGCGCGCGCGCCGCATGCAGCAGGCAGATATATTCGGGAAATACCGCGGCCTTCATCCCGAACGAGCCGCCGACCTGCCCGGTGATGACGTGCATCTCCTTCGGCGTCACGCCGACCGCCTCGGCGAGATTGGCGCGCATGCCGAACACGCCCTGCGAGCCAACGTAAAACGTGAAGCGGCTGCCGTCGTAGGCGGCGAGCGCGGCGCGCGGCTCCATGGCGTTGACGACGAGGCGGCTGTTGACGAGGCTCAGCCGCGTGACGTGCGCCGCCTTGGCGAAGGCGGCCTTGACCGCTTCGGCGTCGCCATAATGATAGTCGAGCGCGACATTGCCCGGCACGTCGTCGTAGAGCTGTGGCGCGCTGGTCGCCGCAGCGTCCTCGGCCGCGGTCACGGCGGGTAGC
>DASZWK010000379.1:0-2036 GCA_035546235.1 Xanthobacteraceae bacterium | reverse complement strand
GGCGCTTCTCGGGCCGTCGGGATCGGGCAAGACGACCTTGCTGCGCATTCTCGGCGGGCTCGAGTTTGCCGATGTCGGCCATATCGATTTCGAAGGGCTCGACTGGCTGTCGCTGCCCGCGCGCGACCGCCGCGCCGGTTTTGTGTTCCAGCAATACGCCCTGTTCCGGCACATGACGGTTGCGAAGAACATCGCCTTCGGCCTTTCCATCCGTCCGCGCAGGACGCGGCCCACGCGTGCGGAGATCGCGCGCCGCGTCGAGGATCTCCTGTCGCTCGTTCAGCTCGACGGTCTGGGCAAGCGCTTCCCGAGCCAGCTCTCCGGCGGACAGCGCCAGCGCGTGGCGCTCGCACGCGCGCTCGCCATCGAGCCGCGCATGCTGCTGCTCGACGAACCGTTCGGTGCGCTCGACGCCAAAGTCCGCAAGGACCTGCGCCATTGGCTGCGCAGCCTGCATGAACGCCTGGGCCTCACCACCGTGTTCGTGACGCACGATCAGGACGAGGCGCTGGAACTCGCCGATCTCGTTGCGGTGATGAACCAGGGCAAGATCGAACAGATCGCGACGCCGTCCGAACTGCGCGCCAATCCGGCAACCCCGTTCGTCGCCGACTTTTTGGGGCAGGGGCCTGCCGGCCCCGGCATCGTCCCGATCCGCACCGCGGCGCCGAATTCGTCCAGCCACCGGTTCGATGAGGGTACCCATGCCGCCCATAGATAGCGTCCGTATACCGCAAACCTTCCAGATATGGCGCGGCGGCGGGGCTCGACAGAGTTTAAGCCAGTAATCTATACTGACTCTATATAATATACCGGTACGCCGGTAATGGGGCCGGCCATGCAAGATATCCTTTCCAATGTCGATCCGCTTTATGTGATCTCCGGCATTCTCGTCGGCGGCCTTGTCGGATTCACGGGCGTGGGCGGCGGATCGCTGATGACGCCGCTTCTGATCCTTGTGTTCGGCGTGCATCCGGCGAGCGCGGTGGGCACCGATCTGCTTTACGCCGCCGCCACAAAAACGGCCGGCACTGCGGTCCACGGCTGGAACAAGACCATCGACTGGAAGATTGTCGGCCGTCTCGCACTTGGCAGCGTACCGATGACGGCGCTCACGGTGCTGCTGCTCTATCATCTCGGCGTCGACAGCAAAACCGTGCAGGGCATCATCACCAAGACGCTCGGCGTGGCGCTGCTTGCCACCGCGGTCCTGCTCTTCATGCGCAAACCGCTGATGAAATGGTACGACGACACGGTCGGCGAACCCAACCCGGCGCTGGTGAACAGGCTCACGATCGTCACCGGTGCCGTGCTCGGCGTGCTCGTGACCCTTTCTTCGGTGGGCGCGGGGGCCATCGGCGTCACGGCGCTGGTGATGCTCTATCCGAAAATGCCGGCCCAGCGCATTGTCGGTTCCGACATCGCGCACGCCGTGCCGCTGACGTTGCTCGCGGGCCTCGGTCATTCGATCCTCGGCACGATCAATCTGCACATTCTGGTGTCGCTGCTGTGCGGCTCGATCCCGGCGATCATCGTGGCCAGCATCGCCTCGGCACGAACATCGGACAACGTGGTGCGGATCGCGCTCGGCATCGTTCTGCTGGTGGTGTGCCTGCGCTTCTGGTTCCTCTAAAAAACGCAAGTCTTTCTTTGAATTGACACAATCCGCCCGGTGTGGAGCATGGCCGCCTCATCCATGCCTGTCCGGCGCGGCTTCGCGCGCCGGATTTCCGGAAGGCCGCATGCAGTATCTGATCGCGCATATCAACCCGCTGTTCGTTCTCTGCGGCATTCTCGTCGGCGCGATTGTTGGGTTCACCGGCGTCGGCGGCGGGTCCTTGATGACGCCGATTCTCATTCTGGTTTTCGGCGTAAATCCATCCACGGCCGTTGGCACCGATCTTCTCTACGCCGCCATCACCAACACCAGCGGATCGCTGGTCCACGGCGCGAACAAGACCATCAACTGGCGCGTCGTCGGCCGCCTGGCGCTCGGCTCGGTTCCCATGACCGCTCTGTCGATCCTGCTTCTTTAC
>DASZWK010000378.1:0-2954 GCA_035546235.1 Xanthobacteraceae bacterium | reverse complement strand
GCCGCCGTCAGCAGCGGAATTATCGGCGATGATGGAATTGGTCAGTGTCAGGCTGTCGTGATCGCCGACGAAGATGCCGCCGCCGAAGCCTGTCGTGGGACTGGCGTAGCCATTTTCGATGACGAGACCGTCGAGCGTGGTATGTATGTTGCCGTTGATGGCCGTGAACAGCACCGCGGTGTTGTTGCCGCCGCTGATGGTGATGTCGGGCGCGCCGTCGCCGTTGATATCGCCGTCGATGGTGATGTCATTGGCGGTAATCTTCAGCAGACCGAGGCTCTGGTCGAGCGTCAGTATGCCGCCGGCAAGCGACGGATCGAAGGTAATGGTGACATTGCCCGCGGACGAGTTGGCGAGCGTCAACGCCTCGCGCAGCGAGGTCAGGCCGTCATTGGGATCGACCGTATCGTCGAGCGTGGTGACGACGATCTGGTTCGAGACTTCGAATGCGCCGAGATCCGAGATGCTGGCGCCATTGTTGGCCACGCCGGGAAAATCGCTGCGGGCGAAGCCGCGGGCGTCCGTGCTGGGCACGCCGGCCAGCAAATCGTCGCCGGCATCGATAGCGGGATTGATTGCTGAATCCGCCAGCGCGATGGTCTCGGCCGGTCCGCCATTGTTGGCGAGGGTGCCGGACACCACCCCGGTAGCGGGATTGGGGCCGACCGAAGCGAAGACCGTCTCCAGATCGCTCTGGCTCGCGCCATTGATCTGCACCGTCGGCGCCCCCGACACGCTCGCGAAGCCCTCCGGCGCCGATCCGACGAGGTTGCCGCCGGTGAACGTAAGCTTGGAATAGTAGCCGGAGAAACCACCAACGAGGTCGTCGCCGGCGAGCGACTGATTACCCGCGACAATGGAATTAGTGAGCGTCGTGTAGCCACCGGCGCCAAAGTTCAATATGCCGCCGCCGAACTGGAAGGCGATGTTGCCGGAAACCGTCGTGTTCATCAGCCCGACATAGCTTTCGCCCCGGGCCTCTATTCCGCCGCCGCCGAAGCCCGCGCTGTTGCCGGATACGGTGCAGTTCGTCAGCCCGATTACCGCGCCGTCGGTAGCGTATATTGCGCCCCCCGACCCGACGCCTGACGCCGCGTTGTCCGACAGGGTCACGTTAGTGAGCGAAACTTGCGCGTGAGCGGCGGCATCGATTCCGCCACCGTTGTTCTCGCCGGCAACGTTGCCCGTAACCGTCGAATTACTGAGCTTCAGAATGTCCGCGCCGCCAACGTAGATGCCGCCGCCGGCATAGATGCCGCCGCCGGCATACGTCCCGGTGTTGCCATTCTCAATGACAAGCCCATTGAGCGTCGCCGTAATCGTGCTTTTCGGGTCGCCGTTGTCGACCTTGAAAACGCGGCTGAGATTGTTGCCGTCGATCGTGACGTCCGTACCGTCGGCTTCGCCGTCGATGGTGACGTTCTTGGAAATGTCGAGTTCGCCGCTGGTCAGCACCAGCGTGCCGCCGGCGAGGTTCGAAGCAAAATCGATGGTGTCGCCTGGGTTGGCCTCTGTGATCGCTTCCCGGAGCGACCCTGCGCCAGAATCGTTGAGATTGGTGACCGTGATCTTGGCCATGACTGCTACTCCCTCCGCCGTTTACGGCGGCATTATTTTGCGGCTTGCGGCGCGATCGCCTGCGCCGGTTCCGGCATCGTGTCGCTCTGCCTTTCCTTCTCGTTCGCCTGTCGGACGATACGGAATGCTTTGGAGCCTTTGAGATCGCGCCAGAACGAAAGTTGCGCGTAACGCTTGAACAGGTCCGGCGGCAGCACGGTCTCGCGCGGCCGCGGCTTCACCTGCGGATGGACCCGGTGCAGGCCGTCGAGGCCGAGCTGCGCATCGAAGGCCGGCGCGTCGTATTCGACTTTTTTGAAGTCGTGCTTGAACGGCTTTTCCTTCAGAAACTCGTAGACCAGTCCGAACACCTCGGCCGGGCGCAGTGTCAGGAGGTCGTATTCCAGAACCAGCACACGCTCGGCATATTCCGAGAAGCAGGCCTCGCGCAGCGCGTGCCAGGCGAAGCCGACCAGCCGATTGGCGTGCGCCAGCGCTTCCACCCGGGTATAGACGGTCGAGCGTTCCGCCGCATTGTTGAACAGCCGCGTGTGCTCGAACGCGTTGTTGCGGTACTGCCGCTCGAGCGAATCCATCACCCACGCCACATCGCGCACGCAGCAGATGATCTTGGCGTCGGGAAACAGCCGCATCAGCGCCGGCAGTTGCGCCGTCCAGGCGCGATTGGTGTCGAAAATCACCGGCCGCGGCTGATCGGCGTAATAGCTGTCGAACAGGCCGCGCAGGAGCCGCGCGCGCTGCGCATCATCGACCATGGTCGAAAGCTCGGAGCCTGCCGAGACCTGAGCAATCAGATGATCGAACAACGAGGCGATCGGGCTCGACATGCCGGCATGAAAGCGCGGGTTCTGCCGCAAGATCGCCGCGGTCAGAGTGGAGCCGGCGCGCGGCAAGCCGGCAATGAAATGGAATGTCCGCACGCCCACCAAAACCCCTCACTTACGCAACCGACGAAAGCAGCCAGAGGCCGCACCAAGCTATAAGGTCAAATGTCGCTGTGACAATTGATTCAATATTAACCATTTACGGCGACGAGAGAGAATCGTTCTCCGCACCCGCTACCTTTCAGTGAAATTATTATCGAAATCGCAACTTATAATTGTGGATTTCTGCGTGTGAGTTTTGTCAAAACGCGCGCACACACGGCGCCCCTGCACACACCTGCGCCCCTGGTGGCGCGCCTCGATCTGGCCGCTTGTCATTTAGTCTCGTCCGGCAGAAACCGGACGCTGACCTCGAGGTGGTCCCGGCGCGCGATTCGGCAGCGGCGCCGGCCGCGGCCATCCGCCGTAAGAACCAATATGAATTCGTCAGGAAGTCTGGCGTCCCTCGCCAGCGTCATCCGAGCGCCTGTCTCGGACAGGTCGGAGACAATG
>DASZWK010000377.1:0-18571 GCA_035546235.1 Xanthobacteraceae bacterium | reverse complement strand
GCGCAAGTCCTCGGCGATCAGTTCTTCTTCCCCAGCGGCTCGGTGACCGAGCGCCCGGTCAAGCGCCGCAATTGTGGCTTCGAAGGCTTGCCGGTGGCGGGCCCGCGTAACGATCGCTGCTTCAGTCGCTCCGAAGTAGCTGCCGGCAAAATCCGATAGCGCCGCAACAAGTGAATCCACGCCCAGGCCGGACCGCGCCGAGATGGCAAATGAACGGTTAATCCCCTCCTTCAGTGACGACAGTTCAGTTCTTGGAGGTCCTTCGCGATCGAGATCGATCTTGTTTGTCAGTAACCAGATCTCGGCGCCTGGGGGCTTTTGACCGACTTCCTCGCACGCTGCGCCAGAGGCCGATGAGTCAGTGACCCACAGCACCAGATCGGCGGCAGTTGCACGATCGCGCGCGCGGCGCACTCCCTCCTGCTCCACTGGATCACTGCTTTCGCGGATGCCCGCGGTGTCGAGCAGCGTCAGCGGATAGCCGTCGAGATCGAGATGCACCTCGATGACATCGCGCGTTGTGCCTGGAAACGGCGACACAATGGCCGCTTCGCGCCTCGCAAGGCGATTGAGCAGCGTCGACTTGCCGGCGTTTGGCGGCCCCGCGATCGCGACCACCAGACCTTCGCGCAATCGCTCGCCGCGTCCGCTGTCAGCGAGGCATGCGGCGATTTTGCTGCGCAATTGCTGCGCAGCAAAAAGCGCCGGTTCGACCAGATTCTCCGGCACATCGGCTTCATCCGAAAAATCGATGCGCGCCTCGATCAACGCCAGCGCCTCGATCAATTCGCGCCGCCACGCTTCGGCACGGTCGCCGATCAGCCCTTTGAGCTGGCGATAGGCTTGGCGCCGCTGCGCCTGCGTTTCCGCGGCGATGAGATCAGCGAGCCCCTCGACCCGTGTGAGATCAAGCTTGCCATTCTGGAACGCGCGGCGCGTGAACTCGCCCGCTTCCGCGGGGCGGCACCCTTCGATCCTGCCGAGCGCGGCAAACACGCCGGCGATGACCGCCGGACCGCCATGCAATTGAAGCTCGGCAACGTCCTCGCCCGTCTCGCTGTGCGGGCCGGGAAACCAAAGCGCCAGCGCCTCGTCGATCACCTCGCCGCCCGCCGGATCGCGCAGGCGCGCCAGCGCCGCCATGCGCGGTTCCGGTACGCGGCCGATCAGCGCCTTCAGCGCCACGCCGGCGTTCGGCCCGGAAATGCGCACCACCGCAATGGCCGCCGGCGGACGGCCGGAGGATAGGGCAAAGATGGTGGACCGATCATTCGTCACGATGGCGCATTCAAAACAGACACGAGTTGCAGGCCGCCACAATCGGCATTAGGTTACATGTAACCGACAGACCTTCCCGGCATGGATCACAAGCGCAAGCGTCCCGTTGCACAAATGCGCGCGAAGCCGGCAACGCGCAAGACAAAGCCGAAGGCGTCGCGGTCGGCCAAGCCGCCTCAAGCAAGTCCCTCCCGCGACAAGGTCCGCGCTTACCGGCGACGCATGCGCGCTAAGGGCTTCCGCCTTGTTCAAATGTGGTTGCCGGACACGCGGACCCCCGAATTCGCCGCCGAGGCACGCCGTCAATCCCTGTTGGCCAATACCAGCCCACACGCAGCCGAAGACCAGGCGTGGGTCGACTCACTATCCGACTGGAATTCCAATTGAAGCGCGGCGAAATCTGGACCGGAGCAGATGATGACCAATACACGGGTAAACCGCGACCGGTTGTCATTATTGAAAATGAACATTTCGAAGCGTTGGAGTCTGTGACCATATGCGGGTTCACAAGCGATCCGACCGAGTTGCCGGGCTTTCGCGTACTCATCGAACCGTCAAAATTAAATGGCCTCCAATTTCCGTCCCGCATCATGGTGGACAAGATCCTCACGATGCGGAAGAACCGGCTCGGTCATCGTATCGGCCGACTTGAAAGAAAAGACGTTGCACGACTCGATCAAGCGATCGCAACGTTCCTTGGTCTCGCGGATTGATTTAGCATGACGACCTCATCACAACCTTCGGCATTTCAGCAGAATCGCCTCGCCCACGAGACGAGCCCGTACCTTCTGCAACACAAGGACAACCCTGTTGCCTGGTGGGCCTGGGGGCCGGAGGCCCTCGCCGAGGCAAAGCAGACCCATAAGCCGATTCTGCTCTCGGTCGGCTACGCGGCCTGTCACTGGTGCCACGTCATGGCGCACGAGAGCTTCGAGGACCGCGCCACCGCGGCCGTCATGAACGAGCTGTTCGTCAACATCAAAGTCGACCGCGAAGAACGTCCCGACATCGACCAGATCTACATGGCGGCACTGCATCTTCTCGGCGAGCACGGCGGCTGGCCGCTCACCATGTTTCTCACGCCCGCCGGCGAGCCGATCTGGGGCGGCACCTATTTTCCCAACAGCGCGCGCTATGGCAAACCGGCCTTTGTCGACGTCCTGCGCGAGATCGCGCGCATCTTTCGCGAAGAGCCGGAAAAGATCGAACGTAATCGTACGGCGCTGATGCAGCGGCTTGAGGCCGTGGCACGGCCTGCAGGCATCGTCACGATCGGCCAAGCCGAACTCGACAACGCCGCGCGCCAGCTTGCCGGCATGATCGACCCGGTCAACGGCGGCACGCGTGGGGCGCCGAAATTTCCGCAAGGCGCGCTGTTCGAATTGCTGTGGCGCGCGGGATCGCGCACCGGCGACGCACGCTACTTCGCCGCGGTCGACATCACGCTCGACCACATCTGCGAAGGCGGCATCTACGATCATCTCGGCGGCGGTTTCTCCCGCTATTCGGTCGATGAGCGATGGCTGGTGCCGCATTTCGAAAAGATGCTCTACGACAATGCGCAGCTGCTCGAGCTTTTAGCGGTCGCGCACCAACGCAGCGGCAAAACGCTGTATCGGCAACGCGCCCGCGAAACGGTCGAATGGCTCAAGCGCGAGATGACGATCGGGGAGGGCGCGTTTTCCGCTTCGCTCGATGCCGACTCGGAAGGCGAGGAAGGCAAGTTCTATGTCTGGTCGCTTGCCGAAGTCATCGAGACGCTCGGTTCGGAAGACGGCGCGTATTTTGCTCGGCACTACGATGTGACGCCGGACGGCAATTTCGAAGGCCACAACATCCTCAATCGCCTCAAGCCGCTGCCGCGCGACACAAACGATGAAGCAAGGCTGACGGCGTTGCGCGCCAAGTTGCTCGCCGTCCGCGATCGGCGGATACGCCCCGGCCTCGACGACAAGGTCCTGGCCGACTGGAATGGTCTGATGATTGCGGCGCTCACCAATGCGGGCCTGATGCTTGATGAGCCGGCGTGGATCGCGATGGCGGCGCGCGCCTTCGGCTTTATCGCGCATGCGATGACACGCGGCGACCGGCTCGGTCATTCCTGGCGACAGGGCCAGCTTAAATTCCCCGGGCTCGCGTCCGACTTCGCCGCCATGATCCGCGCTGCGCTCGCACTCTACGAGGCGACCGGTCAACAGAATTACCTCGATCAGGCGCTCGCCTGGCAACGCGCACTCGATCGCGACTACGCCAATGCCGAGACCGGTATCTATTATCTCACCGCGGCCGATGCCGAAGGCCTTGTCGTGCGCCCGGCCGCGACCAGCGACGACGCAACACCCAATCACAACGCCATCGCGGCGCAGAACCTGATCCGGCTGGCGGCACTTACCGGCGACGATTCGTGGCGCGAGAAGGCGGATCGAGTCATCGCCGCGATCGCGCCCCAGGCCGTCGAGAACCTCTACATGCACATGGCGCTGCTCAACGCCGTCGACCTGCGGCTGCGCGCCGCGGAGATCGTGGTGACCGGGGAGGGCGCTCGCGCGGAGTCGTTGCTCGCAGCGGCGAGGGCGCTGCCGCCGCTCGATCGCATCGTACTGCACGCGCCCTCAACTGCCGTATTGAACCCCGCACACCCAGCGCGTAACAAAGTCGCTGCGGCAAGCGAGCCGCAAGCCTTTGTATGCGCCGGGGAAACCTGTTCGCTGCCCGTGACGGAACCCGCCGGCCTCATTCGCGCCATGGATGCGATGCGACATACTTGACGCCGCCCTTCATTCGGCGCCGATTCGCGGCTAATGAAGCCTGTAAACGACAGCTACGGAGATCACACGATGCGGTGCTGGATCATTGCTCTTGCGGCGGCCGCCGCCGCCATGCCGCTCGCAGCCGCCTCGGCGACTGGCGCGCAGGCCGAGCAATATTGCGGCTTCACTCCGCACCTGGGCGCCATGGTCCAGTGCGGCTATTCGAGCCTGCAAAGCTGCGAGAACGCCATCGGCAAAGGCGCGATGTGCTTCGTCAACCCGTACCTGGTCATGAACGAGAAACGGTGGACACCGTTGGTGCCCGCTACGCCCATCTCCAAAGGTTAGGCACCCGTTTAGCGGGCTCGTTATCAAGAACGCCACGTTTCCAACTCGTCATGCCCGGCCTCGTGCCGGCCATCGACGACTTAAAAGCATAAGGCAACGAAGACACAAAGACATGGATGGCCGGAACAAGTCCGGTCGCGACGAAATGCCAGACCGGCTTCAAGTGCGGCCATTGGCACTTTTGCTTTCACCCCCCAAACTGAAATGGTGCTGTAGCGCTACAAGTGCAGTCATTTCTGCCCTGAGCATCTACAGCAAAACAAATCCGTTCGCCTCGGCGTCTAGGCGTGGTCTGCCTCGCGGTCCCAGCCGCGCCAGGACCCCAACGATTTTGGTCAACTTCGCCCATTCTGTGCAAATCGGCGAGGCAGCGGGGACGGGCCGAACCTTTCGGGCATTAGCCCTTTACGGCCGCGTAGGTCGGGTTAGCTTAGGGCGCCAATAGCAATCGGGGATTTCGTGGACCGCTACCTTTGGCGGGTCACCTGGTCGCATGAGACGCTTGCGCATCTTTGTTTCCTCGCCCGGCGACGTGCAGAAGGAGCGTCAGGTTGCGCGCGCCGTCATCAGCCGTCTGGCCGCGGAATTTTCCGGGCGCGTCGTGCTTGATCCCTACTTCTGGGAATACGAGCCGATGCGGATCACGGCCGGCTTCCAGGCGCAAATCGAGCCGCCGTCGGATTTCGACATCGTGGTCTGCATTCTGTGGTCGCGGTTGGGAACACCATTGCAGGCGCCCGACGGCCAGCACTACACGTCCGGGACCGAATACGAGGTCGAAACCGCCGTAGCCTCGCACCGAGAGCGTGGCTATCCGGACGTGCTGGTCTATCACAATCAGACGCCGGCGCAGATCAGGCGCTCCCCGCGAGCGGCGCGCGAGCAGGCCTACCGTCAATTCGATGCGCTCGAGAATTTTCTGGAAAAGCTCGCGCTTGATCCAGTCACCCGCACCGTCAAGGGTGCGATCTCGCGTTACGTCAGTCTCGCCGAATTTGAGGAACGGCTTGAGCACCATTTGCGCCGACTGATCGAGGTGCGGCTCGAACCGGGTGGCGGGGACGATGCTGCGCGTCCTGCGATTACCTGGCTGGAGAACCCCTTCCGCGGCCTCGAGCTCTTCGATTTCCAGCATGAAACCATCTTTTTCGGCCGCACAAGGGCTATCGGCGAGGTGATCGATAGCTTGCGTCGGCAGGCACACAGGCTGGAAGAACAGGCGCAAGCCCGCGCGACGGAGCATGAAAGACAAAGGCCGGACGACTCAATAACAGCGGAGGAAACAACGCAGCCGCGGCCCGCGGCGTTCGTTTTGATCTCGGCGATGAGCGGCGCCGGCAAATCCTCGCTGGTCCGCGCCGGTGTGCTCCCGTTACTGACTCGTCCCGGCGTGATCGAGGGGGTCGGGCTATGGCGCCGCTCCGTGATGCGGCCGAGCGGATCGCTCGGCGATTTGTTCGACAGCCTCGCGCAGGCGCTCATTCAGCCCGAAGCGCTGCCTGAGTTGACCAGCGACGGCAAGGACGCGAGGCAGATCGCGGCGCTGCTGCGCCGCTCTCCCACCAGCGTCGATCTGCTGATTTCGCAGGCGCTCGCGCACGCCGCGGACCTGTTGCGCAAGGACGAGGATCGCCAGCTCGAAAAGCTAATCGAAAGCTATCGTAACCTCGGCCAAACCGAGGATGCCGCACGTTGTGAAGAAATCCGTCGCAGCCTCAAAGCCCGGGCAGCACGGCTTGTGCTCGTGGTTGATCAACTGGAAGAAATATTCGCCCTGCCGAAATTTCGCGATGCGCCGCCCGCCACCGGCAATTTTATTGCCGCCCTCGGCGCGCTGGCGCACAGCGGCAATGTTTTTATCATCGCGACTCTGCGCAGTGATTTTTTCGGACGCTGCGCCGAATACCCCGAACTAATGGAATTAAAGCAGGGCGACGGGCACTATGATCTCGCTCTGCCGACGCCGCAGGAAATCGGGCAGATCATCCGCCAGCCCGCCGTCGCCGCCGGCCTGCATTACGAGACGATCGGGCCCGACGATCATCCCATAAAGCTCGACGAAATGCTGCGCGACGAAGCCGTCGCTCATCCGGAAGCGTTGCCGTTGCTCGAATATTGCCTGGACGGGCTTTATCAACGGCGCCTCGGCAATCTGCTGACTTATGTCGCCTATAAGGAATTGGGCGGCGTCGAAGGCGCGCTGGCAAAGCGCGCCGAAGACGTCTTTCAGACTCTCGGCCTGGAGGCGCAAAGAGCCTTCGATCCGGTGATGCGGCGGCTTGCGACCGCTTCACTGGAGAAAGAGGGATTAGCATACACGCGCAACTGGGCGGATTACGACGCGCTCGCGGCTCTGCCCGGCGCCAAAGAATTCGTCGATGCCTTTGTCGGGCCGCATGCGCGGTTGTTCATTACCGACAAGAACGAAGCCGACAAGCCGATCGTCACCCTGACCCACGAGGCGCTGTTGCGCCAATGGCCGCGGCTCAAAGACTGGCTCGGCACTAACAGCGACATGCTGCAGGTCAAGGCCGCGGTCGCGGTCGCGGCGCGACAATGGCAGGGGGCAAAAAACGATCCAAGTTATCTGCTGGCGCGCGGCTTGCAGTTGGAAAAAGCCAAGCAGTCCCTCCGTGACGGTTACCTGGAGCAGGACGAAGCAGCCTTCGTCCAGGCCTCGATCCAGACGGAGCGGAAAATCGTTCGGCGGCGTCGGTTTTCTCTGGCTGTTCTGTTCGGCGTTATTGCGGCCGTCGCTGGAGCGACATCGCTATATGGCTGGCAACGCTACGACCAGGGCCGCTTGACGGTCGACAGCAATGCGCCGGGTGCGAGAGTCTCGGTTGACGATCTGGAACTCGGGCTTCCGGTCAAGAATTTTGCGTTGCGCTCGGGCAACCACATGCTTCGTGCTTTCGCCGATGAATTCATCGATCGCACTCGCTCGGTTACGATCGCGCGTAGCGCCTCGACCGACGCGCGGTTCTGGCTCGAAAAAGGCGTGCTTTGGACCTACCCCTCGCCGGCGATCCAGGGCGGTTTCGCCATTCTGCCGGATCTGTCCGGCGGACCGTCACTCATCGCGCACAACGAAATTACTCGAGTCACTTTCTTATCGACGGCAAGCGGCAAAGTGGTGACCTCGATTCCAACGCCGACCGGCAACTGGCGCACCTTCAAGACAATCAATCTCGGCGGCGACATCGGAAAGGTCGTCGTGTCCGGATTGGACCAGGAACAGACAGGCCCCGAACTTTTGGTGATCCGCGGCACCGCGCCGCCGCAGGTGCTGTGGAGATGGCGCGGATCGCGTTCCGGCTTCGGCACGCCGCAGAGTCTGGCGATCGAGGCGTTGCCGCGGCCCGATGGCAGCGCCGACGTGATCGTCGCTGGCCGCAATGGCCATCTCTATGTGCTCGACGGTAAAACCGGTCGGCAAATAAACGACTTGCAAATTTCCGATCAGCCGCTGGTCGAATCACCGCTGCTCGTGCCGTGGAAAAGTGGCTCCGAAACAGTCATTACGGTTTTGATGAAGCCGGGCGACCCGAACCACTTGGTCGCAGCACAGCAGCCGCATCTCATGGGTATGTCGGTGCGGGTGAGCGATGGTATTCCGCTCTGGCGCACGGATCTCGGCGTCGGATGGAGCATGTCCATCCCGCCGTTGCAAATCGAAAATCACCCGCAAGTCTTTTTGTCGACGGACACGAACTGGCGACTGATCGATTTGGCGACTGGCGCGGTGCATGGTACGGGACATTTTCCTGCGCCGCTCGTCTCAGGACCGACTGTGGCCGACCTTGAAGGAAATGGAAAACCGCTCTTCGTATTCGAATTTGCCGATCCTGCTCAGCAAATGGTCGGCGTCGATCCGTCCGACGGCGCGGTAGTTTGGCACGGTCCCGCCGGTTTGAACCCACGCGGCCAACCGCGCGGACTCAACGGACTGTTACGAACCTCGAGTGGCGCGATCCTGGTCACCACGGACAAAGCGCTTACCGCGATCGATCCCAGGTCCGGTCAGATCGTCTGGAGGGCGCCGGGAGTGCCGCGCGGAGTCCTCATCGGAGACTGGGACGGCAACGGCCCAAATGAAATTCTCGTCACCATCAGCGGCATCGGGCTGCGCTGCCTCGATGAAGCCGGACAGGAGCGTTGGACGTTACGGCTGGCGGATGACGTCGAGCCGCGGGCGCTGATCAAATCAAACGACGGCGGACCGCTGCGCGATATCCTTCTTTACAGGCATGCCGGGCTCATCAGCCTGGTACACGGGCCGAGTATGCTGTGGGCCAGCAATGCCAGCGCGGCCATTCAGGCGACGCCGGTCGTGGCCAAGGATGCCAGCGGAAAAGCGATCGTCGTCGAGACCGCACCATGGGGCAACGATATCTCCTTGCGCGCGTTCGATGGCGCCTATGGAAATGTCTTGTGGTCCGCGAAAGAACAGTTCTCGCCGAATCGCGGCGTAACGCTTGCCGATCTGGACGGCATCGGTCAGCCTTATGTGATCGGCGTCGGCAGTCGTCCCCCCAATCCGGCAGTTCAGCTCTACGCATACCGCACCGGCGACGGCGAACTGGTGCGGGCCAAGACTGTGGGCATCACGCCTACCTGGCTGTCCTGCGCGCCCGCGGTCGCTGATTTCCGCGGCATCGGTAAAAGCGACGTGGCGTTTTCGACGTGGGACGACCGCAGCATCGTCATGACCGATGGTCGCAGCGGCGACGTGCTATGGCAATTCTCGCTGGGCAATTCCACCATGAGCGGAGTGGCGGCAGCCGATATTGATGGTGACGGATTGCCCGATGTGATTGCCGCGACACTCGATGGCTACGCCTATGCGCTACGCGGCAAGGATGGCACGCTGCTGTGGAAGGCACCGATTCCCGGCGGAGCATGGTCCGCGCCGGTCACGGCCGCCCTGGAACCCAACGGGCCGCCGTCGATCCTGATCACGAGCCTCTCCGGCACGCTCTATGTTCTCAACAGCCGCACCGGAGAAACGATCTGGACGTCGCCTGGCTCCGAAGCCGCCAATGCCGTGCCAGTGACAATGAATCAACTGAAAGTGGGCGGCCACGCCGCCGTCGTGATGGACGGCGACCGCACCGTCATTCTTGTCCCGGCCGGAGCAGCGGGAGTAATAGCGTTCGATTGGAGTACCAAAGCCGAGTTATGGCGTTCGCCCAGCGGATTCCCGGTGATCGCCTCGCCAGTACCCGTCGACCTGAAGATGCACAATCAGCGGGGCGTCGTGGTCGCCAGCGCCAACGGCACGGTCTGGGTGCTTGCGCTCGCCGACGGCAAACCGCTTTGGCACTTAAGCGGTACGCTCAAATCCGTCGAAGCCGATCCGATGGTGGCTGACCTCAATGGCGATGGTGTGCCTGACATTCTCCTTGCCGGTTACGATTTCTCATTGCGCGCTATCAACGGCACTGCGATCGGCCTGCGGCCGGCGTCGCATTGAGCGCTGTGGCGCGACCGACAGGCGAGATCCCGTCATTCTGCGCAAACAACTGCCTTCATGAAAAAGTGCGATCAACGGGGCTGCCGCGAGGCGCATATGTCAAGTTATTGGGGCGAGAGGCCGCTTTTGCAATTTCATCGAGTCTTTGCCACTCCGTATTCATCGAGTTGAAGAACTCGCCCTTTTGTTTGTGGTGCTGCGAAGCTTGCCCTCCGCGAGCGTCACTGAGCGCGCAACCCTGCAATCCGCAAGCCTTGCAAATAGCGATCGAGTACGCCGGGATTTCGGCGCAGCAGAGGCTCCCAGAATGTGCCCAGTGTCGCCACCGAGGTGTCCGGATTGACTTGCAATAGCAGCTGCACTGCCTCGCGAGCCTCATCCAGCCGACCCAGCAGACCGCAGCTCGTGATTTTCATTCGTAGACCCGGCGGGTAGGTCGGAATCTCGCTGAGTGTCTTAGCGGAGACCTCCAGCGCCTCGTAATAGCGGCCGGCGATGAAATGAATGTTGCCGGCCGCGTTCCAGCGGACATGCTGGGTGATGTCGAGCGGATTGAGACGCTGCGCATGCGTGAAGTGTTCCATCGCTGCTTCACCGTCGCCCAAAAAGGTCCGGGCGAAGCAGCTGGCAATCCACGCATTTGCTGAGCTGGGATTGAAGGATAGCGATTTTTCGATCAAACGCCCACCATGATCGAGTTCACCGGCCAGGAACACGAGTGCCAGGCCGGCCATCCAAAGCGCTTCCGAATCCTCGCCGCCAAACTCCTCCGCGAGTCGGGCGAGGCGCACTCCTTCCTGCAGCCGCGAATCAGCGGGATGCACCCAGCCCAGAACTTTTTGAAAATGATAGCAGCGCGCCGCCAACGCGTAGGCCGCGCCGTACGAAGGATCGAGCGCGATTGCCTGTCGCAGCAGATGCAGTGCCTCCTGATTATCCGCCGCGCTTTTCCGGAATCTTGGCACTGCACGCAAATACAAGTCGTAGGCGCCAAGACTATTTGTCGGTTTGCGCTGCGCACGCTCGACTTCCAGCAAGTGGAGCTTCGGAGCGATAACGGCCGCGGCCTGCATTGCGACGCGATCCTGAATATCGAAGATGTTATCGACATCGCCCTCAAACCGATCGCACCAGATTTGGCGACGGCTCGCGGACTCCAACATCTGGACCACAATGCGTATGCGACTGCCGGAACGGCGCACGCTACCTCTGAGTACGTACCGCACGTTCAAGCCGTGGTCGATCTCCTGAATGCTGGCATGCTGTCTTCCGGAAGCCACCGAACAACCTGCAATAACGAGCAGCCACGGCACTCGGCCAAGCGCAATCGTTATGTCCTGGGCAATGCCGTGCGCAAAATAATCCTGATCGGGATCGCCACTCAAATTTGAGAATCCCAGAACCAGGATTGACGCTTTCTGCGCACTATCGATACTTGACTCTCCGCCGTCTCCACCGCCACGAGAGCCGCCGAAAGCATCTCGCCCGATACTATGAGCGGTTCGCGCCGGTACAGCTTCAATCGTCGTTATCGGACGGCCTGAGCGAATGTGATCTGCAAGCTGGACCGTTTCAGTCTCGGGCGCGACGCCCAAATCGCGGCGTAAAATGTCGACACATCGCTCATACTGCGTAAGCGCGGCGCTGCGGCGCCCGGCCGCGAACAGCAGCCGAACCAACAGCCGATGGCCGTCCTCCCGAAGAGGATCGAACCTGATTAGCCTTTCGGCGGCCTCAACACCGCGTTCGACTTCGCCCGCGGCGGCTCTAAGAGCGGCCAGCCGAGATAAGACTTCGGACATTCTGGCAGCAAGTCTCTGCCGCTCCACCGTCAGCCATTCCTGGAACGGTTCGGAGGGGATGCGCAGCCCGCAGAGAAACTCATCCCGATAGAGCCGGCCGGCCTCTTCGAGCTCGGCAAGTTGAACCGATTGTGCGAGCTTTTCGAATTCGGTCACATCAATATGGATGTGCGTAGCCAAGGCGATCTGCGCGCCCTCCGCGACGACGAGATCACCTGCGAGCGAGTCTCGCACAGTCATCAAGCATTGGCGCAAGCTGCGGCGCGCCTGTTCGGTTCCGTGTTCACCCCAAAATAGCGCGGCGAGGTGCTCCCGCGACGCGCGACGCTCAGGTCGTGTTGCCAAGTAGGCCAACAGAGCTTGCGCCTTTTTTGGCAGCCGCGCGGCGCGGCGGGATTGACAGGTCAATTCAAACGGCCCGAGCAGCGCCAGACGAGGCGGCGGCGCAGGTCCGCCGTCGCCGTCGAGCGCAGCGCAACTGGACCTCGCCGAAATGCGCCCACGCGCCTGCGCCCGAACGCGCACGTGGATGCGAGGCCGAGGCGGTCGATGTCGGCTGGTGTCCTGGCGCATACGAAGCAGATCCCTCGGCCATTACGCGTGCGGGCGAGTGCAACTGTAACCCCGCAGCGGCTGCAAGCCGGTTGTTATTTTGACGCGTTTTCGACGGCAAGATGCATGCTCTTTTGACGCGCCGCAGAGACAATCCAGCGCAGCTTTCGCAGCGAGGGAAAAGCCATGACTTTAGCGAAATCAGTTCGCTTGCTTACGGCCCGGAGGGTCTGGATGGCGGCACTGGCACTCATAGCCGCTGTCGTCCCTTGGACCACGCGTGCGCACCCGCAACACTATCCGTCCCGCCCCATCACAATGGTGGTGCCGTTTGGCGCGGGTGGCCCTACCGACGTCATCGCCCGCATCCTGGCTCAGCACATGGGGGCTTCGCTCGGACAGACCATTCTGGTCGAAAATGTCACGGGGGCCGCCGGCACGATCGGGGTCGGTAAGGCAGCACATGCATCGCCTGACGGATACACAATCAGCATCGGGCACTATGGAACCCATGCTGTTAACTCGCTGATCTACTCGCTCGATTACGATGTCGTTAAGGACTTCGAACCGGTCGCGCTGCTTCTCAGTAGCCCATATCTCATCGTTTCCAAGAACGCCGTGCCCGCGAGCAATTTGAAAGAGCTCGTCGCCTGGCTCAAGGCCAATCCCAACGAGGCACTTACGTCATTCAACGGCCCGGGCAGCGCCGGGCAGCTGCTGGGGCTCGAGTTTGAGAAAATCACAGGCACTTCCCTCAGATTTGTCCCGTACCGCGGCGGCGATGCTCCGGCCACGCAGGACATGTTGGCCGGACGTCTCACCATGAAATTCGCCCAGCCTGCCGATTCGCTGGCATTCATCCGCGCGGGTCAAATCAAAGCCTATGCGGTCACCGGGCAAAGCCGTTTGGCGGCGGCGCCGCAGATTCCGACGACCGATGAAGCGGGAATGCCGGATTTCAATATTTCCGTCTGGCATGGCCTATGGGTGCCGAAAGGCACGCCCGCGAGCATCGTTGCAAAGCTAAACGCTGCCGCCAGAAGCGCCCTGGCCGACTCGACGGTGCGCGCAAAGCTTGCCAGCCTCGGTCAAGAAATTGTGCCGGCGGCGCACCAAACGCCGCAGGCGCTTGCTGCTCAGCAGCAGGCTGAAATCGCCAGATGGCGCCCAATTGTCGAACAGGAACACATCAAGGCCAAATGACGGCACCCGCGATTTGCGGCCTTGATCGCCGCACACCGCGCCGCTGATAATCGCGGCGCGGCAGCTCAGGTATTCATCGAGTCGAAGAACTCGCCGTTGTTTTTGGTGTTGCGCAGCTTGTCGAGCAGGAAGTCGATGGCATCCATCGTTCCCATCGGATTGAGGATGCGGCGCAGCACGTACATCTTCTTGAGCTGATCCGGCGGTACCAGGAGTTCCTCCTTGCGGGTGCCCGAGCGGGTGATGTCCATCGCCGGGAAGGTGCGCTTGTCGGCGACCTTGCGGTCCAGGATCAATTCCGAATTGCCGGTGCCCTTGAATTCTTCGAAGATCACCTCGTCCATGCGGCTGCCGGTATCGATCAGCGCCGTGGCGATGATGGTGAGCGAGCCGCCTTCCTCGATATTGCGCGCGGCGCCGAAGAAGCGCTTCGGCCGCTGCAACGCGTTGGCGTCAACACCGCCGGTCAGCACCTTGCCTGAGGACGGCACCACGGTGTTGTAGGCACGGCCGAGCCGGGTAATCGAATCGAGCAGGATCACAACGTCGCGGCCGTGCTCGACCAGGCGCTTGGCCTTCTCGATCACCATCTCGGCGACCTGGACGTGGCGCACCGCAGGCTCGTCGAAGGTCGAGGAAACAACCTCGCCCTTCACCGAGCGCTGCATGTCGGTGACTTCCTCCGGACGCTCGTCGATCAACAGCACGATCAGATAACATTCCGGATGATTGTGCGTGATCGAATGCGCGATGTTCTGCAGCAGCACGGTTTTGCCGGTACGCGGCGGCGACACGATCAGGGCGCGCTGGCCCTTGCCGACCGGCGCCACGATGTCGATGACGCGCGCCGAGAGATCCTTCTTGGTCGGATCCTCGTACTCCATCTTCAGCCACTCATCCGGGTAGAGCGGCGTCAGATTGTCGAAATTGACCTTGTGGCGCGCTTTTTCCGGGTCCTCGAAATTGAGCGAGTTGACCTTGAGCAGCGCGAAATAGCGTTCGCCTTCCTTGGGGCTGCGGATATGACCGTCGATGGTATCGCCGGTGCGCAGGCCGAAGCGGCGGATCTGCGAGGGTGACACGTAGATGTCGTCCGGACCCGGCAGATAATTTGCCTCCGGCGATCGCAAAAAGCCGAAGCCGTCGGGCAGCACCTCAACGACGCCCTCGCCGACAATGTCGGTTTCGCGCGCGGAGAGCTGTTTGAGGATGCCGAACATCAGCTCCTGCTTGCGCATGGTCGAGGCGTTCTCGACTTCGAGCTCCTCGGCAAACGAGACGAGCTCGGCCGGAGTCTTGGCCTTGAGTTCTTGGAGTTTCATTTCCCGCATAAAGTGACCTATGGAAATTGCGCCAGCGGCGGTGTGGGGGTCGCGGCGTCGCTGACGGGAGGGAAGTCGCAGGTCGTGAGTTGCGGGAAATTTGGACCCGTAACCCGATGCATCAATCGGCTCCAGTCGACTGGAGCCAGGATTTAAACTGCATCCGCCTACGTTCGGTGGGATGGCGCGAAGATAGGAAAAGACCGCCCTACAAGCAAGAGCCGAGACTGATTTTGCACTGGCAACGCGCGGCGCTCAGAACGGTTTCACGACCGCAAGGATGACGATAAAGATCATCAGGATCGTAGGTACCTCATTGATTATCCTATAAAATCTCTGCGAATGGAGGTTTGAATCGGCGGCAAAAGCCTTAACCCAACGGCCAAATAAACCGTGGACCGCCGACAGCAAGAGGACCAGGGCAAATTTAGCCTGCAGCCACCCGAAGGCGAACCAGCCATACCGAGAATCAGGGCCATCCCAGGCCAGCGTCAAGCCGAGCACCCAGGTTGCAATCATCGCCGGGTTGATGATCGCGCGGAGCAGCCGGCGCTCCATCACCTTGAAGGTTTCCGACTGAATCGAACCCTTTTGTGCCGCACAATGGTAGACGAAAAGCCGTGGCAGATAGAGCATCCCCGCCATCCAGGCGATGACGGCGATGACGTGGAAGGCTTTAAGCCAAGGGTAAATCGCAGCCATCCGGCAGCCGTCCTTCAATCACACGACGCTTCAGCGCACCCCCCGCATACGGCGAACACGGGCAACCAGTTGTTCGACGTGTGCGACCGGCGTGTCAGGCACCACGCCGTGACCAAGGTTGAAAATGAACGCCCCTTCGCCGAACACCTCGAGGATCGCATCCACGGCCCGATCCAGTGTGTCACCTCCGGCAAGGAGCGCCAGCGGATCGAGATTGCCCTGTATGGCGCGCCGCTTCTGCACATAGTCGCGCGCATACGACCGCTCCACCATCCAATCGAGCCCGATCGCATCGACCGGAACGCCCGCAAGATATCGTCCGAGTCTTGTTCCCGCACCCCGGGGAAAACCAATGATCCTCGCCGCTGGAATCCGGCTGCGTACCTTGGCCACGATTCGCCCTATCGGGTCGATACACCACTTGCCGAATTCGTCGTCGGGCAGGATTCCAGCCCAGGTATCGAAGATCTGCACCGCATCAGCGCCAGCCTCGAACTGGCGAATGAGGTAATCCGACGATGCGTCGATGAGCCGATCGATGAGCTCCGCAAAAGCTTGAGGGTAGTGGTAGGCAAACATCCGCGCAGGAAGCTGGTCCGCAGTGCCGCGACCGGCAATCATGTATGTCGCCAAAGTCCACGGCGCGCCACAAAAGCCGAGCAACGCGACTGCCGGCGGCAGTTCCGATTTCACCCGCGCGATCGTTTCGTAGGCCGGCGCGAGCACAGCATGATCGATCGTTGGCCGCAGCCGACCCAGTGCATCCGGTTCCGATAAAGCATCAAGCCGCGGCCCTTCTCCGACTTCGAAGCTGACGCGCTGGCCGAGGGCGTGCGGCACCACCAGGATGTCGGAGAATATGATTGCCGCATCGAATCCAAAGCGCCGTATCGGCTGCAACGTTACCTCTGCGGCCAACTGCGGATTAAAACACAGGCTCAGGAAACTTTCGGCCCTTTCGCGAATTTTCCGATATTCCGGCAGGTACCGGCCTGCCTGCCGCATCAGCCAAATTGGCGGAACGGAAAGGCTTTCGCCAGCAAGCACCCGCAATAGCGGCTTATCCGCAGGTTTATCCGACACACCGGTATCTTAATCTAAATTAGATCTAAAGAGAGTCTGTTGTAGTGTTATGAGCGTTGATTAGACTCATAAGTCTGTCTTCACATTCCATTCCTACCTTCTCCACATATTCCCGTAAATCACAGGCGGTCGGAGTGCTGAGTGTGCAGCCTTGCAGCCGCTGATTGTCGATGTTTTCTGCGTTGCGGCAACGTACGATTCACAGTTCACACTGTTTCAGCGTGATCGGTCCATAGCAGTCCCGCGCAGCACCCGTGTGGATGAAATTTCGGCCTTGAGGGCCGAGGTGCTTGCCTAACCGCCCAAGCCGTGGCCTTCTCCCTACTTATCGACAGCTTATCATCCGATCCTAAAGATCGCTCATGGCGCACGCTGCGGGTTACTTCCATCTGCACCTGATCTCCGACGCGACCGGTGAAACACTGATCACGGTCGCGCGGGCGGCCGCTGCCCAATACGCCAGGGTCATGCCGGTGGAGCATATGCACCCGCTGGTACGCACTCAAAAACAGCTCGACCGGGTGCTGGCCGAGATCGAGGAAGCGCCGGGAATTGTGCTCTACACGCTGCTTGAGGAGGGCCTGGTCGAACGGCTGGAAGGGAAGTGCCGCGAACTCGGTCTGCCGTGCCTGTCGATTCTTGGTCCGGTGCTGCACCTGTTCCAGGCTTATCTCGGGGCGGAATCGACCCATAAGGTCGGCGCGCAGCACACCCTCAACGCAGAGTACTTTCGCCGTATCGATGCTCTCAATTACACGATGTTGCACGACGACGGTCAACAAACCGACGATCTGGAAGAAGCCGATGTGGTCCTGGTCGGTGTGTCGCGCACCTCGAAGACGCCGACGTCGATTTATCTGGCCAATCGTGGCGTTAAGACCGCAAATGTTCCGTTGGTTCCGGGTGTGCCGCTGCCGTCCGAACTCGAGCGTATCGAGCGTCCGCTCATAGTTGGCTTGTTCGCCACGCCCGAGCGGCTTGTGCAGATCCGGCAGAATCGGCTGCTCGGCCTCAAGGCGCATCGTGACGATGACCGGTACATCGACCGAACCGCGGTCGCGGAAGAGATCGCGGCGTCGCGGCGGCTGTGCGCAAAACATAATTGGCCGCTGATCGATGTGACCCGGCGTTCGATCGAAGAAACCGCGGCAGCGGTGCTGGCGCATCTCGGCGAGCGGCGCCGGCGCAAGGCGTCGTGACCGATGGAGTTCTGGTGCGCGGCTGATCCGCTTGTGCTCGCCTCAAAGAGCAACATACGGCGTGCTTTGCTTGCCGCCGCCGGAATTGCAGTCGAGGTTGTGCCGTCGGACATCGATGAGCGCGCGGTGGAAGGCGAGGCTCCGTCAAAGTCGCCTGCCGCCGTGGCGGCGCTGTTGGCGCGCGCCAAAGCGTCGGCGGTGGCGCGGTCACGTCCCGGACGCCTCGTGCTCGGCGCCGACCAGGTTCTGGCGCTCGACGCCAAGCGGTTCACCAAGCCGGCCGATCGCGGTGCCGCTCGCGCTCAACTGCGGGAACTTGCAGGACGGACCCACGAACTGCATTCAGCCATTGCCTTCGTGCAGGATGCAACGGTGCTGTACGAACACGTCAGTACCGCGCGGTTGACGATGCGGACCTTCTCGGATGAGTTTCTCGAACGCTATCTCGATGCTGCCGGCGCCGCCGCCACCGAGAGCGTTGGCGCCTACCAGCTTGAAGGGCTTGGGGTTCAACTTTTTGACTCGGTCGACGGCGATTATTTCACCGTGTTGGGCCTGCCACTGCTTGCGGCGTTGGATTTTCTGCGGCGTTACGGATGTTTGCTGTCATGAGCGAGGACAAGGACGGCGCTCGGCCATTCGTACTCTGCCTCACCGGTTCGCTGGGCATGGGTAAGACGACGGCTGCGCGGTATTTTGCCGAGGCCGGCGTGCCTGTGCACGATTCCGATGCGGTCGTCCACGCGCTGTATGAAGGCGAAGCTGTGCCTGCCATCGAGCAGGCCTTTCCCGGTTCAACGTCGGGCGGCAAGGTGGATCGCGGCAAGCTTTCCGCCATGGTGCTCAACGACCCGGC
>DASZWK010000376.1:0-3605 GCA_035546235.1 Xanthobacteraceae bacterium | reverse complement strand
ACGCTGAGCCTTGGGGACCAGCTGTCTCCCTGGCGAGAGCCGCAGTGGAACGCCGACAGGCGAGCGCGCCCTGGCCAGGGTGCGCGCTTCGCCGGAAGGTGAAGCAGGGAGACCCGCGTCTGTCGGCGTTCTGCTTCCTTTGTCGTTCGTGCGTTTCGTAGGGTGGGTTGAGCGCAGCGAAGCCCACGCGGTTTTGAGAAAGCGGTTTGAGAAACAGGTTTTGAGAACCATGTGGGCACGGCGCGTTCCGCGCCTTTGCCCACCCTACGAAGCGTCTTGCGCCGCGTCCGATCATGGTGCGTCCGGCCGTTCCACTGCTCGGGGCATCTGACGAAGGTCGGTTGGCGGCGTCGTTTTTGGAAATGGTGTGCCGATGACTCGGGTGCGAACAAAAACGCGCCGCGAGAACGGGAGGGCTTTGCCTTTTTCCTCACCCTGAGGTGGCCGCGCAGCAGCCCTCGAAGGGCGAGGCCGAGGCGCATCCGAGATCGGATGTATCCGATTTCGGCATTCGAAATGCCCAGGTTGGCTAAGGCCGATCTGGGGGCCTGCATCCTTCGAGGCTCGCTGCGCTCGCGCCTCAGGATGAGGTGTCCAAGTATGCGTCAGCCCGGCCGTCTTGCCCCTGCTGCAAACCGCCCTGGCATGGCTTATGTATTGGGCGCATCGCGCCAAAGAGGCCGGAGTTCCCTGATGTCTGATGCCCCCACGTCCCTGATCGACCGCGCCGGACTGGACCGGCCCAAGCTCGCCAAGATCATCTCGCGCGGCCTCGACGGCGCCGACGATGGCGAGCTTTATCTCGAATACCGCCAGGTCGAGGCGCTGTCGTTCGACAACGGTCGGCTCAAGCAGGCGACCTACGACACCTCGCAGGGCTTCGGCCTGCGCGCCGTCAAGGACGAGGCCGTCGGCTACGCCCACGCGTCCGACGTCTCGGAGTCGGCAATCGAGCGCGCCGCCGATGCGGTACGCGCCGTCAAGGGCGGCTATTCGGGCAGCTACGCGGCGCCGCCCGCGCGCACCAACGCGAAACTTTACGGCGAGGACAGCCCGCTCGGCAGCCCGACATTCGAGGCCAAGGCGCGTTTGCTCGAGACGATCGACGCCTATGCGCGCGCCAAGGATCCGCGCGTGCGCCAGGTTTCCGCCAGCCTCGCCGCAACCTGGCAGGCGGTCGAGATCGTGCGCGCCGACGGCGAGATCTATCGCGACGTGCGGCCGCTGGTGCGCGTCGGCGTCTCCATCATGGTCGGCGAAGGCGACCGTCAGGAGACCGGCAGCGACGGTTATGGCGGCCGCGAGAGCTACGAGCGTTTCATCACCACCGAGGCTTGGCAGGGTGCGGTCGACAACGCCGTCCGCCAGGCGCTGATCAATCTGCAATCGGTGCCGGCGCCCGCGGGCGAAATGGATGTGGTGCTCGGTCCCGGCTGGCCCGGCGTCATGCTGCACGAGGCCGTCGGTCATGGCCTCGAAGGCGACTTCAACCGCAAGCAGACCTCGGCCTTTGCGGGCCTGATGGGCCAGCAGGTCGCCTCGAAGGGCGTTACCGTCGTTGACGACGGCACCATGGCGGCACGCCGCGGCTCGCTGTCGATCGACGACGAGGGCACGCCGACCAGCCGCACCGTGCTGATCGAAGACGGCATCCTTGTCGGCTACATGCAGGACCGCCAGAACGCGCGTCTGATGGGCATGAAACCGACCGGCAACGGCCGCCGCGAAAGTTTCGCCCACGTGCCGATGCCGCGCATGACCAACACCTACATGCTGGCCGGCGATCGCGATCCCGGCGAAATCCTCGCCTCGGTCAAGAACGGCATCTACGCCGTGCATTTCGGCGGCGGCCAGGTCGACATCACCTCGGGCAAATACGTGTTCCAGTGTACCGAGGCTTATCGCATCGAGAACGGCAAGGTCGGGGCGCCGATCAAGGGCGCGATGCTGATCGGCAACGGACCGACCGACCTGCACCGCGTGACGATGGTCGGCAACGACCTTGCGCTCGACAGCGGCATCGGCACCTGCGGCAAGAACGGCCAGGGCGTGCCGGTCGGCGTCGGCCAGCCGACGCTGCGCATCGACCGCATCACCGTCGGCGGCACGGGCTGACGCCACTCCGACCGCGAACCGCGCACCATCATGTCCTCGCATTCAGCAGCCCCAGTGCCGAAGGTGTCCCAGATGCCGCGTTGGATCCGATCTATCGTCGACGTGGTGGTGTTCGTTCTGCTCGTCCTCATTGCCAAGACGGCGATCGCCGAGCCGTATTACGTGCCATCCGGATCGATGGAGCCGACGCTGCAAATCGGCGACGAGCTGTTGGCGACGAAATTTCCGTACGGCTACAGCTCATCGTCGCTGCCGAATTTCGTCACGCTGCCCGACACCAAGCGGATCATGGGCGCGCTGCCGCAGCGCGGCGATGTGGTGGTGTTTCGCTGGCCCGGCGACCGTTCGCAAATCTGGGTCAAGCGCGTCGTCGGGCTGCCGGGCGATCGCATTGCGATGCGTGACGGGCGATTGTGGATCAACGGCGCCCCGGTCGGTCTCACCTCGGACGGCCTCGGCTCGATGGAAGAAGAAGACGGATCGCACCAAGCGGTGGCGCGTTTCATCGAGACGCTGCCGGGCGGCCGCAAGCACACGATTTTCAAATCGCAGGAATTCGATCCGCTCGACAACGTGCCCGAGCTCACTGTGCCGGCTGGACATCTGTTCGTCATGGGCGACAACCGCGACAACTCGGCCGACAGCCGGGTCCCGCTCAGCGCCGGCGGCGTCGGCCTGCTGCCGGTCGGCGATCTGGTCGGCCGCGTCGATGCGCTGGTCGGCTCCTGGGATCTGGCAAAGGTGCATGAGCCGCTGTGGACATGGCCGTCGGGCCTGCGGCTGTCGCGGTTCTTCACCGCGGTGCATTAGCGAGATTGCGGCGGTTAGCGCACCACGCCCGAAATGCAGCACGGCCGCTGGCGCGGCGGCTTGATGACGTTTTTCAGATAGCAGCGCGCGCCCACCGCGCCATAGCCCGGCCGCCGATAGGTCCAGGCCCGGCAGCGCGTATCGGCCTGGCAAGCCGACGCGCAGGGCGCACCGGCGGGATCGGGTTTGGTCTCGAAGGTGTGGTAGTCGCCGCCGATACGATCGATCGAATATTCGAGCTTGCCCAGGCGCGGTTCGATGACACCGGCGCCGCGCACGCCCGACACGCAACAGGACGACGGCGATGCCGGCCGAACCGTGCGCTTGAGCCAGCACGTCGCCGGGCCGCCCGTCGGCAGGGGATAATGAAAACTCCAGGCGCGGCAACTGCGGTCGTGCTCACAGCGGTTCGCGCACACGGCCGGGTCGCCGTTGGCGATGGTGAAATGCGTGTAGTCGCCGCCCGGCCGGTCATAGCCCGACTGCGCCAGGGCGCGTTCGCTCCCAGCCATCGCAACGCAAATCGCAATGCCGACGATCAGTCCCCGCATCATCCGATGCGCTTTCAATGTGCTGGCCCCGCGCCCGGCAAACTCATTCATAGAACACCGCCGCCGCAAACAAAATGCCATAACACTCATCCGCGTCGCCGCGTCGGCAGGCATTCGGCTGCGGCACCG
>DASZWK010000375.1:0-29656 GCA_035546235.1 Xanthobacteraceae bacterium | reverse complement strand
GCCCAGCCGCGTCGCGACATGAAGCCGATCGCCAAGGCTCTCCTGGAAAAATTCGGCTCGTTCGCTGAAGTGATCTCGGCTCCCGAGAAGCGGCTCGCGGAGGTTGACGGCATCGGCGAGGCCAGCATCACCGAACTCAAGATCGTTCAGGCAGCGGCGAGCAGGCTTGTGCGCGGACAAGTCAAAAAGCGGCCGGTGCTGTCATCGTGGTCGGCGGTGCTCGACTATTGCCGCACCGCGCAAGCCTTTGCCGACCGCGAGCAGTTTCGCGTGCTGTTTCTCGACAAACGCAACCAGCTCATCGTCGATGAATTGCAGCAGGTCGGCACTGTCGATCATACCCCCGTTTATCCACGCGAGGTGGTCAAGCGCGCACTTGAACTGTCCGCAACCGCGATGATCCTGGTGCACAACCATCCGTCCGGCGATCCGACGCCGTCGCGCGCCGACATTCAGATGACGCAGCAGATCATTTCGGTTGCGAGCCCGCTCGGGATTTCCGTGCACGACCACATCATTGTCGGCAAGGACGGACACGCGAGCTTGAAGGGATTAAAGCTCGTGTGACCCAGCGTCATGCGCGGCCGACGGCTTTGCTCATGATCCCTTTTGCATCGTTCGGCCCGCCATCGCTCGTCCATGCGACATACCGATCCGGCCGCACCAAAATAAGCTTCGCTTCATACGCTTCGCGACCCTCCCCGTAGGTATCGCGCACGGTCTTCAGCGGCACGCCCAATTCCTTGGCCGCCTCGGCGAACGCCGCAACCGTGCGGTCGTCAGTATCGAACGCCAGCAGCGTGAAATACGGCCCCAGTTCCTCGAACACGTTGCGGCCGGAGCTTAGCGGCTGCGGCGGCAGGTGATGGCCGGTGCGGGCCGTAAACGTATGCGTGCCGCGGGCGCTCGATCGGCCGTCCGGCGGGCCGAACACGATCGGCGAACCTTCATAGTGCGGCTCGTAGGTGAGGACCCGCGGGGCTGCCGCCCCTTGATGATCCTTCCAGGCGTGCTCGAATTCGGCGCGGTCCTTGTCCGGGCTGTAGCGGGCGAGAAACGCTGCGTCTTTCTCGATCCCGGCCTCGATAAAATCCCGGCCGGTTTCCAGGAAGATCGGCTGCCGCTCCTCGCTATAGCTCTTGAGCAGCCCATCGCTGCCCCAGCCTTGCAGCATGGCGGCGAGCTTCCAGCCGAGATTGGCGACGTCGTCGAGACCGTTGTTGAGACCGTAGCCGCCATAGGGCGGATGCGAATGCGCGGCGTCGCCGGCAATGAACACGCGGCCGATCTGATAGCTTTTCGCGACCTCGATGCGCAGGTCCCAGAAGCCGACATAATCGAATTCGCAGGCGAAATCGAACCCGGCGACCCGCCGCAACAGGCCGTGGAAGTCGTAATTGTCGCGCGTCGTGCTTGCCGGCACCGGCGAGTGAAAAAACCAGCTTTCGCCGACGTCGACCCGGCCGAAAAACTGCCAGTAACCTTTCAGGTCCGGATGCAGCACCCGATAGGTTGAGCGCGGCGGAAAGCGCTTGAGTTTTTCGTGCAACTCCTTGGAGCGGAACAATGCCAGCACCATGAGCTGATCGAAATCGGAGCTCGACCGCTGGATACCGATCTGCCGCCGCACGATCGAATGGCCGCCGTCACAACCGACTGCATAGTCGGCGCTCAACACCTCGTTGCCACCGCCGCCCTCCTTGGCGATCGCAACGCGCACGCCGGAGGCATCCTGCTCGATCTTCTCGGCTGCCCAGCCGAAGCGGCAGTCGACATTGGGCAGTTCAAGGAGTTTCTTGCGCAGCACGTATTCGACGAGGTATTGCGGCAACCGCTCGTTCTGCTCGAAATAATATGAGTTGACGATTTCGCGCAGCGGCGGCGCGTACCAGAAATCGGTGGACAGGTCGCGGTAAGCGACGATGCCGCTCATCGGATATTCGGGCGGCAGCATGCGCGACGCGCGCACCGCGTCGGCGATGCCCCACGAATAAAGATGCTCCATCGAGCGCTGCGTCAGATTCTGGCCCTTCGGGATGCGCTGCGGCTCGAGGCGCCGCTCGACCAGGGCGCAGGCGACACCGCGCAATCCGAGCTCGACCGCCAGCGCGGCGCCGACCGGGCCGCCGCCCACAATGACGACTTGATAGTGCTTATTCATGCACGCGACTTTCACCTTTACAATTTACGATTGGCGTTGTCAGGCCGCCGCGGAGGCAATCACTTCGGGCACCGGCGATGTTTCGCGGCGGTGCGCGTTATCGCCGCTCGAAGCCCTTTCTGCAAGGGACGCGCGCTGCAGCCAGTAGCCAAGCGCGCCGATCCACAGCGTGGCGATGATCAAGATCAGCAGGTCTCGCCATTGGGCGCTGACCGCGATGCGGCCGCTATCGGCAAGCCAGACAAAGGCCGCGTAGGGGGCTACGAACAGCACAGCGAACAACAGGCAAACCGTAATCCTGCGGAAAGCCCGGTCAAACAGCGCCAATGCGGCAAGGGTGCAGGGAGCGAAGAGTATCGTGCCCGTCCAGTGGTCCGCCTCGATCATCGGCACGCTATGCGACAGGAGAATAGCCAGGAACGCCGAGCCCAACGCGAATTGAATAACGAAGATCGACAGTCCGGCCACCAAGGCCCGCGTCGCGCTGAGCCCGCGATAATGCTGCAGGCCGAAGCCAAGCGCTATCCCCATCACCGCCGCGACGGCGCCTTGATCGACCAACCACCACCAGGCGGGGCGTGCTGATTTGAACGCAATCACGAGCGTAACGTCGGAGTACGTTCCAAGTATGCCAACCCACAGGAATGCCACGAGCGCCAAACGGCCGGCTGCGGCCAAGAGACCTTGGTCGGCGCTCTCGATGGCCCTGTCACCGCGAGCCAATTGGTACCCGAGAAGGGCGAACCACAGCGTCCAACCGACGAGGATGTAATAGCCCTGAGTCCCAGCATCATTGGTGAATGAATTAAAGACAACAACCGCAAGAATGTTCGTGCCAACCAGCATGGTCCACAGGTAAACGCTCCTGAAGGATCGTTTGAAGACAGCCATCGTGGTTACGATGACGGGCGCGTCAAGTGTGATTCTCCAAAGGTACTCCGCGTTGCCGTGGCCATGGGCCATTAACGCGTGGACAAAGATTCCGCCGCCAACAAATGACACGACCAGGATTATTGCACCGGCCAGCAACGCCCGGGCAAGCCTGACGGAGGCATACCGCCAAAGTCCAAAGGTGCAGGAGATCGCCATGTATGCAGACGTCACATAATGGATCGTCCAAGGAGGAAGCACGTCGGTGTGCAAGAATTTCAGCAAAAATCCGGCGGCAAGCAAACCACTGCCCAAGAATGCCGCGAGGCTGAAAAGCGGCAAAACCAGCGGCGCAAATCTCCGGCGCCGCCACTCGCTGTCGTCCAGGAATTTCATGATCGCAGAAAAGTCGCCGCCGTAACGGCGCGCCCAGGCGGCGCTCGGCTGGTGCTCGCGGCGCCACGCTTCCGTGGTGGTCAATTCAGGCCCTTGCAGCGGCTGCTTGTCGTCGAAGCGATCCCTCAGGCGCTGCCATTGCCGGCGAGCACGCCCTTCCGCTTCGACCCACTCCGACAATTGCTTCCACTGCCGGATCAGGCTCTCGTGGCTGATGTCGACGATGGTGTCCGACGTCAGCGGCCGCGGATTGGCGGGGTCGAACCCCGGCGCAAGGAAATTGCATCCAGGCGCGCGGAATGCGTCGACGACCTTGCGCACACGTGCCTCGTCGCCGCCACAGATCGCCACCAGCTCGTCGAAGCGCGTCGGGCGGCGCACTGCTTCGCTCGCCAACGATCCTTCTGTAAGCGCCCGGAAGATGGCCTCCGCCACCGGGCGACAATCCTCGCCGAGGCGGCGAAGCACCTCATCGGCATGGGTATTGAGCGCACCGCCGAGACCGCCGATCCGCTCATAATCGGCAAGCCTGAGGACAATCGGCGCGTCCGGCTCCGCGTCGCGGGCACTCGTCCACATGCGGTTGAGGCAATACTGCAACAGCGGCAGTTGGTCGGCGCGGCGGGCCAAGCGATCGAGCTGATCGCGCGTGCTACGGTCGTCCCACGGCGCGAACGCGGCAAGATCGTTGAGCAGCCGATTGGTCAGGTCGTCGGCGATCTTGAAGCCGCAGACCGCGGCCGGCCCGACGATGGCGCTGCGGCATTGCTCGCGCGCCATGCGCGGGATGAGCACCAGGCCGGCGCTGATCGCCTCCGCGAGACCATCGATAAGAGCGCAAGCACCGAGATATTCGGAGCGCATTGTCAGCGTCACATAGATTGGCACCCTGCTTTGCCGCGCGCTTTCGAGAAGCAGCGCGGCAAACGCCTCGGCCTCTTCCCGGCCGGCGTAATCCTGATAGCGGAACAGCTCCTCAAACTGATCGACGAGCAGCAAAAGATTGGTGCCCGCGGGCAGATGCCCGTCCGCGCACCACTCGGCAACGGACAATGGGCCGCGCAGCAGAAAAGCGCGGAACAGAGCGGCATCGGCATCCGTGAGCGGCTTTGCTCCCTCGATACCCTCAGTCCCGGTTTGCAATAGCCCGTGCGCCAGGTTTCTCAGCGGCGCGCCGCCGGGCTTGAATTCCACGACCCGCCAAGCCGAGCCGGCCGATGCCATCAAGCCGAGATCAAGTCCGTCCAGCAGTCCGGTTTTGACTACCGAGGATTTGCCGGTGCCGGACGAGCCGAGCACCGCCAAAAACCGTGTCGCCGCGAGGCGATCGACCATCCCGTTGATGCAATCTTCGCGGCCAAAAAACAGGTCGCCCTCTTCTCGGCGAAACGCACGCAGACCGGGATAGGGCAGTCGCAAGGTCGTTTCAGACGTCAAGGCTGCAATCCGCCGAGCACACCAAGGATGCGCTGCGCAAGATTGCCGTCCTGACAATCCATCTTTTCAAAACCGCCCGCCCAGGCGAGATCTGGTTTCGGCACCGGCGGTCCGAGCAGAACCGTCTTGAGCCGTGGCGGCGTCTCGCGCAACCGTTCGAGTTTGCTGTAGCGCAAGAGCTGGGCGCGCACCCAGGCCGGCGGCGCACGGCCGTACAGCAACACCAGCGCCTCGCAATTCATCAGGTTGGCTTCAAGATCGTCCAGAATGTCCTTGGCCGAGCCTTCGAACAGCGGCCGGGCGGCGGTGAAGTTCTTGCGGTCGTCAAAAATCTTCAACAGCGCGTCCGCCAGCTCCTTGTCGCTACTATCGGCATTGATGAAGACGTGACAGCCGCCGTCGAACGTTACCGGCGCCGGCACAGGCTTCGCAAGTTGCGCATGGAACCGCAATATCTCGCCCTTGAATTCCTCAAGTCCGACCGCGAGCACTTCCGGCCCTTCAAACAGCGGCTTGTCGCGATGCGTGACGGCGGCAAGATCGAGGTCGGGATGACGCCACTGCAAAATCTTGAGGCCCGCGCCTTTCGCGGTTTCGTATTGAAATTGCGCGTAGGTCTGCGACAAATCCGGCGGCTTGCGTGAACCGAAATTGCCCAGGAGCTGCACAAACAGCGCGCTGTGCTCTATGTCGGCCTCAAAAGCGGCCGCGAAGTCCTGGCCGCCCTGCGGATAGTCATTTTCGGGCAGAACCTTGATGCCGTATTGATCGAGGCAGGCCCGCACCCGTTCGCGTTCGTCGTAGAGGTCGTCCGTAGTTTGCGCCAGCAGCACCGCCTTGCCCTCGGATGGGGCTGCGACCGCCACCGTTGACGCCGCCGACGGCTTCGGTTGCGGCCGAGGCGCCTCAGCCGCAGCGCCAATCACGCCATGATCGCGCTGCTCCACCAGCAGTTTCTTGAGCTGGTGCGCCAGCACCTGAAGGCGCTCATTGTAGAGCTCCGCATTGAATTTTGACGTCAGCCGCAACGGAATATCCTGCGCCATCTGATCCTTCCACCAGAACGGCGTCCGTTTGCGGCCGCGTAAGAGCTCATGATTGCTCTCGTCGTCCACCGGCAGCAATTCGACTGTGACAACAGCGCGGGCCTCGGGCGCGCGATCACAATAGGCCTGCAATTCCCTAATCGTGAATTCGCGCGCCACGTAGCTTGGCGACAACATGGCGATAAAGATCGCCGAATGACGAACATTGTCGACAAGGTAGTCGACATGGTCGCCGGCCTCGAAATTCCGGGTATCGAAGAAAATCTCCGGGTCGCGGCCAATACGCTGGCGCAAAGCGTTCTGCAGGTCGATCTGGAATCGGCTCACCCAGTGCACGCCCTGAGCATCGGCCTCATTGTCAAAATGCGCATAGCTGATGAACAGGTCGTGCCTGAAGCCCGAGACTATTCCCATCGTGCCAATCCGCCACCGCCCAGCCGCGGGCAACTCAGTTAAAGAATAAAATCCGGGAAGATCAAGGCGCGCCCGATGCAAAACCGACTTTATGCAACCACCGGGCGTGACGCTCAGCGCCCGATCGCCTCTCTTGCCTTAGCGAAGATCGCCGGCGGAAAGCTCCCAAAATGACGCAGCAAGCCATCCACCTCGGTGGCGGATGCCGGATTGATATCGAGGCCGACCTTGTTCGCCTCGGCGAGGAAATCCTTGTCCTTCATGGTCGCCGCAAAGGCCTGCCGCAGGGCCGCCAGCCGATCGGCCGGCATATTCGGCGGCCCCGCCAGCGGGCGGCCAAGCACGAGCTGATCGAAATAAAGCTCCAGCACCGAGCGCTGCTCGGCCGTCTTGGCGTAGTCGAACACGCTTGGCACATCGCCGAACTCCGTCGACTTGTGCGGCCCCATCTGGATCACGAGCTTAAGACGTCCCGATTTCACATCGTCGGAAAACTGCGCCTTGATCGACGAGGCGTAAAACCCGCATTCGCCGTTCACCTCGCCGCGGTGCATGGCGAGATCGATATCGCGAGTGCCGGCATAACCCGGAATGACCCGGATATTGGCGCCGAGCACGGTCTTCAGGACCGTCGGGTGCTGATAGGTGATCGCGGCCGGCGCGCCACCGCCGAAAATCGTCTCCTTGCCGCCCTGGCGCATCATGTCATTGAAGGATACAGCCGCACCCGGCGTCTGCCAGACGCCGCAATAGGCGACATCCTGTGACATGCTGCCGATCCAGCTGAACTTGGTCGGATCGAAACGGGCGGCCTTGTTGCCGAGCAAAGGCTCCATCACCACGGAGGACGCGAACTCGCCTAAAATCGTCCCGTCGTTCGGCTGGTCGTTGTAGATGCGGTTTGCCGCCGTCATCGAACCGGCGCCCGGCATGTTCGCGGGCACGACCGAAGGCTTGCCGGGAATGAAGCCTCCGAAATGGCGGGCCAAAACGCGCACATAGGTGTCGTAGCCGCCGCCCGGCGGGAATCCGGCAATCAGCGTCAAGGTCTTGTGACTATAGAAATTGGAAACCGTGTCGGCGCGAGCCGTGAAGGTGCCGGCTCCAGCGCCGGTGATGGCACTTAAAGCCATCAGCAGCAAAAATATTCCGATCCGCTCGATCTGCAACATGGTGCGATGCTTTTTGGCAAAAAGACAGCTTTACGAATCTAGCACGGCGCGCACCTTGCTCGCCAGCTGCTCAATAGTAAACGGCTTGCCGATGAAATTGACGTCGGGATCAAGCACGCCGCCGTGAACGACTGCGTTACGCGTGTAGCCGGTCGTAAACAGCACCTTCAGATCAGGTCTTTTCTTCAAAGCTTCATCCGCGAGTTTCTTACCGTTGACTTCCGGCATAACCACGTCGGTGAACAGGAGCGTGATGGCCGGTGTGTCGGCGATCATCGTCAGCGCAGCCGCGGCAGTTTCACTTTCCAGCACGGTGTAACCGAGGTCGCGAAGCGCGTCGCAGGATAGACGCCGCATCAGCGGATCGTCCTCGACGACAAGCACGATTTCGGTGGCATCCCCGCTCGCCGGCTTGAGCACCGCGCGTTTGGTCTCCTCCGGCTGGCGATAAAGCCGCGGCAGATAGATTTTGACCGTCGTTCCGGTACCGAGCTCGGAGTAAATTTTGATGTGCCCGGACGACTGTTTGATGAAGCCGTAGACTTGGCTCAGGCCGAGACCCGTTCCCTTGCCGGAAGGCTTCGTGGTGAAAAAAGGATCGAAAGCGCGCGCCGCGACGTCCAATGCCATGCCACCGCCCTGATCGGTGATCGCAATCATCACGTACTGGCCGGCGGTCACTTCGGCATTCTCGCTGCAATAGACCTCGTCCAGATAGACGTTCTCCGTCTCGATCGTCAGCCTCCCGCCGTCGGGCATGGCATCGCGGGCGTTGATCGCGATATTGACGATCGAACTTTCAAGCTGATGCGGATCGGCGTTGGTTTTCCATAATCCGGCCGCCAGCACGGTCTCGATCTGAATCTGCTCGCCCAATGTGGACCGCAACAGCTCCGACATATCGGCGATCATTCTGTTGGGATCAATCGCTTCCGGAGCGAGCGGCTGCTGCCGCGCAAATGCCAGCAGGCGCTGAATCAGCGCAGCGGACCGCTCGGCCGCCTTCGCAGCACTCTCGACGAAGCGGCCGATGCCGAATTCATCGTGCTTGAGGCGGCGCTTCATGAGATCGAGCGCGCCGACGATGACGCCGAGCATGTTGTTGAAATCGTGCGCCATGCCGCCGGTAAGTTGCCCAACCGCCTCCATCTTTTGCGCTTGACGAAGCTGCGCTTCGACCTGCTCGCGCCGGCTGATCTGTTCAATCAAACTTTGATTGGCCAGCGACAGCTGAGTATTTGCGGTGTGGATGGTTGCTACCGAGCGCTTGGCGAGGTAGGCCGCCAGAATGGCAATGCCGCAGATCACCAGAAACGCAGCAACGGCGCCGATCTGAAGGAGCAAATCCAGCGAGGCCGCATCCGCCTCGCGGGCCGCCAATAGCTGGTCCTCATTGCCCTGCATCGCGGCGATCTGATCGACGATCCGGCCCATGACGCGCTGGCCCGTATCGGTATTGACCAGTGCCAGCGCATTGTCGGGGTGGCCGGCTTTGCGAAACGCAATGGTGCGGTTCAACTCGTCAAGCTTTGCTGAGATGCCTTCGCGCAGGGCGCGCACGGCCTCAACCTGCTGCGGGTTGTCGCCCACCAGCGACGCGACCCGATCGAGCGCCGTCTGCAATGCGCCCTGGGCGGGCGCAAACGGCGTCAGATAATCCTCGCGGCCAGTGACCAGATATCCGCGCTGTGAACTTTCGGCACGCAATATGAGAGTCTGGATTAGCTGCAATTCGCTGCGGACCGCGAGCGAATGGCGCACCCATTGGTCCTGGTCCTGCTCGCGGAACCCGAGCCAGAACGTGCCGAGCGTAATGACAGCGGCAAGCAGCGTACAACCAAACAGGCCCCAGTAGAGCGGAGCCAGGGGCTTGGGAACGGACACTCGATCCACGGTCTTGCTCACATGTCGCGCGAACCGACCGGGGTCGAAACTTCCAGCAACGCCTGCCGGAGGATTCGGCGTCAGGTTCCGCGCGCTCTCACTTGTCTTCCGCGTTTATTACGCGATTTCTGCCGGACAAGCTGGAAAATTTGTCAGTTCCATGACCGCCATGGCGTCTCGGAAACCGGGGTGAGCGGCGGTTGGCCGGCCGCCCAAGCCAGAATGTTATCGACCATGAGCTGATCCATGCGTTCGCGCGTGACCACGGAAGCAGAGCCAAGGTGCGGAAACAAAACGACATTTTCCATCGTGCGCAATTCGTGCGGAACTTCCGGCTCGTTGGCAAAAACATCAAGGCCGGCCGACATGATGCGCTTTTCCTGAAGCGCCTTGATCAGGGCCGGCTCGTCGACCACTGAGCCTCGCGCCATGTTGATCAGAATGCCTCTCGGCCCGAGCGCGTCGAGCACGTCGGCGTTGATCATATTTGCGGTGCCGGCACCACCCGGCACGATCGCGAGCAGAATGTCGACATCGCGCGCCATGTCGATCAGTTTCGGGTAGTGCCGATAGGGCAGACCGTCGCGCTTCTGACGCGTGTGATAGACCACCGGCACCTTCATGGCGTCGAGCCGGCGCGCGATGGCCTGGCCGATCGCACCCATGCCGACCAGGCCGACGGTGCGATCGCGCAACGAAGCCTTCGTCAACGGATAGGCTTTTTCGGTCCACTTGCCGGCGTGCACATACCTGTCGGCCTGCGGAAATTCACGGACGGTACAAAGCAAAAGCCCGAGCGCGGTATCGGCCACTTCCTCGGTCAGCACGCCCGGCGTGTTGGTCAGGATGACATTATGCGCCGCCGCCCATTTCACATCCATGTGGTCGTAGCCGACGCCGAAACTGGAGACGATCTGGAGTTCGGGAAAGCGCGCCATCAGGCTTCCGGGAATCGCCTCCCGCGTGTCGCTGCAGGCGATGGCGCGCACGTGCGCATACTTGGCGATGAACGCGTCGGGATCGCTCGCGGTTGCGAGCTTGTACAGCGTACACGGTCCATCGAGGCCGCGGATGACGACGGGTTTGAGCGGGCCGACAAGAAGCACCTCTTTCTTGGTCGTGTCCATCGCTGCTCCCCGATCAGACCAGCATGCTCACCGGCATTTCGACGAACGCCTTGAAGGCGGCCAGCAGTTTTGCTCCAAGTGCGCCGTCGACCACGCGATGGTCGCACGATAGCGTCACGCTCAGCATGCTGGCAAAGGCGACGCCGCCATCCTCCTTCTCGACCGCCTGGCGGCGTGCGGCGCCGACCGCAAGGATGGTCGCGTGCGGCGGATTGATGATGGCGGAAAATTCGCGCACGCCGTACATGCCGAGATTGGATATGGCAGACGATCCGCCCTGATAATCGGCCGGGGCGAGTTTCTTGTCGCGCGCGCGGGCCGAGAGGTCTTTCATCTCGGCCGAAATCGCGCTGAGCGACTTGGTATCCGCAGCGCGAAGGACCGGCGCCACAAGGCCATCATCAAGCGCGACCGCAACCCCGATATCGGCATGCTTGAAGCGCAGGATGCGGTCGCCGGCCCACACCGCGTTCGCCGCCGGCAAGCGCGCCAGTGCCAGCGCCAGCGCCCGAATGATGAAATCATTGAGCGACAGCTTGAACAACGGATTGCCGTCGGCATCCTTCGGTGCCCCGGCGTTGGCCTCTTCGCGCAATGCATTCAGGCGCCCGATTTCGACATCCGCCGTGAGATAGAAATGCGGGACGGTCTTGGCCTGCGTCAGCCGCGCCGCGATGGTGCGGCGCATGCCGTCGAGAGGAATTTCCTCGTAGCTGCCGGGCGCGTAGAGGGCCTTGATGTCTGGGGCGGTCGGGCCTTCGGAGCGTGACGCAAGCGGCGCCACTTGCGGCGCCTCCCCGATGTCCTCCGCAATGATGCGCCCATGCGGGCCGGAACCGCGCAGCCGGGAAAGATCGATGCCGCGCTCGGCGGCAAGCCGGCGCGCCAGCGGCGTGACGGTGATACCGCCGGACAATCGCGCTGGACCGAAATTGCGTTCCGGCGTGCGCACTTCGAAGAAGGGGTCGAGCGGTATTTTGGTCCGCTCATTCCCGCGCAAGCGGGAATCCAGAGTCGGCGTCTCCATGGGTAATGGGGCCGGGCTCTGGGCCGCCGCTTTCGCGGGGACGAGCGGCTGAGACTTGGGCTTTGGCTGACCGCCGGCCGCCTCTCCCGCCCCATCGGCGATCACCGCGACAATGGCGCCGACCGGTGCCACGTCGCCCGCCACGACGCGAATCTCCGACAGCACACCGGCCGTAGTGGACGGCACTTCCATCGACACCTTATCGGTTTCGATCTCGAACAGATTGTCGCCCGGCTTCACCGCTTCGCCGGCCGACTTGAACCATTTGGTGATCTTGCCCTCGGCGACGGTTTCGCCGAGTTGCGGCATCAGCACGTCCATTGTTGCGTTCTCTGCTGCCGCATCACTTGATCCGTTCCCACACGACCTCTGCGTTGGTGCCCGCAGGCCGCAGGATGAGCCGGTCGCCGACGAATTCGTAGCCGCGCACAAGGTCGCCTTTGTCGCCGGGCTGGACGCTGCCCTGCCGATGATGCGTCACCGTGCTGGCCTTCTCATCGACCGAATAGGTGCCGAAATAGGCGATGTGCCCATCGAGCGCGGCCAACGCTTCCTCGCCGGTCGGTTTGTCACCGGCCCTGGTCACGACGCGGTCAGGCGCGACCTGACACGCCATGTGGCCATGGGCATCGTACATGATGATGCCGCGCGGATGCGCACCCTGCCCCGGGCGCGGCTGACCGTTCACGGTCGAGCCGATATGCCGCCACGAGCCGATCAGGCGCTGCGCGCCAGAATGATTTTGTCCGCTCACTTGATCCCTGCCAGAATTATTTGATCCGTTCCCACGTCACTTCCATGGTCGAATTGGGTGGACGCAGGATCAGACGATCGCCGGCGAATTCGTAGCGGCGAACGAGATCGCCACCGTCACCCGGCTGCAGATTGTCGGCGCGATGATGGGTGACGGTGCCGGCGGTTTCGTCGACCGTGTAGGTCCCGAAATAGGCGATGTAGTCCTTGAGCGCGACGAACGCCTCTTCGGGCGTCATCACCGCACCGGCGCGCGGGCGCTTGACGTCGGGCGCGATCTGCACCGCCATCTCGCCGTGCGGGCCGTAATAAATCATGCCCTTGGGGTTTTGGCCGCGATCCCAATTGCCACCGTTGATGCGCGTGCCGACATAGCGCCACGCGCCGAGCAGGCGCTGTTTTGCGGACTGCGGCGTTTGTGCTTCCCCGCTCACCACGTCACCGAAATGTATTGCGTCTCCATGAACTCCAGCAGCCCTTCGTGCGCGCCTTCGCGACCGAGGCCGGACTGTTTGGTACCGCCGAACGGCGCCGCCGGATCGGACACGAGTCCACGATTCAAGCCGATCATGCCGAAATCGAGTTTTTCCGAGACGCGCATGCCGCGGCTCAGATCCTTGGTGTAGAGGTAGGCGACGAGACCGTACTCGGTGTCGTTGGCGCGGGTGATCACTTCGTCCTCGGATTTGAAAGTCTGGATCGAGGCGACCGGACCAAAGATTTCCTCGTTAAGCATCTTGGAGTCATTCGACACATTGTCGAGCACCGTTGCCGGATAGAAGAAGCCGGGGCCGGCTGTCTTCTTACCGCCGGTCAGCACCTTGGCGCCCTTCTGCACCGCGTCCTCGACCAGTTCGATGACCTTGTCGAGACCGTCCTTGTTGACCAGCGGCCCGAGCGCGACGCCGTCGTCGAGGCCGTTGCCCATTTTCAAACCGGACATCTTGGCGGTCAGCTTCTTGGCGAATTCGTCGTGCACCTTTTCGTGCACATAGAAGCGGTTCGCCGCCGTGCAGGCTTCGCCCATGTTGCGCATCTTGGCGATCATCGCGCCGTCGATCGCCGCGTCGATGTCGGCGTCATCGAACACGATGAACGGCGCGTTGCCGCCGAGCTCCATCGCCGGCTTGATGATGCTGTCGGCGGCCTCGTGCAGGAGCTTGCGTCCGACCTCGGTCGAGCCGGTGAACGATACCACGCGCACGCGCGGATCGTGCAGCATCGCGCTCACGACTTTGCCGGACGAGCGCGACGGGATCACGTTGACGACGCCCGCGGGCACGCCGGCTTCCTGCAGGATCGGCATCAGCGCCAGCATGGTGAGCGGCGTGTCGGAGGCCGGCTTGAGCACGACCGGACAGCCGGCGGCGAGCGCCGGGCCGATCTTGCGCGTCGCCATGGCGGCGGGGAAATTCCACGGCGTCACCAGCACGGCGATGCCGGCGGGCTTATGCTGCACGAAGATGCGCGCGCCCGTGGACGGGCCCAGCGTGTTAGAACCGACATTGCGCACCGCCTCTTCGGCGTACCAGCGGAAGAACTCGGCCGCATAGGCGACCTCGCCGCGCGAATCCGACAGCGCCTTGCCGTTCTCGATGGTGATGAGCTTCGCCAGTCGCTCGGCGTCGCGCATGATCAGCTCGTAGGACTTGCGCAGAATTTCGCCGCGCTCGCGCGGCTTCTTGCCGGCCCAGCCCGCAAACGCGGCCTGCGCCGCATCGAGCGCAGCCATCGCGTCATCGACGGTGGCGCTCGCGACCGAGGCGATCTTGTTCTCAGTCGCCGGATCGATCACGTCGAACCGGCCGCCGTCGGATGATTTCTTCCATTGGCCGCCGATCCACAGATCGGTCGGCACGTTGGCGAGGAGATTGTCATACATGGCCATGAGATACATCCTTCACTTCACCGCTTCATTCCCGCGACCGCGGGTATCCAGCAACTGGATTCCCACTATCGCGAGGACGAGCAAAAATCAGCTCTCCAACGACTTTCGCACCCGCTCCGCGATCCGGTCCACCGTCGGCAACGCGATGTCTTCCAGAATATCGGCGGCGGGCAGCGGAATGTGCGGGGTGGTGATACGCACCGGCGGGCCGTCGAGGTCGTAGAACGCCTCGTCGGCGACGATGGAGACGATCTCGGCGCCCCAGCCGCACAGCCGTGGATTTTCCTCCACGGTGAACAGCCGGTGGGTGCGGGCGACCGAACCCAAGATTGACTGCGTGTCGAGCGGCACCAGCGAGCGCACGTCGACCACTTCGCAGTCGATGCCATGTTCGTTTTTGAGCTTTTCGGCCGCCGCCAGGGCGCGCGGCACCATCAGAGCCAGCGCCAGAATGGTGGCATCCTTGCCGGGCCGCACGATCTTGGCGCTGCCCAGCGTGTCGACGATCTCGCCGTCGGGAACTTCGCCCTTGGTTGCGTAGAGCGACTTGTGTTCGAAGAAGATCACCGGATCGGGATCGCGCACTGAGGCCGCCAAAAGCCCGATCACGTCACGCGGGGTCGACGGCGCCACGACCTTGAGGCCGGGAATCATCATGCACCAGTTCTCGACGCTCTGGCTGTGCTGCGCGCCGAAGCGAGAGCCCGCGCCGTTGCCGGTGCGAATGACCAGCGGACACTTGAGCTGGCCGTTCGACATGTAGCGGCTCTTGGCGATTTCATTGGCGATATGGTCGAAGCAGACGGCGAAAAAATCCGAGAACATGATTTCGGCAATCGGCTTGAGCCCCGTCATCGCCGCCCCCATGGCGGCGCCCAGGATGGCCTGCTCCGAAATCGGCGTGTCACGCACGCGCAACGGACCGAACTGCTCGTAAAGGCCAACCGTCGCCTTGAACACGCCGCCCGCCTTGGCGACGTCCTCGCCGAGAAACACCACGTCGGGATCGCGCGCCATCTCTTGGGCGATGCCGCGCGCCACGGCATCGCGATAGGTCAGTTCCGCCATGCGAAACCCCCGTCGGCATAGACATCGGTGGTGAGGATATCGAGCGGCGGCATTGGCGCGGCCTTGCATTTCTCCGTGGCATCATCGACGCGGTGGCGCACGTCGGCATCGATCTCGGCGATCGCACTCTCGGAAACGCCGAATTGTTTGAGCCGCTCGCGATAGAGTTTGATTGGATCGTGTTCCTTCCACTTTTCCAGCTCGCCCTCGGGCCGGTATTTGGCCGGATCGGCGCGCGAGTGGCCGCTGTGGCGATAGGTCATGCACTCGATCAAGGACGGACCGTCACCGTTGCGCGCCTTGGCGTAACCCGCAGAGGCCGCACGATAGACTGCGTCGGCATCGTTGCCGTCGACCACAATGCGCGGCAGTCCGTAAGAGGCAGCGCGATCAGCGGCCGGATGCTGCACGGCGGTCACATCGCCGATCGGCGTGTATTCCATGTAGAGATTGTTCTCGCAGACAAAGATCACCGGCAGCTTCCACACCGCGGCGAAATTCAGCGCTTCGTGGAAGGCGCCGATGTTGGTGGTGCCGTCGCCGAAGAAACACACCGTAACATCCTTCTGGCCCTTGTACTGCGCTCGCCAGGCGGCGCCGCAGGCGATCGGCAGGTGTGCGCCGATGATCGCATAAGACCCCATGACACCATGGTCGGTAGAGGTCAGGTGCATCGAGCCGCCCTTGCCGCGCATCAATCCGTTGTCGCGCTGCATCAGCTCGCCCAAAACCTTTTCGATCGGCACGCCGCGGGCCAGCGTATGGGCATGGCCGCGATAGGTGCAGAATGACAGATCGCCGGGCTTCATGGCGGCGGCAAAGCCGGCTGCAATCGCCTCCTGACCGAGCGACAGGTGGCTCGTACCCTTCACCAGATTCTGCAGAAACAGATCGAAGGCGCGCTGCTCCGCCTCGCGGATCTCGACCTGGATGCGGTACAGGCGAAGGCGCGTTTCCTCGCCGATATCGTCATTGAGGGTCGCCGCCGGAGCGAGCGCGCGGTCTTCGACCTTGGCCATGAGAATCCTCTTGAGAGCCCCGCAATCGGCGCAAATTAGGGCTGATAGGCGGCGCAACTTAGCGCCTCTTATAAAGCCGAGGCAACGGCGTCCGCGGCAGGACGTGGCACACTCCAAGCACCGGCCACCGCCGCGCGTCGGCTTGCGCACTGCCACGCCAGCACCTAATTGACCCAACCGTGAGGCGGGAGGCTTTGATGGCCCAGGAATTCGAACGCCGGTACGATCGCGACTACGCTCAGCAATACGTCAGCCGGTTTTTCGGCGGGCCGCCCTTGGCGGTGATCGGCAGGCTGATCCTGCTGTCGATTCTGGTCGGCGTCATCCTCGCCGCGATCGGGCTCGACCCCTGGAATATCATCCAGTCCGTGCGCCGGCTCATCGAGCACATCTGGACGATGGGTTTCGACACCGTGCGCTGGCTATGGCGCTATTTCCTGCTCGGGGCGGTCATCGTCGTGCCAATCTGGGTGCTGGTGCGTCTCGCCAAAGCGCCGCGCGGCCGCTAACCGGCGGCGCCCAATGGCACGAGCTGGTCGCTCCTAATCGTCGAGTTGTGACGGGCCCGACGACGCGGGCGAATCGTTGTCGCCCGCCCCACCATGGTCGCGCGGTCCGCCGCGGTGACGGCGCCGGCGCCGGTGCAGCGGGAAGCGATCGGGCTGGCCGCCGTCATAACCATTGCCATTGCCGTTGGAATTGGTCGGCGCCTGAGCCTGCTGCTGCGGCTGAGGCGCGGGCTGACCGCCGGTGATGAAAGACGGCAACCGGTCCACGTCCGCGTCACTCGTCGGCGGCGGCATGTGCTGCTGGCGCGGCTGAAAATGCTGCGGTTGAGACTGCGGCTGAGACTGCGGCTGGTGCTGTTGCTGCTCGCGCGGATAGAACGGTTGCGGCTCGCGCGGCGCGAACGGCTCGCCGCCCATGGACGGCTGCTCGTCTTCGCCGTCATCGAACGAATCGTCCGGCATATTGCCGCGCATCTCGCCCTGCTGCTGATAATTAGGCTGGCTCTGGCGATACTGTTCCTGAGCTGCCGCGATGAGGCGGAAATAATGTTCGGCGTGCTGATAATAGTTTTCGGCCGCGATTGGATCGCCGGAACTCTGCGCATCGCGTGCGAGCTGCAGATATTTCTCCGCGACGTGAGACGCGGTCCCCCGAATTTTCACGTCCGGTCCGTTGGACTCGTACATGCGCGACAGCGGATTCTGATGATAACTACCCTTGCGGTTGCGACCCCGCATGCGCTTGTTCTGACCGTTTCTCATGGTTTGCTTTTCTGCCAACCCCCGTTATTTGCGGCGGTGCGGATACCGCCGTTTCTCACCGAAAACCTCAGTCACGACAAATACGCAAGGCTACGCCGTTAGCGGGCGCCTCATTTGCATTACCGGTATTGAACTGCGTTTCGCTCAGCGTTTCGCTCACAATCGTTGCCGTCCGGGCCTAGCACGGACCTAAACGAATCCCTCATCCGGCTCCCCACCGGCACTATTGCCACGGTGTTGAGCACCCCCGTTACGTGCGCGCCCGGTCGGTTACCATGCGCGCCTCACCGATGAAACATCTCGGTCTGAATGGCGATCCCGTGTGCCGTCCGATTCGGACTTCCGCTATCGAGCTATCTATCTGGCCTGCGCTGCCAACCTCTAAAGAGCAATGCTCCGGGTGCTTCAGGCAACGCGGCGGCCCACATCTTGGGGCGACTCCGTAGCCGCAAGCTATTCCGTTCCGCGCGACATTCCAAGAGCTTTTTTATTCACCCGAGGTGCTTTTTTGCCGGGGACCAATGCCGCAGGCTCATGCCCTCGTTGCAACGAGGGCGCGCGGGACACCGCTTAAATCGGGATACGGCGGCTGCAGCACAAGCCCCCCCGCAGCAAACAATGCAGCCACCGCTTGTGATTGTCCGGCGCCCAATTCCACGATCAGGGCTCCGCCGGGCGCCAGCAGCGGCGGTGCCGCGGCGGCGATGTACCGATAAAAATCAAGTCCGTCGGTCCCACCGTCGAGCGCACCACGCGGGTCGTAGTCGCGCACCTCCGGAGCGAGTGCGGCAATTGCCGGGGAGGCAATGTAGGGCGGATTCGAGACGATGACGTCGAACGGGCCGCGCAGTGCCGCCGCGATGTCGCAGGCCAGGAACTTGGCCCGTTCCAGTCCGAGGCCACGAGCGTTATTGCGGGCGGTGGATAGCGCTGGGACGCTCACGTCGGTCCCCACACCCGAAGCGTTCGGCAACTCGCTGAGCAGCGCCAGCAGGATGGCGCCGCTGCCGGTGCCAAGATCCGCTATGCGCAATGGCCGCGCACGCGGGCCCCCGGCATCGATCGCGGCCAGAGCCGCCTCGACCACCGTTTCGGTCTCCGGCCGCGGCACCAGCGTACTGGCATCGACGAGCAGCGGCAGACTCCAAAACTCCTTCCGGCCGACGATCCGCGCGACCGGCTCGTGCTTAAGCCGCCGCTCTGCCAGCGCGGCGATGGCAGCTTCCTCGTCGCGGTTGAGTTCGCGGCTGTCGGCGCCAGCAAGCGCAGCGCGATCGAGGCGCAGCGCGCAGCCGACCAGGATGCGGGCATCAAGGTCAGCGGAATCGATACCGCAGGTGCGAAATTTCTTTGCCCATTCGCGACGCACGGCAGCGACCGTGCGGACGTCATGATGCGCGCCGGCGGCGGTCTCGGCAGCAGCCGGCATTAAACCGTCTCCTCGGCCGCGAGCTGCTCCGCCTGACGTTCGGCGACCAGCGCGTCGACGAGTTCGCCGAGCGCCTCGCCTTCCATCACTTGCGGCAATTTGTAGAGCGTCAGATTAATGCGGTGATCCGAGACGCGGCCTTGCGGAAAATTGTAGGTCCGAATGCGTTCCGAGCGGTCGCCGGTGCCGACCTGACCGCGGCGTTCGGCGGCACGTGCGGCGTCCTGCTTCTGGCGTTCCAGATCGTAAAGCCGCGTGCGCAGCACGGCCATCGCCTTGGCCCGGTTGCGATGCTGCGAACGATCTTCCTGCATCATCACCACGAGGCCGGTCGGAATATGCGTGATCCGCACCGCCGACTCCGTCTTGTTGACATGCTGGCCGCCGGCGCCGCCGGAGCGCAGCGTGTCAATTCGCAAATCCTGCTCATTGATGGCAGCATCGACCTCCTGCGCCTCGGGCAACACCGCAACTGTCGCGGTCGAAGTATGGATGCGGCCCGAGGCTTCGGTATCGGGCACGCGCTGCACACGATGCACACCCGACTCGTATTTGAGCTTGGCGAAGGCGCCGCGGCCGTGGATCTCGGCAATGATTTCCTTGAATCCCCCCATCGAGCCTTCGCTCATGCTGATGATTTCGACCTTCCAGCCCTGCTTCGCCGCGAACCGCTCGTACATGCGGAACAGATCGCCGGCAAACAGCGCCGCCTCGTCGCCGCCTGTCCCGGCTCGGATTTCCAAAATGACATTGCGCTCGTCCATCGCGTCCTTGGGAAGGAGCGCAAGTCTCAGCCGTTGTTCCAGCGCCGTGCGCCGGGCTTCAAGATCGGGCTTTTCAGACTCGGCGATGGAGCGCATCTCCGCATCCGTCGACGGGTCGGCGATCAGAGTCGTCAATCCGTCGAGTTCGCGCTGCGCGGCGCGATAGGAATTCACCGCGTCGACGACAGGCGCCAGTTCGGCGAATTCCCGCGACAGCTTCACATAGGTCTCGGGCGGCAGCACACTGGCAAGCTCGCGCTCCAGCGTCGCGTGACGCACAACGAGAGCGTTGAGTTTCTGGTCGGGAAGCATCGCGGTTTCCATTATCATGCCCGCAACCTCGGGCATCCGGTCGTCGTCGCCATCGTTTGGCTAGGACCGAACCACCTACGTCGGTGCGGCCGATACCGGATCATCCGCCGCGGCGGACAATGACATCATCAGTTTGCTGGCGGCCACGGACATAAGAAAATTGCCTTAAATCTGCAAGCCTTGGCTGGCGGCGAACTCTTCGAGCTGTGCGCGGATCGGCTTGCCTTTGCTGGGTTTTTCGATCAGCGGGCACAAAAACTCGGCCGCCTTGCGGCTGTCGAGGTCAAGCAGCACGGCCTTGACCGGCCCCATCGCCGACGCGGTCAGGGACAGTCCACGGTAGCCGATGGCGACCAGCGCAATGGCGCCGATCGGCTGCGAGGCGAGCTCGCCGCACAGCGTCACCGGCTTGTTGTGGGCGCGGCCCTTGTCGGCGATCTCTTTCAGCGCGCGCAGCACCGGCGCCGACAGCGCATCGAACCGGGTAGCGACCCGCGGATTGCCGCGATCGACTGCGTAGAGAAACTGCACCAGATCGTTGGAGCCGACCGAGAGGAAATCGGCGCACTCCAGAAGTTCGTCGAGCTGATAGAGCAGCGACGGCACCTCAACCATGCTGCCGACCTGAACTTCGTCGGGTAGCTTATGGCCGTGACGGCGCAGGTGCGTGAGCTCTCGCTCGACCAGCTCGCGCGCCTGTTCGAATTCCGCGACGGTTGAGACCATCGGAAACATGATGCGCAGCGCACGGCTGCCGGCGGCGCGCAACAGCGCGCGCAACTGCGTGCGCAGCAATCCAGGCCGGTCGAGACCGAGCCGGATGGCGCGCCAGCCCAGCGCCGGATTCTCCTCCTCGACGCTGTGCATGTAGGGCAGCACCTTGTCGCCGCCGATATCGAGCGTGCGGAAGATCACGGGCTTGTCGCCTGCCGCATCCATGACGGCGCGATAGAGTGTGTATTGCTCGCTGGTGCGCGGAAAGTTTGGCGCGACCATAAATTGCAGTTCGGTGCGGAACAGACCGATGCCGGCGGCGCCGGTGTCGGCGATATGCGGCAGATCGACGGTCAGGCCGGCATTGAGCATCAGGCACACTTCCTCGCCGTCTTTGGTGACGCAAGGACGATCGCGCAGCGCCTGGTATTGCTGCTGCCGCCGCGCGCGCAACCTGACGCGCTCCGCATAGGCTGCGGCCATGTCAGGCAGCGGCCGGATGTGCAGATCGCCGGCCGTGCCGTCGACAATGATCGCGTCGCCCGGATCGGCGATGCCGGCAGCGTTGTCGACCTCACCAACGGTTGGGATGCCGAGCGCGCGCGCGACGATCGCGACATGCGAATTCGCACCACCCTCTTCGAGCACGAGCCCACGCAGCCGCTTGCGATCGTAATCGAGCAGCGCCGCGGGCCCCATGGAGCGGGCGACCAGAATGGCGTTTTCCGGCAGATTTTCGCGCGACGGCGCATGATCGCGACCAGTGAGTTGCCGCATCAGGCGATTGGCAAGGTCATCGAGATCGTGCAGGCGTTCGCGCAGGAACGGATCGGTCTGACGCAGCATACGGGCACGCGTGTCGGACTGCACGCGTTCGACCGCCGCCTCCGCGGTCAATCCCGTCATCACCGCTTCTTCGAGCTTGTGCACCCAGCCGCGGTCGTAGGCGAACATCCGGTAGGCTTCGAGCACCTCGCGATGCTCGCCGCCTTCGACCACATCGCCATGTTCCAGCAGCTCGTCGAGATTGGCCTGCAGCGTTTCAACCGCCGCACGCAAGTGCTTCAATTCGCTCTGGATGTCATCGGCGATGTAGTTGGTGACGATGACGCGCGGCTCGTGGAGCACCACATGGCCGAGCGCGATTCCATCGCTGATCGCGGCGCCCTTGATATGCACCGGCCGCCGCGCCGCCAGTTCATCGCCGGGCCGAGCCAGTTCGCCGGAGGCGACGATCTCGGCGAGCACCATGGCGGTGGTCTGCAGCGCCTCGACTTCTTCTTCCGAGTATGTGCGCCGCGCCCGGTTCTGCACCACCAGCACGCCAAGCGTATTGCCGGCGCGCAGCACCGGCACACCGAGAAATGAATGATAGATCTCCTCGCCGGTTTCCGGCCGGTAGGCGAAGGCCGGATGCGCTTGTGCGTTCGACAGATTGATGGCGCTCGCCTGGCTCGACACCAGCCCGACCAAGCCTTCGTCCGGGCGCAGCACGGTCTGGTGCACGGCTTCGTGCTTGAGGCCTTCGGTCGCGTAAAGTTCAAGCGTGGAGTCGCCCCGCAGCACATAGATAGAGCAGACCTCCGCAACCATGTTGGCGGCGATCAGCACCACGATCTTGTCAAGGCGTTCCTGCGCGCTGACCGGCTCCGCCATGACTTCGCGAAGCCGGCGCAACAGCACGCGCGGACCGCCGAGCGCGCCACGCATGGCGTGAGGTCCCTCGGGCACTTCTACTATGACCGGAGCGTCGCCCGCTTCGCGCCGGCCGGATCGAATTGGAATTCGCCGGAGCCTTGAGCCGCAGCGACCATCCCAAGCCTATATCGAATGCACCATGCAAACCGCAAGCCAAAGACATCACGATGACGCGGATCGTTTATTGTGCATTGCAACGGAAGGGCGTGATTCCGGGCGATTTACGAGCGGCACCCGAATACCGAATCTAAAAACCGGCCGGCTGAAGCAGCCCGACCTTTGCTGCACTGCACCTAGTGGAACTAGGGCATCGCCTTGTCGAGACCATAGAGCGAATGCAGCGTGCGCACCGCGAGCTCGGTGAATGCGGCGTCGATCAGCAGCGAAAACTTGATCTCCGAAGTGGTGATCGCACGGATGTTGATGGCGCGGTCGGCGAGCGCTCGAAACGCCTGGGCGGCGACGCCGGCATGACTGCGCATGCCGATACCAATGACCGAAATCTTGGCGACATCGGTAGCGCCGTCAAGGCGCGAGTAGCCGATCGCATCCCTGGCCTTGGCGATGGTGTCGACCGAGCGCTGATAATCCGCGGCCGGCACCGTGAAGGTCAGATCGGTGGTTTTGCCGTCGGCCGATACGTTCTGCACGATCATATCGACGTTGATGCTCGCTTCGGCGAGCGGACCGAAAATCGCCGCCGCGACTCCGGGTTTGTCCTGCACTTGGCGTATCGAGATTTGCGCCTCATCACGCGAGAAGGCGATGCCAGTAACGACTTGCTGTTCCATGATCTCACTCTCATCGCAAATCAGCGTGCCGGGCGGGGTGTCGTGCGGATCGATGCTTTCGGGCTTGTCGAAGCTCGAGCGCACGAAAATGCGCACATTGTGGACCATACCGAGCTCGACCGAGCGCACCTGCATGACCTTGGCGCCGAGCGAGGCGAACTCCAGCATTTCTTCGAACGCAATCTTGTCGAGGCGTTTTGCCCGGGGCACGACGCGCGGGTCGCTGGTGTAGACGCCATCGACGTCCGTGTAGATATCGCAGCGGTCGGCTCGGATCGCGGCCGCAATCGCCACCGCCGACGTATCCGATCCGCCACGTCCCAAAGTCGTGACGCGGTTGGTCTCCGCATGCACGCCTTGGAAGCCGGCGATGACCGCAACCTCCTTGCGTTCCTTGAACCGCCGCTCCAGTTCACCGCCGTCAATGCGGAGAATACGCGCCGAGCTATGGACGTTCGACGTTTCGATCGGAAGCTGCCAGCCCTGCCAGGACCGTGCATTGATGTCGAAATCCTGCAACGCGATCGCCATCAGGCCGGCAGTCACCTGCTCGCCCGTCGCGACCACGGCATCGTATTCCCGGGCATCAAAGATCCGCCGCTCCTTGAGGGCGGCCGAGCACCAAGCCACCAGCTGATTGGTCACACCCGCCATGGCCGAAACCACGACGGCGACCTCGTGGCCGGCATCCACCTCGCGCTTGACGTGGCGCGCGGCGTTGCGGATCCGGTCGATATCGGCGACGGAAGTTCCGCCGAATTTCATCACGAGACGAGCCATAAGTCTGTTGGTACTCTGTGATCGAGGCGTGCTTTCAAAATCGTCGCGCCGGCCACGCAAGCCGGCGCAGAAGGCGCGTATCAATAACGGCGGGGTCCCGCCGCTGCAACAGGACCCCGTTCCGGCCTATCAGTTCTTGGCGTATTTCTTCACATCGCTTTTGGCGGTGAAGCCGCCAAATACGTTGCCGCTCTTGTCGGCGGCGCAGCCTTCGGGCATTTCAAAGCCCGGGGCCGGCGCAGAAATAAAGGCTGTGACCTTACCATCCTTAACGCTGCCGATGCGGATGCCTTGCCGGAACGGCGGATTGGTCTTTTCGTTCGACTGCGAGTCGCAGGCATAGAGAACGTCATTTCGTATGTAGACGCCACTCGGCCGACCGAACTGCTTCCATTCCGCTATAAACTTGCCGTCGGCGTCGAAAATCTGGATGCGGTTATTCGAGCGGTCGGCAACGTACAGGCGGCCGGCCGAGTCCATCGCCAGGCCGTGCGGAACGTTGAATTCGCCCTGCCCCGATCCATGGTGGCCCCAGGCTTTGATGAGTTTTCCGTCCTTCGAGTACTCGACAATGCGATCATTCGTCTTCTCGCCATGACCATCAGCAATGAAGATATTGCCGTTAGGCGCGACGATGACATCGGATGGGCCGTTAAGCTGATTGGGTCCGTCTCCTGCAACTCCCGGCGTACCGATAGTCATCAGGACCTTTCCGCTTGGGCTGAATTTGATGGCGGTTTGGCCTTTGCCGTTCTCGGCCTTGCCGTCGGTCACCCAGACATTCCCGTCTTGATCGACGCCAAGACCGTGAGGCCAATTGACCGATCCGGCACCGAAACTCGTTACAACCTTGCCTGTCGCGTCGAGTTTTTGAATAGGCGCCACGCTCGATCCGACGCACGTCTGGCCACCGCAGCGGTCGTACACCCAGACGCTGGTGCCGTCGGGATCGATGTCGATGCCGATCGCCTGTCCCCACGTGCGGCCCGGTGGCAGCTTCGCCCAATGATCGACCACGTGATACGGATTAGGGGCGCTGTTGGGGTCGTCCGCCTTGGCCTGCCGGCCATCGATCGAAAACAGAGCGATTACAGCGACACCGAGAACAGCGGCGGACAGCATTGCGCCTGTACGCTGACGCATGTCGATTCCTCCCATTGAATACCGCTCGCACCTTTGCGGCCTTTGTGCGGAGCCCTTGAAAAGCGCGATGGGATCGTGACACACCAGTTCCGAATTGCAATACAGTAGCGTGCGGTGGGGTGATTTCAGCCGCCCATCGCGTCGGGTGAGGGACCAAAATGCCGGCCATTGTCGATCCGGTGAGCGGGCTTGAGCTCTACGAGCTCAGCCATCGCTGGGGGATGTATACGCCGATCTTCCCGGGCTACGAGGAGATCAGGCTCGAGCGCATCACGCACCATGCCAAGCAGGGCGTGATGACCCACAAGATCACCACGATTTTTCACACCTCGACGCACGTCAACGCACCGATCCATCTCATTCCCGGCACGCCGGCGGTCGGAGATCTGCCACTGCAGACGTTCTTCGGCACCGGCGTGGTGCTATCGATCACGAAACAGAAATGGCAGCTCATCGAACCGTCCGATCTGGAGCGCGCCAAACCGGCGATCAAGAGCGGCGATATCGTTCTCATTAATACCGGCTGGCATCGGCGCTATTCCGACAGCAAGGAATATTTCGGTTACGCGCCGGGCCTCTCCAAACGTGCCGCCGAGTGGCTTGTAAAAAAGCGCGTGAAGATGGTCGGCGTCGACACCGCGTGCGTTGACCACCCGTTGGCAACGTCGCTCGGCCCGCACCGCAACGGCCCACAGATCAAATATCTGCTGCCGGAATACAAAGAAGCGACCGGCCGCGAAGCGATTCGCGATTTTCCGGAATGGAATCCGGCGCACCTCACGCTGCTCGAAGCCGGCATTCCGACCATCGAGAATGTTGGCGGCGATCTCGACGAGCTTGCTGGCAAGCGCTGCACCTTCCAGGGCTTTCCGTGGAAATGGCACGAGGGCGACGCCTGCGTCGTCCGTCTCGTTGCGATGCTCGATCCGAAGGGCAACGTGCGCCTGGAGCGCGGCACGGCGCGCAAATCGCAAGCCGCGAGCAAGGCGCCGCAAGCGGCAGGCAAGCGCGACGGCGACCTGCGGTTCTTCGAGCTCAGCCATCCGTGGGGTCACGGCATGCCGCAATGGCCGTCGCGGGCCAATCTCAACGTGCGGGTCGTCGAATTTCACTCCAAGGACGGACTTCTGGTGCAGCAATTCGAAGGCATCATGCACCGCGGCACCCACATGGACGCGCCGATCCACGTCGCCGAAAACCAGCCGTCGATCACCGGCTACCCGCTGTGGCGCTTCTTCGGCACCGGCGTCGTGGTGTCGGTCCCGAAAGGCAAGTGGGGCGTCATCATGCCGAAGGATCTGGAAAAGGCCGAGCCGAAGATCCAGAAAAACGACATCGTGATGATCAATACCGGCAGTCACCTGAAATACGGCGATAACCCGGATTATTTCGCCTATTCGCCCGGCCTCTACAAAGACGCGGCCGAATGGCTGGTCGAGCGCGGCGTCAAGCTTGTCGGCATCGACGTGCAGGCGCTCGACCACCCGCTCGGCACATTCCTTGGTCCGCACGGGCCGGGACCGGCACAGCCGCACCTCGACGCCGAATACAAGGCCGAGACCGGCCGCCACATCATCGAGGATTTTCCGTATTGGGAGCCGGCGCACAAGATCATGATGACCAATGGCATTCCTGGCATCGAGAATATCGGCGGCGAGATCGACAAGATCACCGGCCAGCGATGCACGTTCTTCGCCTTTCCGTGGCGCTGGCCGGAAGGCGAAGGCTGCGCGCTGCGCGTGGTGGCGGTGCTCGATCCGAAGCAGGCGTTCAGGTTTGAGACGGGACTGTGAAATCATCCGGTCATTCCCGCGAAAGCGGGAATCCATAGCCACCGCCTTTGCAAGTCCTGCACGGGCTGTGATTATGGGTCCCCGCATTCGCGAGGACGACGCATTTGCGAGTACGAACCAATGATCTCCGAACCGCTGCGCCATCCGCTGTCGCTGTTCGACGTGAAGGACAGGGTCGCCATCATCACCGGCGCGTCCGGTACGTTCGGGCGCGCCACCGCGCTGGCGCTCACTTCGCTCGGCGGCAAGGTCTTGCTCGCCTCCGGCAGCAAGGATGAGCTCGAAGAAGTGGCCAACGAGGTGCGCGAACTCGGCGGCGAACCCGCAACGGTATTGCGCCGCCCCGACAGTCAAGCGGACGCGCAGGCGATGCTCGATGCCGCGCTGGAAAAGTTCGGACGTGTCGATCAACTCGTCGTCGCCTCGGGCTACAACAAACCGGGCTTCATTCACGAACTCGCCTATGAGGACTGGCAGGCGGTGATGGATGCCAATGTGCGCGGCATCTGGTTCATGGCCAAGGTGGTCGGCACCTATTGGATCGAGAAAAAAGTCCGCGGCAAGGTGCTGACGATGTCATCGGTGCGCGGCCGTCACGGCAACGTTTCCGGATATACCGGCTATTGCACATCGAAGGGCGCCACCGATTCACTCACCCGCGTGCTGGCGACCGAATGGGCCAAATACGGCATTACCGTCAATGCGATTGCGCCGACCGTGTTTCGCTCCAAGCTGACCGCCTGGATGTACGGCGACAACGAACTCGGCCAGCAAACGCGCGCACGCTCGCTGGCGCGCATTCCTCTGGGCCGGCTCGGCGAGGTCGAGGACCTGGTCGGTATGGCGATCTATCTACTGTCGCCGGCATCGGATTTTTGTACCGGGCAGGTGATGTATGTGGATGGCGGCTACACCGCCGGGTGATCGCAATGGCTTAGTGATTCTTTGGGTTGGGTGTGGGGTTGCTTCTCAGCGGACGCGCGGGGCACCTCGCCCCAACACGCGGCGCTGCCCATCAGACAAGACCAGAAAGTGACCCACATAAGAGCCGGCATATCCAATCTCCTGATGTAAAATCGGCTGGTAAACGGCGCTCAGATAACCAACGTTTGAAGGCCTTTGCGGTTCCGTAAAGTTCCTTCCGAGGCGAGCATGCAAAAACTGAGAATCGGCGTGATCGGCGGCGGCCTGATGGGCCATGGCATCGCGTATCTGTTGGCCGCGGCGGGTCACGAAGTCGGCGTGTTCGAGCCGAACGCTGAAATCCGCGCTTCGATGCCGCGGCGGCTTGCCGCAATCCTCGATCTGCTCGGCGACGACGCGACGCTGCTCAAGCGCATCGCGGCGCATGAGCACATGGCTCAGGCGGTGCAAGACGCAAGCTTCGTGTTCGAGGCGGCACCGGAAAAGCTGCCGCTCAAGCAGAAGATTTTCGCCGAGCTCGAGAGCACGGTCACTTCCGCTACGATCCTGGCGAGCAACAGCTCGGCCATACCGACGACGGAGATCGGGCGCGACCTCAAACACCGCGGTCGCGTCATCGGCACGCATTTCTGGAATCCGCCGCACTTGGTGCCGCTGGTCGAAGTCATCCAGAACGAGAAAACCAGCGACGCTGTCGTGCGCGCCACGATGGACTTGCTGCGCGATGCCGGCAAAACGCCAGTGCACGTCCGCCGTGACGTTCCGGGCTTCGTCGGCAATCGGTTGCAGCACGCCATGAAGCGCGAAGCCTTCGCCCTGGTCGCGGCTGGCGTATGCGATGCCGAAACTGTCGATACTGTCGTCAAGGAAGGATTTGGCGCGCGCACCGCCGTGCTCGGGCCGATGGAGCAATCGGACCTCGTCGGGCTCGATCTCGCGCTCGATATCGCCGAGGTGCTGTACGAACATCTCGACCGCACGGCGTCCGCGCCGTCGATCCTGCGCGACAAGGTCAAAGCCGGCAAACTCGGCATGAAAACGGGCGAAGGCTTGCGCCAATGGGCGCCGGGCGAAGCCGACGCTGTGCGAACACGGCTGTCAGCCTTTTTGGCCGAGCAGGCAAAGGCCCGAAAAAAAAAGTCCGCTCAGTAAGGCAGCCCGACATACTGCTCGGCCAGCGTGCCGGCGGCGCGGTCGGACGCGTGCAGATAATCGAACTGATTGTATCGCATCTGCCGCTCGAATGGCGTTTCGTCCGGCAGGCTGTGCAACAGCATGGTCAGCCACCACGACATGCGCGCCGCGTTCCAGACGCGGCTGAGCGCGGTGTCCGAATAGGTGTCGAGGTAATGCGTCTTGCCCGCGCGGTAGGCCTCGGTCAACGCGCGCGACAGGTAATAGACATCCGACACCGCGAGATTTAATCCCTTGGCCCCGGTCGGCGGCACGATATGGGCGGCGTCGCCGGCGAGGAACAGCCGGCCGTAGCGCATCGGCTCGGCAACGAAGCTGCGCAGCGGCGCGATCGACTTCTCGATGGTGGGGCCGGTGACGATGCTGTCCGCCATGTCCTTCGGGCAGCGCGCCAGAAATTCCTCCCAGTAGCGATCGTCCGGCCAATCCTCCAGCTTGGCGTCGAGATTGCACTGGATGTAATAGCGCGACAGATTCGGACCGCGCTGTGACGCGAGCGCAAAACCGCGGTTGCTGTAGCAGTAGCAGATGTCCGGATAGGGCGGCGTCTGCGACATGATGCCGAGCCAGCCGAACGGATA
>DASZWK010000374.1:0-19625 GCA_035546235.1 Xanthobacteraceae bacterium | reverse complement strand
CAAAAATTCATCATTGAAAATCGCGGTGGTGCCGGCACTAACCTGGGTACCGGGACCGTCGCCCATGCGGCGCCGGACGGTTACACACTGTTGCTCGCGGGCTCCCCGGGCGCAATCAACGCCACGCTCTATCACAATCTCGATTTCAGCTTTGCGCGCGACATCGAGCCAGTTGCCCGCATCGAGGGCGCACCCTTGGTCATGGTGGTCAATCCGGCGTTTGCCGCCAAGACCGTCGCGGAATTCATCAATTACGCCAAAAGCAATGCCGGCAAGATCAACATGGGCTCCGGCGGAATCGGCTCGACCGGCGATGTCGCCGGCGAACTGTTCAACATGATGGCGGGCATCAAAATGGCGCACGTGCCCTATCGGGGCGAAGCGCCGGCCGTCACCGATCTGCTCGGCGACCACGTCCAAGTGGTGTTCTCCACGCCAGGTTCGGTGATGTCGGCCGTCAAATCCGGCACGCTGCGCGCGCTCGGCGTCACCAGCGCAAAGCGCATGGACGTGCTCCCCAACGTCCCGACAATCGCCGAGACGCTGCCCGGCTACGAAGCGGTGTCGTGGGCCGGCATCGGCGCTCCCGCGCACACGCCTGCGGCCATCGTCGACAAGCTCAACAGCGCGTTCAACGCCGCGCTCGCCGAACCCAAGCTGAAAGCCCGGCTCGCCGAGTTCGGCGCGATCGTCATGACAGGCACGCCTGCCGAATTCCGCACGTTTATCGCCGCCGAAATCGCCAAATGGGCGAAGGTGGTCAAATTCGCCAATATCAAGGCCGACTGAGCACGCGGCCGCACAATAATCGGAGGAACGCCATGAACTTTGCGCGCAGACAATTTCTCAATCTTGCAGCCGGCGCGGCCGCGCTACCCGCGACCGCGCGACTTGCGTGGGCCGACACCTACCCGTCGCGGCCGGTGCGGATCATTGTCGGCTTTCCGCCGGGCGCCGCGACCGACATCGTCGGACGGCTGATCGCGCAGACGCTGTCCGAGCGGCTGCACAATCAGTTCTTTGTCGAGAACCGGCCCGGCGCCGGTAGCAATCTCGCCGCTGACGTGGTCGCCCACGCGGCCCCGGACGGCTACACGCTGCTGGCGATGACCGTCACCAACGCGGTCAACCAGACGCTCTACAAAGACAAGAATCCGGGCCTCGTTTTCACGCGCGACCTTTTGCCGATTGCCCGCACCATTACATCGGCCAATGTGCTGGTGGTGAATCTGTCGGTGCCGGCCAAGACCATGCCGGAGTTCATTGCCTACGCCAAAGCCAATCCGGGCAAACTCAACTATGCATCCTACGGCTATGGCACCGCCCCCAACATGTCGGCCGAGCTGTTCAACATGATGGCCGGCACCAAGCTCGTGCATGTGCCGTATCATTCCAACTTCATGCCCGACATGCTGAGCGGCCAGGTGCAACTGGCCTTTCTGCCGGTGCCGCTGATCATCGGCTTCATCCGCGGCGGCAAGGTACGCGCGCTCGGCGTGAGCGGCGCCAAGCCCTCGGATGCGCTGCCCGGCGTGCCGCCGATTGCCCAGTTCGTGCCGGGCTACCAGGCCGACATCTGGCACGGCATCGCGGCGCCGAAAGGAACACCGGCAGCAATTGCCGACAAGCTGCACAACGACATCAACGCCGTCCTCAACGATCCGGCGATGAAACCGAAGTTCGAGACGCTCGGCGCCGATCCGGCGCCCATGACCACCGCTGAACTCGATAAATTCATCGCCGCCGAAGTCGACAAATGGGCCAAGGTGATCAAGTTCGCCGACATCAAGGCGAGCTGAGCGGCAACGCCACCGCTCAAATTCCGGCGCCACAAGGAAAATCCGGCGCCCACAAAGAAAGTGGAGATCAATAATGACTGTTATCGACCGCAGAACAATGTCGCTCCTCAGCCTTGCGGCGCTCGCGGCGCCGGGCCCGGCGCTCGCCGCCGACAATTTCCCGTCCCGGTCAATTCATCTCGTCGTGGGCTTTACGCCTGGCTCTTCATCCGACATTTCGGGGCGTATCTTTGCCAAGGAAGCCGGACAGATCCTCGGCCGCGACGTGGTCGTGGACAACAAGCCGGGGGCCGCAGGCAGCATCGGCGGAGCTTACGTCGCGCACGCCGCCAAGGACGGCTACACGCTGTTTCTGTGTCCACTGTCGACCGTCACCAACAAGGTCGCGCATCCGGAAGAACCGTTCGATACGATCAAGGACTTCGCTCCGGTGGCGCTTCTGGCAACCGGCGCGATCGTGATGGTGGTCGATCCCAAGCTCGACGTACACAGCGTCGCCGACTTCACCAAGCTCGCGAAGTCGAAACCCGGGCAGATCCTGTTCGGCACCGTCGGTCCCGGCAGCCTGCCCGATCTGTGCGGCGAGCTGTATGCGCAGCGCACCGGCGTCAAACTGGTTCAGGTGCCCTACCCCGGCAGTCCGCAGGTCATCATCGACCTCATGGCCGGCCGGGTGGCCATGAATTTCGCCATTGCGTCCTCGGTGCTCGGCCAGATCGCGGCAGGACAGGTGCGGCCGCTCGCCATCGCGGCCGATAAGCGATCGGATTTGCTGCCGAACCTGCCGACCATGGCGGAAGCCGGCGTCCCCGATTTCAACACGCCGCTGTGGTTCGGGCTGATGGCGCCGGCGGGCACGCCGCGGCCGATCGTCGACAAGATCGCGGCCGCGGCCAATAAAGGCATGCACACTCCGGAAGCCGTCGAACTCCTGCACAAGCAGGGCTTCGTCCCCGAAGACATGGGGCCCGATCAGTTCGCCGCGTTCGTGAAGAGCGAGATTACCCGGTGGTCCAAAGTCATGAAGGACGCCGGGATGAAAATTTAGAACAGGCCTCGCGTAGCGCATGTGCGCCGGCGCCGCCACGGGCGCGGCGTTCGCGGTGGCGAGTATGTCGCAAGCCAAGGCGCCTCCGGCCGAGTTACATAAACGCGGCGGCCGCCGGTTGTTGGCCGCATAGCCGGAAAATTTCCGGCCTTCCAGGAAAGGGCGCGGGGCGCGCGTTGCAGCAATTTCAAGGAGAACAACAATGCCTCTCATCGATCGAAGGACCATGTCCCTGCTCAGCCTCGCCGCCGTGTCGGCGCCCGCTATGGCGTGGGCGGCAGAAAGTTATCCGTCGCGTCCGGTGCATCTCATCGTCGGTTTCACGGCGGGCGCGACCTCCGACGTCATCGCACGAATCTTCGCCAAGGCCGCCGATCCGACGCTCGGCCAACAGATCGTCGTCGAGAACAAGCCGGGGGCCGGATCGAGCATCGCCGCCGAATACGTCGCCCACGCCGCGAAGGACGGCTACACGCTGTTTCTTCCCACGCTGTCGACGCTGACCGACGAGATCACCCATCCGAGCCGGTCCGCGACATTGCTCAAAGACTTTTCGCCGATCGCGCTCCTGGGCAGCGTCGCCCTCGTGCTCGTGGTGAGTCCGAGCGTCGGCGTTCATAACCTTTCCGAACTGATCGCCTTGGCCAAGTCGAAGCCGGGCAAACTCTCCTTTGCTTCGGTCGGCGCCGGCACGATCTTGCACCTCGCCGGCGTGCTGTTCGCACAACGCGCCGGGATTGAGCTCCTGCATGTGCCGTATCCTGGCAGCCCGCAGGCAGTCACCGACGTGATCGCAGGCCGGGTCACGATGGTGTTCGCGCCCGCCTCCTCGGTCATCGGCCAGCTCAGCGCGGGCAAGCTCGTGGCGCTGGGAACGGCCGGTACCAAACGCAGCAGCGCGCTGCCCAACGTTCCGACCATGGCGGAGGCCGGAATGCCCAATTTCGATACCGGTCTCTGGCTCGGACTCATGGGGCCTGCGGGCCTGCCGAAGGCGATCGTTGAAAAACTCACGACCGCCGCCGACAAGGCGCTGCAGAATCCGGATGCGCAGAAGGCTCTCGTCAAGCAGGGCTACGATTCGCACTACCTCGGACCGGAGCAGTTCGGCGCCTACATCAAGAGCGAGCAGAGCCGCTGGTCGGAGGTGGCGCGCGCCGCCGGTTTGACCTCGAAGAGTTAGATCGTCGCGCTACGCCGGAGCGCGTACCGCGTCCTCACGCACCACGTCGTTGACGAACAACCAGGTGCGATCGACGAAGGGCGGCGGCGGGATTTTGCGGTTGTTGGCAAATTGCTCGCGCGATTTCAGCGTCACCCAGTCGGTGCGCGGCTTGCGCTCGGCCGGATAGGCATCGAGCGCGGTGGCGACATCATCGCCGTGGCGCGCGAGCGCGCGCGCCAGCACGTAGCCATCCTCGATCGCCATGTTGGCCCCCTGCGCCAAGGTCGGCATGGTCGGATGCGCGGCGTCGCCAAGCAGCGTGAGCCGGCCGGCGGTCCAGTGCGGCAGCGGATCGCGATCGTAGATGCCCCATTTGAACACGTGTTCGACGTGCCGGAACATGTCGAGCAAAGCCTCGTTCCATCCGGCCTTGGCGGCGAGCAGTTCTTCGCGGCTCGACGGCACCGACCAGGATTCCTCGACCCAGTCCTTGGTGTAGTGGCCGCCGAAGATATTGAGCCGGTCGCCTTTGACGCCGATCGGATAGCAAATGACGTGACCGTCCGGTCCGATCCAGCCGAAATATTCGCCGCGTTCGAGCGCGACGCTGTTGCCCGGCCCGACCCGCATCGGCACGCATTCCATCGGCACGATCGCGCGCCATGCCATCATCTCGGTAAAGCGCGGCGCGTCGGCGCCAAAATGCTGCGCGCGGATGGCCGAACGGATGCCGTCGGCGGCGACCACGACGTCGGCTTCGGCCTCGCTGCCGTCGGCGAAGCGCGCCACCGCGGTTCGCCCGATGGTGTCGGCACCGATGCAATGCGCCCCAAGATGAAGCCGCGCGTCGCCCGCGGCGCGGCGCAGAACATTGTGCAGATCGGCGCGGTGCGCCGTCATATAGGGCGCGCCGTATTTTTCGCGCGCCACCGCCTTGAGCGGTTCGCGAAAACGCAGCCGGCCTTCATCATAGGTAATCGACATGATGCTGAGCGGCTCGAACGCACAGCGCATCAGCTCGTGTTCGAGGCCGAGAGCCCGCAGGACCTTGACGCTGTTCGGCCCGATCTGCAGCCCGGCGCCGGCCTCTTCAAGCTTTGTGACACGTTCGTAAAGCGCCACCTCGAAGCCACGCTGCCGCAGCGCCACAGCCGCGGCCAAGCCGCCAATACCGGCGCCGATGATGGTGATGCGTAGCGGACGGTGGGAGGCGTCAGTCATTGGAGTGGTAAGGTCCTGAGAGAGGCCACGAGAAGCTTTGCCGCACGCAACGATTCAACGCGCCATGGCGCTTCAAAGCCGGGCACGATCTTGCTCTTTGCGTAAGCATAATCTCATCCCCCGCCCGCGGCCCACTTTTATCCGGAACGGGTCTAGCCGTTCCACATTTTCGTGCTAGACGGTGGCCGGCCATCACTATCGGGGCGGCGCGCCTGAGCGCCCCCCCGGAGAGACGGAAAGCGATGAATATCAATCTTATTGCCGACAGCAGCGCCAGTTCCGCACCGGCCGGATTTACCGCTGCGATTCAGGCGGCAGCCAACATCTTCGACCAGGATTTTTTGGGCAATTATACCGTCAACATCACCTATGGCTGGGGAACTTTTGACGGCCAGGCGGACTCCGACCTGACCACGGCCAACAACGGCATCAGCTCGATCGGCGGAACCGAGAACTCGACGACTGTCAGCTACGCGACGGTTAAAAACTGGCTGAGCGCCAATGCGACCTTGAGCGACCAGCAAACCGCGGTCGCGTCGCTGCCGTCCAACACCTCAGGCTTCCCCGGGACCGCCAACAGCTTTTTCGTCGGCAGCGCGCAGGAAAAAGCGCTCGGCGTCTATACCGGCAGCAACAGCACTATCGACGGCTCGATCGGCTTCAACGACACCGACCCGTCAAATTCGAACTTCCTGGGACTCGCGCTGACCGAGATTGCGCACGCGCTGGGCTGGATCACGGATTTCTATGCGGGTGCACCGACGATCGCCGATCTGTTCCGCTTCGGCTCGCAGGGCAGCTATCAGTGGACCGGCGGCGATGCCGCCTACTTTTCGCTCAATGATGGCGCGACCGACCTCGCCGATTTCGCGACCAGCTTCGACTACACGTTGTTTACAAATCTCACTAACGACCCGCTTCACGTTCCGATCACCCCTCAGACGACAAACCTGACGAGCTTCGACATCGAAGCGCTCAATGTCATTGGCTTCGGCCAGGCGCCAGTTGCGGCGAGCGTGAGCGGCACGAGTTTCTCCGTCCACGAGGGGCAGTCGATTGCGATATCGTCGGAACTGACCGTTTCGAATCCGGACGGCGACACCATCACCGCCTATCAATTCCTCGATAGCGGCGGCGACGGCGGCCATTTCGTCGTGGGAAGCACGGTCGAAGCCGCCGGACAATGGTTCCAGGTCAGTGCGGCGAACCTGGGCAGCGTTCAATACGTGGGCGGCGGCGGCGCCGACACCGATACGTTGCAGGCGGAAGTGTTCGACGCCACGGCGGGCGCATGGTCATCGCCCTCGACTTTTACGGCGACGACGATCGGTCAGACCGCCGACATGATCATGCGCAACGGCAATAACGGCGACTATGAAATCTATGGCATCGGCAGCAACGAGATACTGACGGCGGCGCCGCTGGGTCAGATCGGCGTGGAATGGCAGGTGGCCGGACTTGGCGATTTCTCCGGCACCGACACCAGCGACATGCTGGCGCGCAACAGCAACAGCGGCGCGTTCGAAGTCTACGACATCCGCAACAATCAGATCGTGTCTGCGGCCCCGATGGGGCAAGTCGGCTTGGAATGGTCGGTGGCCGGCTTTGGCGACTTCTCGACGCGCGCCAACGAGACCGACATGCTGATGCGCGACAGCAATAATGGCGATTTCGAAGTCTACGATATCAGCAACAACACCATCACATTCGCTGCACCCATGGGCCAGGTCGGAATGGAATGGACGGTCGCCGGTTTCGGCGACTTTTCCGGGCACGCCAACGAAACCGACATGCTGCTGCGCAACAGCAATAATGGGAAATTTGAAGTCTACGACATCGGCAATAACACCATCACATCAGCCGGGCCGATGGGGCAAGTCGGCCTGGAATGGCAGATCGCGGGCTTTGGCGATTTCTCTGGCAACGCCAATGAGACCGACATGCTGATGCGCAACAGCAACACCGGCGCGTTTGAGTTTTACGATATCAGCCACAACACAATTACCGCGGCGGGATCGATGGGACAGGTCGGCCTGGAATGGCAGGTCGCGGGTTTCGGCGACCTGTCGAGCGGTGCCGGCGAGACCGACATGTTGATGCGCAACAGCAACACCGGTGCATTTGAGTATTACGATATCGCCCACAACACGATCACCTCGGCTGGGTCGATGGGACAGGTCGGATCCGAATGGCAGACGGCCGGCATCGCCAGTCAGCCACCGACGGCGCCCGCCGCGGCGGCGCAGCTTGCTCAGGCGATGGCCTCCTATGCGCCCGCGGGTGCTCCGCTGGCGGATGCCGGGGCGCCCGGGCCGGTCGGCGCCACGCAGACCATGCAGCAAACCTCGTTGCTCACCGCCCCGCGAGGGATCGCCGTATAGCTTCCGGGCGGCCGCGCGCGCTGGCGCTGAATGACGCCGGGCGTTTCCCGCTACAGCGCCTCGACCGTCACCACGCCGGTCACCGCCTTGATGGCGCCGGCGATCTGCGGCGACACCTTAAAGCGCCCTGGCAGCTTGACCTCGACCTCACTGCCGTTGCCCAGCATCAGCACCATGCTGACTTCACCGGCGGCAGCTTCCGCTCCGTTTTGAACTGTGCCGTTGCGCGCCGGTTCGAGGCGCCGCGCCACGCCGGCAATCGGCTCTTCGTTGCGCAAAAATACGCGCAAACCCATCTGCATCTTCGATGCCGCGGCATCCAGCGGCTCGACCGACTGAATGCGCGCCCGCACCTCTTCGGCCTGAACCTCCGCGGTGAGAAAGAGAAGAACCGCCGTGCCCGGTTCCAGCAGGTCGCGATACTGCGCCAAGCCCTCCGCGAACAGCACCGCCTCGTAGTGTCCGCTGGGGTCCGACAGGCCGATGATGCCCATCTTGGTGCCGTTGCGCGTGCGCCGTTCTGTACGCGCCACCACCGTGCCGGCGACGCGCCCCGCCCCGGCGCCGGCTTTCACGGCGCGGGAGAATTCCGCCCATGACTGCACGCGCAGCCGCTTGAGCGCCGCCGCATAATCGTCGAGCGGGTGACCGGAGAGAAAGAATCCCACCGCGTCGAACTCGCGCTGCAGCCGTTCGGCCGGCAGCCACGCTTCGAGCGCTGGCAACATCACCGGTTCGGGTGCGGCGGGACCGGCGAACAGCTCGGATTGGCCGCGAGCCGCGTTTTCCTGCGTTCGTTGCGCCGTCGCCAGCACCGTATCGATGGCGGCGAACACCCGCGCACGATTGCGCTCGAAGGCATCGAACGCCCCCGCTGCGGCCAGACTTTCCAGCACCCGCTTGTTGAGCGCCCGCGGGCTGACGCGGCCGGCGAAATCGGCGAGGTCGCTAAACGGCCGCTCGCCGCGCGCCGCTACGATGGTTTGAACCGTCTGGCGGCCGACGCCGCGCAACGCCGCCAGCGCGTAGTAGATGACGTTGCCATCGACGTCGAATTCCTCTCCCGAGCGGTTAACCGAGGGCGGTTCGACCTTGATGCCGAGCCGCTCCGCCTCGGCACGAAACTCGGCGAGCTTGTCGGTGTTGCCCATGGCAAGCGTCATCGACGCGGCCAAGAACTCGACCGGGTAATTCGCCTTCATATAGGCGGTGTGATAGGTCAGCAGCGCATAAGGCGCCGAGTGCGATTTGTTGAAGCCGTAATCGGCGAACTTCGCGCACGCCTCGAAGATAGCCTCGGCGTCGCCCCTGCCGATGCCGCGTTCGATGGCGCCGCTGAGAAATCGCTCGCGCTGTTTCTCCATCTCCGAGCGAATCTTTTTTCCCATCGCACGGCGCAGCAGATCGGCTTCGCCGAGCGAATAACCGGCCAGATCCTGCGCGATCTTCATCACCTGTTCCTGATAGGTGATGATGCCAAATGTATCGACGAGAATCGGCTCGAGCTTGGGATGCAGGTAATCGACCCGCTCGTGTCCGATCTTGCGCGCGCAATAGGTCGGGATATTGGCCATCGGTCCCGGCCGATAGAGCGCCACCAGCACGATCAAATCCTCGAAACGGTCCGGACGCATGTCGACCAGCGCCCGCCGCATACCCGCACTTTCCACCTGGAACACACCGACCGTCTCGCCGCGCGCCAGCGTATCGTAGGTCTTCGTGTCGTCGAGCGGCACCTTGGCCAGATCGAGATCAATGCCGCGACGCCGCACCAGCTTGATCGCGCGGTCGAGGATGGTGAGCGTGGTCAGCCCGAGAAAATCGAATTTCACCAGGCCCGCGGGTTCGACCCATTTCATGTTGAACTGGGTCACCGGCATCAGCGATTTCGGGTCGCGATAGAGCGGCACCAGTTCGTTCAGCGGCCGATCGCCGATCACGACGCCTGCCGCGTGCGTGGACGCATGGCGGTGCAGACCCTCGAGCTTCTGGGCCATATCGAACGCGCGCGCAATCAGCGGATCGCGATCGCGCTCGGCTTGCAGCCGCGGCTCGTCATCGATCGCGCGCTTCAGCGTGACCGGGTTGGCCGGATTCTGCGGCACCAGCTTGCATAGCCGGTCGACCTGCCCATACGGCATCTGCAGCACACGGCCGACGTCGCGCAGCACGCCGCGCGCCTGCAGCGTGCCGAAGGTGATGATCTGGGCGACACATTCGCTGCCATATCGTTGCTGCACGTACTGGACCACCTCGTCGCGCCGCTCCTGGCAGAAATCGACGTCGAAGTCCGGCATCGAGATGCGCTCGGGATTGAGGAAGCGCTCAAAAATGAGCCCGAAGCGGATCGGATCGAGATCGGTGATGGTCAGCGCATAGGCAACCAACGATCCGGCGCCCGAACCGCGGCCGGGCCCGACCGGAATTCCCTGTGCTTTCGCCCATTGGATGAAATCGGCGACGATCAAGAAGTAGCCGGCGTATTTCATCTTCACGATTACGCCGAGCTCGTATTCAAGGCGCTCGCTGTAGGTGTCCGGGGTGTGGCCGTGCGCCGGTCCGTGTTTCTTCAGCCGCGCGGCCAAGCCGGCGCGGGCGGCCTGACAAAGCGCCTCCGGCTCCTCGTTGCCGACAGTCTCGTCGTCGCGCCGCCCGCCGGAAAATCGCGGCAGAATCGGCGCCTGGGTGCGCGGCCGGAACGCGCAGCGTTCGGCAATCTCGACAGTCGAGGACAGCGCCTCCGGCAAATCGGCGAACAGCGCCGCCATTTCGGCGCGGCTCTTGAACCGGTGCTCCGGCGTCAACTGACGCCGTTCCGCGTCAGCGACAAGCCGGCCTTCGGCGATGCAGAGCAATGCATCATGGGCCTCGTAGTCCTCGCGCGTGGCGAAGAACGGCTCATTGGTTGCCACAAGCGGAATGCCGCGCGCGTACGCAAGTTCGATGAGCGGCGCTTCGATGGCGCGCTCGCCTGGGGTGCCGTGGCGCTGCAATTCAAGGTACAGCCGATCGCCGAACAGACGTTGCAGCGTCTCGGAGCGCGATTGGGCGAGCGCATCCTGGCCGCCGGCGAACGCCGCATCGAGCGGACCGCCCGGCCCGCCGGACAGCGCGATCAGGCCCGCGGTTTCGCCATCGAGCCAATCGAGGCGGATGTGCGGGCGCTGTTGCGGCTCGGTTTCGAGATAGGCCCGCGAACACAGCCGCATCAGACTGCGGTAGCCCTCCTGCCGCGCCGCGAGCAGCACGATGCGCGTGAAATGTTCGCCGGGCGCCGTGCCGCCCGGACCGCTTCGCTTTTCCTGATCGGCGAAATCTACCGCGAGCGTGCAGCCGACGATGGGCTGAATGCCGCCGCCGGCAAGCTTTTCGGAAAACTCCAGCGCGCCGAACATGTTGTCGGTGTCGGTCAGCGCCAACGCCGGCTGCCGATCCTTTTTCGCAAGTTCCGCGAGCCGCGCAACGGTCAGCGCGCCCTCAAGCAGCGAGTAGGACGAGTGGACATGCAGATGGACAAAACGAGGCTCGGTCGCGCCAGTTTTAAGCCTGTCAGCCATGGGCCTATCGTGAGATGTGCGTTGCGATCGAACCGCCGCATGAGCGAGCCGGCGATTCTGGCACTGGCGAGCATGGCGGATCGCAAGCGCCGCTGTCCATCATCGCGGCCCTGGCGGCGCAGACCGCGCACAGAATCTTTATTCGCAAGCCGGCACGCGACCGCGCATCGTCCCTCTAATCCTCAAACGACGCCAAGCACCTGCGCCCAAACCGCAATCGTCGCCAAAAACAAGCTAATGGAGGCAAGTGCCAGCGCCTCCTCGAATACAGCGCGCAACATGATCAGCTCCCCTATCCAATCGAGGCGGTATTGTTCCTGTTTTGTTCTAGTTTGTCAAGTCGCCGATGGAGGGCCGTTTAGGGATCGGTTCAGCATAGAAATGGGAGGCAGTTCGCCGCTCCGCCCAGCCTGATATTCACAGTGCGATCTGCCGGAGAATCAGGAAACGCTGTAAACTTTAACCGGGGGCAGATGCTTCGTTCCATCATTGGTTTTGGCACAATCGAGGAGGAGGAGCTTATGCGGAAAACCTTTCTGACTTTGACGGCCGCCGCGCTGGTGCTGGGTGTGACGGCGTTGAGTGCCGGCGCGCAGACGCAGGCGCCTGGCGCTGGAAACTTGCAAGGTCAGGCGCACAACTTCACACCGCTGGTGAAGGAGGCGGCCTGCAACGGCATGTGGGGTCCATGGTGCGGTCCGGGATGGGTTCGCCGGTGCTGGCGTGGTCCATACGGTGGTCTGCACTGCCGCTGCGTGCGTTGCTGGTAGTGGGCCGGGAATTCGCACGAGGCCGCCTGCGGGCGGCCTCGTTGCTTTAGCGGCGCGACGCCGCGCCAAGCATTTTCCGCTCACGGGACTGTGTGGTGTCGAAAGTACATACCGGCGGACTAATGCGCCCACCTCGGTGTTAACGGCACGGGGTTGCATGCGCCGCGGAGACCCGCCATGAAATTCTGGTTCACGACGATTGGCATTTGCGCCGCCATGGCGGCTTTCAGTCCGCGCGCCGAGGCGCAGAACTATCCGTGGTGCGCCAATTACGGCTCGCCCTTCGGGGAAGGCGGCACCAACTGCGGGTTCACGACCTTTCAGCAATGCCTGGCCACCGTGAGCGGCATCGGCGGCTCCTGCGATCGCAATACGCAATATGTTCCGTCCGCCGCGCGCGGGCGCGGGGCGTCGCATCGTCGGCGGCACTATCGGCACCATGAAGGCGATTGACGTTTACTGAGAGAAACAAGGCAACCCCCAATCTGGAGGCGACAATGAAACGTTCACTGATCACACTCGGAATTCTACTCGGTGTAGCGGCCCTCACAGGCGGCAGCGCCAATGCGCAAAACTATCCGTGGTGCGCGCAATACGGCGGCAAGATGGGCGGTGGCGAGAATTGCGGCTTCTCGACCTACCAACAGTGCATGGCGGCGCTCAGCGGCAATGGCGGCTTCTGTAACCGCAACACACAATATACCGGCGGTAACGGCGGCTCAGGCTATTATCACCGGCATCGTCGGTACTATCGGTACGACTGACCGCTCGGTACATCGAGCGCGCGTCCCGCCTTAGCTGAGTTCGACCACCAAACCGTCACGGATAGTGACGCGCCGGTCCATTTGCGCGGCAAGGTCGAGATTGTGCGTCGCGATCACGGCGGCAAGGCCGGAGGCTCGAACCAGTTGCGTGAGCGCGCCGAACACATGACTGGCTGTATTGACGTCGAGATTACCGGTGGGCTCATCGGCCAATAACAGGCGCGGCGCATTGGCGACCGCGCGGGCGATGGCGACGCGCTGCTGCTCGCCGCCGGAGAGTTCGGTCGGCCGGTGCGTGAGGCGCTCTTTCAGCCCCAGATAGGTCAAGAGTTCGGTCGCGCGGTCACTTGCCTCCCTGCGCGACAGACCGCGGATCATCTGCGGCAGCATCACGTTCTCCAACGCGGAAAATTCCGGCAGCAGATGATGAAACTGATACACGAAGCCGATATCGCTGCGGCGGATACGGGTGCGCTCGATATCGCTCAGATGCGTCGTGGCGACACCATCCACATACACCTCGCCGGCGTCGGGATGTTCGAGCAGGCCGGCGATATGCAAGAGCGTCGATTTGCCGGCGCCCGATGGTGCCACCAGCGCCACCGATTGACCGGGCCACACCGCAAGCTCCGCGCCTCGCAGCACGTCGAGCGTGGAATCGCCCTGATGGAATTTGCGGCTGATGGCGTGGAGAAAGACGAACGGACGCTGCTCCTCGCCGGGCGCGGCCGGCGCCGGGGTATCGGTGATCGCGGTTTTCTCGTCCATCGCGCCTGATCACTCGTAGCGGAGCGCTTCGACCGGATCGAGCCGGGCCGCGCGCCAGGACGGGTAAAGCGTCGCCAGTAACGACAGTCCAAGCGCCATTACCACAACCGCCGCGGTCTCGCGGAAATTCATGTCGGCCGGCAGTTTGGACAGAAAATAGAGCTCCGGATTGAACAGGTCGGTGTGCGTGAGCCAAGCGAGGAAGCGCCGGATCGAATCGATGTTGAGACAAACGATGGTGCCGAGCAGGAAGCCCGCCAAGGTGCCGACGACACCGATCGACGATCCGGTAATCAGGAAAATGCGCATGATCGCGCCTTGGCTCGCGCCCATCGTGCGCAGGATGGCGATGTCGCTGCCCTTATCCTTCACCAGCATGATCAGGCCGGACACGATGTTGAGCGCCGCCACCAGCACGATCAGCGTCAGGATCAAGAACATGACGTTGCGCTCGACCTGAAGCGCATTGAAGAACGTGGCGTTACGTTGCCGCCAGTCGATCATGTAGATCGGCCGCGCGGCCGCATCGCCGACGAGCTTGCGGAATTCGTCGATCCGATCCGGAGCGTCGGTATAGACCTCGATCGCGGTCACGTCGCCGTTGCGGTTGAAATAGGCCTGCGCCTCCTGCAGCGGCATGAAGACGAACGCAGCGTCATATTCCGACATGCCGATCGTAAAGATGGCGGCCACCTTGTAGGTCTTGATCCGTGGCGTCGTCCCCATCGGGGTCACGGCGCCGCGTGGCGCGACCAGCGTGATGTTGTCGCCGGCACGCAGCGACAATTGTTCGGCGAGGCGGCTGCCGATTGCGAGTCCCTGGCCGTGATCGAAGCCCTCGAGCGTACCCTGCTTGATGTTGTTGGCTATCGAGCCAAGCTTGCCGAGGTCGGCGGCACGGATGCCGCGCACCAGCACGCCGGACGCGTTGAACGGTGACGAGGCCAGCGCCTGGCCTTCGACGATCGGCGCCGCAAGCCGCACCCCCGGCACCTTCGAGACGCGATCGGCGACCGCCGCCCAATCAGTGAGCGGGCGCTCTAGCGGCTGGATCAGCAGGTGGCCGTTCAGCCCGAGAATTTTCTCGAGCAATTCCTGGCGAAAGCCATTCATCACCGCCATGACGATGATCAGGGTGGCCACGCCCAGCATGATACCGAGAAACGAAAAGCCGGCGATGACGGAGATGAATCCTTCTTTGCGCCGCGCCCGCAGATAGCGCAGCGACAGCATCCACTCGAACGGAGCAAAGGCGTGAGTGCCGGTCGGATCGGACATTCGGCTATCGGTCCCCGCGAACTGCCGGAGTTTCACACGATTCTGGCGCTTTCAAGCCAGGAATCGCTGGTTCGCAACGCCGCAGCGCACAGTTTCTATTCATGCGCCTTCTATTCATGCGCCGAACCGGGCCAGCACCTCGGCCGGCGGAATCGTTTCCCGCGCCCCGTCGGCGCGCCGTTTGACCTCGACTTTGCCCTCGGCGAGGCTCCGTGGCCCGACCAGAATCTGCCAGGGAATGCCGATCAGGTCGGCAGTGGCGAATTTCGCGCCCGGCCGCTCGTCAAGGTCATGGTAGAGCGTGTCGATGCCCTTCGCCGACAGCGCGGCATAAAGCCCTTCGCAAGCGGGATCGGTATCGGCCCCGCCCTGCTTGAGATTGAGGATGATGACCCGGAACGGGGCGACGGCCTCCGGCCACTTGATGCCCGCCTCGTCATGGAAGGCCTCGATGATCGCGCCGGCAAGCCGCGACACGCCGACGCCATAGGAGCCGCCATGGATCGGGCGCTCGACGCCGTCCGGGCCTGACACCACCGCCTTCATCGGCACCGAATACTTGGTACCGAAATAGAAGATCTGGCCAACCTCGATGCCACGGGTTTGGAGCCGCTTGTCCGGCGGCACTTCGCGCTCGAAGCGGGCTTGGTCATGCACGTCCTGGGTCGCGGCGTAGAGGTTCGTCCATTGCCGGATGATCGGCGACAGGTCGCCGTCATAATCCACGTCCGCGCCCGGGATCGGCAGATCGAGAACATCCTTGTTACAGAATACGCCGGACTCGCCGGTCTCCGCCAAGATCAGGAATTCATGGGACAGGTCGCCGCCGATCGGACCGGTCTCGGCCCGCATCGGGATAGCCTTGAGCCCCATGCGGGCGAAGGTGCGCAGATAGGCGACAAACATCTTGTTATAGGACAGCCGCGCCGCCGCCTCGTCGACATCGAACGAGTAGGCATCCTTCATCAGGAACTCGCGTCCGCGCATGACGCCGAACCGCGGCCGCTGTTCGTCGCGGAACTTCCATTGGATGTGATAGAGGTTCATCGGCAAGTCGCGATAAGAGCGGACCGAGGCGCGGAAAATCTCCGTGATCATGTCCTCGTTGGTCGGCCCATAGAGCAGTTCACGCTCGTGACGGTCCTTGATCCGCAGCATTTCCGGACCGTAGGCATCGTACCGGCCGCTTTCGCGCCACAGATCGGCGAGTTGCAGGGTGGGCATCAGGAGCTCGATCGCCCCGGCGCGGTCCTGCTCCTCGCGCACGATCTGCTCGATCTTCTTGAGCACGCGGAAACCAAGCGGCAGCCAGGCGTAGATCCCCGCGGCCTCCTGGCGGATCATGCCGGCTCGCAACATCAGGCGGTGGGAGGCGATCTCGGCCTCCTTGGGTGTCTCACGCAGGCTCGGCAGGAAGAAACGGGACAGGCGCATGGAGGTCATCGGCGTTCCGGAATCGGTCTGGCCCGGCAGTCAAGCCGCAACGGCGCGGCAAACACAAGCGCGCCGTGTTCCAAAATTGGAACAGCGCAGATGTGGCCGGATTTTTTTGTTTGGGATGCGTCCAAACTGATGACAAGTCTACCAAACTCCATTACGACTAGGCAGCTATCCCCATGTCGCGAGCTTGAACGCGATCATCTCGGGATAGCGGTCCAAGTCTTGGGAGGATGGCCTTCAGAGCGCGAACCCAACGCCGCCGCCCCACCATAACAAATTCTCCAAATAGGTGCGGATGAAGGCCCGGACGTGGAATGTATTAAGGCAGGGCTTCGACCCTGCCTTTCTTTTTGTTACGGCCATAGGGGCGGCACGATCCGCAATAAGAAAAACTCATGAACTATTGATATAACTCAATATTTGGTGTGAAATTGCAGTCCAAGCGGCTTTAGAATTTGGTCCAGCGTCACCAGCTGGTCTGTAAAGACAACATAGAGGACGCCAAAAACCACACAGGTAACGAGCGTCGTCCAGATCAGCTTGCGACCGAGCCTTGGCACGAGCGGTGCCCCGGGATCGGTTCCCGGCACGACCTCGCCGCTCTCCTGCTGGCTGCGCACGCCCCACGGCAGCACGGCGAACAGGGTCACCCACCAGATCAGGAAAAAAACCGCCGCTGCGGTGGTGGTCGACATTCGGCCTCTCAACCCTGCTCGAGTTCGACAAGCGTGCCGGAGAAGTCCTTGGGGTGCAGGAACAGCACCGGTTTGCCGTGCGCGCCGGTCTTTGGCTCGCCATCGCCGAGCACCCGCATCCCGGCCGCACGCAACACGTCGCGCGCCGCCCGAATGTCATCGACCTCGTAGCAGAGGTGATGCATGCCGCCATCCGGGTTCCGCTCCAGGAATTTCCCAATAGGCGAAGCCTCGCCGAGGGGAGCAAGCAGCTCGATCTTCGTATTCGGCAGGGTAACGAACACTGTGGTCACGCCATGCTCCGGCTGTGGCATTGCAGCGGACACCTCAGCACCGAGCACGCCGCGGTACACCGCGGCCGCCTTGTCGAGGTCGCGCACCGCGATGGCGACGTGATTGAGTCTGCCGATCATGCCTTTGTCTCTTTCTTCTGCTTCTCGGCAGTGGACGTCAATTCTTGGCGCGGCCGAACTTGGCCATCAGTTGGTCCCGGATCGGCTCGAGAATGCTCGTCTTGTCCTTCTCGGCACCGGAGAGGATGTCCTTGACGATGTCCTTTGCTGAGCGGCCGCTCCACCCGGCATCGCGGAAATAGATGTTGGCGGCGTTGCCGACCACGTAGGTGCTCCAGGCGGCGGCCAACCCCTGCGGCACGGCGGTCAGGACTGTACTCGTGCCAAAGGTAACGGTCCGCAGCAGATCAGCGGCGAGATGCAGCCCATATTCGGCCGCGGCCATCAGCCCCCAGGCGCGCAGAATTTCCAAGACCATGTTCTGCGCGCTCTTGAGCGAGAACTCGGTGCCGTAAATCGCGCCGATGCGCTGCACCATCAGCGCGTCGCTCGCCATGCCGGCCAGGATGTCGAACACCGGCACCGGATTGGCGCCGACCACAAGCGCCTTGCCGAGCATGAAATAATAGATCAGGCGCGTGACTTCCTTGCCGCGAACATGCTGCTTCAGCTCCTTGATGCGGTCGCTGACTTCGGAGGCGAACAGGCTGGCGTTGAGCGCGATGATCGCCTTGCCCTCGCGGTCGAGCACTTCGAGCATCCGCGCCTCAAGCGCCTCGATCTTTGGTTTCGGCTGAAACCGCCTGATCTCGATGGTGCCGTCGGCCTTGTGGATCTCGCGTTCGCTCTCGCGCGGCGCGGATGCGGCCAGCACGATATCGTCGGGGCCGATGCGGTTGCCGACCTTGCGCAGGATCGACTCGGTGATTTCCCTGATCTGCTCCGGTCCGAGCAGATCGGCCTTGTTGATGACCAGCACGATCGGTTTGTGCAGGTCACTGAACTGGGTGAAGGCGTCGAGCTCAACCCGGTTGAGGTCGCCGTCCACGACAAACAGCACGAGGTCGGTGTAGCGGACTGTTTCCTCGGCGAGCTTGCCGTGCAGTTCGCCCGCCGCTTCGTTGATGCCCGGCGTATCGACCAGCACCAGCTTGGTGTTCTTGAATCCGGTCTTGGCGATCTTGTCGGTCGAGCCATGCTCGGCCGAAACCGCAAAAATGGTCTCACCGGCGAGCGCATTAAGGAGCGCGCTCTTGCCCGAGCCGACTTCTCCAAACGCCGCGATCTCGACCCTGCCGTTTTCGAGCTTTGAGGTAAAATCCTCGATCTCGCGCATCTCCTTTTCGATGGCCGCGCGCTCGGCCGGCCGCAGCCGCGAGTCAGCGGACAGGCGGCGCAGCGCTTCGATGGTATCGGGCAGGACCGTTTCGTCTTGCATGGCCATGTCACGCCACCACAAACTTCAACGCCCGCCCGGGGCTCGCGGGAAATTCACGGCCGATGAGATTGATCAGCGCCTTGACGTCGCTTGCGGGTCGCCGCAATTCGACGCGCACGGCGCCGCGCGCATCCTCGACCTCGCGCTCGACCGGCGAAGGCGCGACGGCGACGGAAATCACGTGACTTGGCGCAAATTGCTTCGGCATCTTGGCGCGGATGGACAACAGCACCGCGTCGCGATCCGCCGCCGTTAGTTGGTCCGCCTTGTTGAGAACGACATAGAGCGGTTTGCCGGCGGTGATCAGCCGCGCGATCGCCTTGAGCTCGGGAGCGCGCAAGTCCTGATCGACCACGAACAGAATGCCGTCGGTGGCTGCCGCAGCGGCGGCCAGAACGGCGAGCTGGTTCGCGTCGCCCTCGGCCGCTCCGGCATCGATCAGGCGCACGAGGTCGCTGCGAGCGGAGGCGTTCGCGCCGGTCGCATTCGCCAGCGTTGCGATCAGTGCCGTCTTGCCGCTGTAGGCCGGGCCAGTGACGAAAAGCGACAGGCGTGCGTCCGCCTCCGGCTCGCGCCGCGGCGGCGGCCCGGGCATCGGCGGCGTGATTGGCGGCGCCTCGGCGCGCGCCGGCGCGCGCTGGCCATCACGCGACCATTTCCTCGCAATGGTGTCGGCGCGCCGTCCGACCACGTCCGGCGCCAACGGCGGCGGTGGCTCGGCTGCGGACAGCAGCGAACTCCCGTGCCTCGGCGCGGCCATGCGGCGAACGCGGAGCCAGGTCACGGTCCCGACCCCGATAAAGAAACAAGCGAGCACCACACCGTAAGCGGCTTCAATATATGGATTTTTCAGCGCATCAAAGGTCAGAGCGATGTGCGAGAGGAGCCACACTCCGAAGGCCAGGACGCCCGCCGCAATCGCCAAAGCCAAGACTCGCGCCAGCACGTCGGGCTTGGCGGCAAAGACCAAAAGCGGCGCAAACCACCTCAACATCGTGCCCGCCCGCT